>NZ_JFHW01000022.1:0-376968 GCF_000612205.1 Enterobacter sp. 5-4 | reverse complement strand
GCTCAGTTGGTTAGAGCACATCACTCATAATGATGGGGTCACAGGTTCGAATCCCGTCGTAGCCACCAAATTGAGATTATCGATCGATTTCGGTAATGAAACAAATTGTTGGGGTATCGCCAAGCGGTAAGGCACCGGATTCTGATTCCGGCATTCCGAGGTTCGAATCCTCGTACCCCAGCCAATTTACAAAGTCGTTAAGCAGCTTGTTTAACGCAATTGGGGTGTCGCCAAGCGGTAAGGCTCTGGTTTCTGATACCAGCATTCCGGGGTTCGAATCCCTGCACCCCAGCCACTTAAAACAAACAAGCCCGCTCTGCGGGCTTTTTTGTTTTTGTACAGAATTGTGCGGCCTGATGCCCTCACCCTGGCCCTCTCCCACGGGGAGAGGGAAAAAAGTTTAGAGTCCGAGAGCGTACTTCAGGGCCTGACGCTTCAGGCCACCGGCACGTTCCGCTGCCATCAGGCCTATATTACGCAGAATACGCACTGGCGCTACGTCATTGCTGAACCCCGCATAGAACAGATCCATCCCCGACTGCATGATGAAGTTATCCGCCATACGTCGCGTCTGATAACGCTTCAGCACCTGATGGCTGGCCCAGTTTTCCGCGTGTCCGCGGGCGCTGCCCAGGACATCCAGCAGGGCATCGACGTCACGATATCCCAGGTTCACGCCCTGCCCGGCCAGCGGATGAATGGTGTGTGCCGCATCCCCCACCAGGGCTAAGCCTGCGCGGGCATACTGCAACGCATGACGGCGCGTGAGTGGGAACGCCCCGGCGGCGACCGGCGTGACGTGCCCCAGACGGCTCGGGAAGTGCAGCAGGATCTCGCGCTGCAGCTGTTCCATGTTCATCCCCTGCAGCTGACGAATGCGCGCCGGTTTGTCGTACCACACCAGCGACGCCCAGTTATCAAACAGCGGTAAAAAGGCATGCGGGCCGTTCGGCGTAAAGTGCTGCCAGGTGCTTTCACCCGGCGCATTCTCGCACTCGGCGGTAATCAGCATACAGGACTGTTCATACTGCCAGGCATGAACCCCGATCCCCGCCATCTGTCTGACCTGCGAGTTAGCGCCGTCCGCCCCGATGACCAGCTTCACGGCCAGCTCATCGCCGCTGTCGAGCGTCAGTAGATAGCCGCTCCCGTGAGGATGCAGCGCCTTAAGCGACGCAGGCACGCGCAGCGTCAACTTCGGATGCGCCTCCAGCGCCTGCCAGAGCGCCCGCTGGAGCACGTTGTTTTCCACCATATACCCCAGGCGCGGCAGCTTTAGCTCAGCGGCATCAAACGCGACGTGGGCATTTTCCCACTCCCAGGTTTCGAGGCGGCTGTAAGGGTGCGCGCGCATCGCCTGCACTCCCTCCCAGACGCCCAGCCCGCGCAGCAGATCGACGGATGCCGCGCTGATCGCAGAAATGCGCACGTCCGGTTTGCTGGCGGGATCGTAGGCTGGCGGAGCCGCCTGTTCGATTACCGTTACCTCAAATCCCTGCTGCGCCAGCCCCAGCGCCAGCGCGCCGCCGACCATACCGCCGCCGACAACGGCAACTTCGGTGTGTTGGAGTGTCATGGTCAATTTTCCTTATTGGAGAATCCCTTAAGTTTACCGGATTTTTGCGGTCCTGAGACACATAACCTTCATACTGGTCACAACCCCACCAAAGCATTACAATACGCGGCTTGCAATCCTGAGCTGAGCAAGTCGATGACTAAAAAACTCCATATAAAAACCTGGGGCTGTCAGATGAACGAATACGATTCATCCAAGATGGCCGATCTGCTGGATACCACCCACGGATACCAGCTGACTGAAAATGCGAAAGAAGCCGATGTGCTGCTGCTGAACACCTGTTCAATTCGTGAAAAAGCGCAGGAAAAAGTCTTTCACGTGTTAGGCCGCTGGAAACTTCTCAAACGAAAAAATCCGGACCTGATCATCGGCGTGGGCGGCTGCGTCGCGTCGCAGGAAGGCAAGCTGATCCGCCAGAGAGCCCCGTATGTGGACATTGTCTTTGGCCCTCAGACCCTGCACCGTCTGCCTGAGATGATCAATCAGGTTCGTGGCAACCGTAGCCCGGTCGTTGACGTCAGCTTCCCGGAAATCGAAAAATTTGACCGTCTGCCGGAGCCGCGTGCCGATGGCCCGACCGCCTTCGTCTCCATCATGGAAGGCTGTAACAAATACTGCACGTACTGCGTGGTGCCGTACACCCGTGGTGAAGAGGTCAGCCGCCCGGCAGATGACATTCTGTTTGAAATCGCGCAGCTTGCCGCGCAGGGTGTGCGCGAAGTGAACCTGCTGGGCCAGAACGTTAACGCCTGGCGCGGTGAGAACTACGACGGCACGACCGGCAGCTTTGCTGAGCTGCTGCGTCTGGTGGCCGCGATTGACGGCATCGACCGCATTCGCTTTACCACCAGCCATCCGATGGAATTTACCGATGACATCATTGACGTTTATCGCGATACGCCAGAGCTGGTGAGCTTCCTGCACCTGCCGATTCAGTGTGGCTCTGACCGCGTGCTGAACCTGATGGGCCGTCCCCATACGGTGCTGGAGTACAAATCCACCATCCGTAAGCTGCGTGAAGCACGTCCGGATATCCAGATTAGCTCCGACTTTATCGTCGGCTTCCCTGGCGAAACCGCAGAAGACTTCGAGCGCACCATGAAGCTCATCGGCGAAGTGAACTTTGACGTCAGCTACAGCTTCATCTTCTCTGCGCGTCCAGGAACACCGGCGGCCGATATGGTTGACGATGTACCGGAAGAAGAGAAAAAGCAGCGTCTGTATATTCTGCAGGAGCGCATCAACCAGCAGGCTAACGCCTGGAGCCGCCGCATGCTCGGTACCGTACAGCGCATTCTGGTGGAAGGCACTTCCCGCAAGAGCATTATGGAACTCTCTGGTCGTACGGAAAATAACCGCGTGGTGAACTTTGAAGGCACCCCGGATATGATCGGTAAATTTGTGGACGTCGAGATTGTCGAAGTGCTGACCAACTCGCTGCGCGCGAAAGTGGTCCGCACCGAAGACGAAATGGGCCTGCGTATCGCAGAGTCACCGGAATCCGTGATCTCGCGTACCCGCAAAGAAAACGATTCTGGCGTTGGGATTTACCAGCCATAATCCTTCAGGCCTGCCGCTTTGGCAGGCCTTGTATTTCCTCTCATCGCCCCCAATATCTTCCGCAACGCTTGCGCCTTTATTCTGTGGCGTGAATAATTTCGGTAATGACCGTTTTATTGCGCCGTGTGGCAGCGGGTCAGTTAATCAATCAAAGAGGAACAGTTTGAACATAGATACGCGTGAAATTAGCCTTGAGCCAGCAGACAACGCTCGCCTGCTGAGCCTGTGCGGGCCGTTTGATGACAACATCAAACAACTGGAGCGACGTCTGGGTATCGAAATCAATCGTCGCGATAATCATTTCAAACTCACCGGACGCCCTATCTGCGTCAACGCCGCTGCGGACATTCTGCGTAGCCTGTATGTCGACACCTCCCCCATGCGCGGCGAAAT
This sequence comes from Enterobacter sp. 5-4, assembly GCF_000612205.1. Lineage (NCBI taxonomy): Bacteria > Pseudomonadati > Pseudomonadota > Gammaproteobacteria > Enterobacterales > Enterobacteriaceae > Enterobacter > Enterobacter sp. 5-4. Next base: position 373,439 of record NZ_JFHW01000022.1, on the reverse strand, counting down.
TCAGGATATCGAACCGGAGCAGATTCACCTCGCCATTAAAGAGGCGCGCGTGCTTGAGCAGAGCGCGGAGAGCGTGCCGGATTATGGCAAGGCAATCAACATTAAGACCAAGCGTGGCGTCATCAAGCCGCGTACGCCAAACCAGGCGCAGTATATCGCCAATATTCTCGACCACGACATCACCTTCGGCGTGGGGCCGGCGGGTACGGGTAAAACCTATCTGGCCGTTGCCGCGGCGGTCGATGCGCTGGAGCGTCAGGAAATCCGGCGTATCCTGCTGACCCGCCCTGCCGTTGAAGCCGGTGAAAAACTGGGCTTCCTGCCTGGCGATCTGAGCCAGAAGGTCGACCCGTATCTCCGTCCTTTATACGATGCGCTGTTCGAAATGCTGGGCTTTGAGAAGGTCGAGAAGCTCATTGAGCGTAACGTGATCGAAGTGGCCCCGCTCGCCTACATGCGCGGCCGTACGCTGAACGATGCGTTCATCATTCTCGATGAGAGCCAGAACACCACCATCGAACAGATGAAAATGTTCCTGACGCGTATTGGCTTTAACTCGAAAGCGGTGATTACCGGCGACGTCACGCAGATCGATCTTCCGCGCAGCACCAAATCGGGCCTGCGCCACGCCATCGAAGTGCTGGCCGAGGTCGATGAAATCAGCTTTAACTTCTTCCACAGTGAAGACGTGGTACGCCACCCGGTGGTCGCGCGTATCGTTAACGCTTATGAAGCCTGGGAAGAGGCAGATCAGAAGCGTAAGGCCGAAGTGGCCGCAGAACGTAAGCGCGAAGCGCAGGAGCAAGAACAGAAATGAGTCAGGTGATCCTCGATTTACAGCTGGCCTGTGAAGACAATTCCGGCATGCCAGATGAGGCACAGTTTCAGAAATGGCTGGATGCCGTTATCCCCCAGTTTCAGGAAGAATCAGAAGTCACGATTCGCCTGGTGGATGAAGCAGAAAGCCATGAGCTTAACCTGACCTATCGCGGGAAAGATAAGCCGACCAACGTGCTCTCTTTCCCGTTCGAAGCCCCGCCGGGCATCGAGATGCCGCTGTTGGGCGATCTGATCATCTGCCGCCAGGTGGTTGAACAGGAAGCTAAAGAGCAGCAGAAACCTCTTGAAGCCCACTGGGCGCACATGGTGGTACACGGCAGCCTGCATCTGCTCGGCTACGATCATATTGAAGACGACGAAGCGGAAGAGATGGAGTCCCTCGAGACAGAGATAATGCTTGCTCTGGGCTATGAGGATCCGTACATTGCCGAGAAAGAATAGTCAGTCACCGGACTGACTCCCCTGCCGCCACGAAAGGACATCGCGTGGCGGTAAACATTGAACTAACAAGAGAACCCTTAACAAACGCCATGAGCGACGACAATTCACACAGTAGCGACACGACAACCAGTAAAAAGGGATTTTTCTCCCTCATTCTGAACCAGCTTTTCCACGGCGAACCGAAAAACCGTGATGAACTGCTGGAGCTGATTCGTGATTCCGGGCAAAACGACCTTATCGACGAAGATACGCGCGAAATGCTCGAAGGGGTTATGGACATCGCCGACCAGCGCGTTCGCGATATCATGATTCCCCGCTCGCAGATGATCACCCTGAAACGTAACCAGACGCTGGACGAGTGTCTCGATGTCATCATCGAATCCGCCCACTCGCGTTTCCCGGTCATCAGCGAAGACAAAGATCACATCGAAGGGATTTTGATGGCGAAAGATCTGCTGCCGTTTATGCGCAGCGATGCCGAAGCCTTCAGCATGGAAAAAGTGTTACGCCAGGCCGTGGTTGTGCCGGAAAGTAAACGTGTGGATCGGATGCTGAAAGAGTTTCGCTCTCAGCGTTACCACATGGCGATTGTTATTGATGAATTTGGTGGCGTCTCCGGTCTGGTCACGATCGAGGATATCCTTGAGCTGATCGTGGGCGAAATCGAAGATGAGTATGACGAAGAAGAGGATATCGACTTCCGTCAGCTCAGCCGCCACACCTGGACCGTGCGGGCGCTGGCCTCCATTGAGGACTTCAACGACGCCTTCGGGACCCACTTCAGCGATGAAGAGGTCGATACCATTGGCGGGCTGGTGATGCAGGCCTTTGGCCACCTCCCGGCGCGCGGAGAGACCGTTGACATCGACGGTTACCAGTTCAAAGTAGCCATGGCCGACAGCCGACGTATTATACAGGTTCACGTCAGAACGCCGGACGACTCACCGGTGCCAAAACTGGAAGATTAATGTAAATGGCATTTGCCCCATTGCTTGAACGCCAGCGCGTCCGTTTGCTGCTGGCGCTGTTACTCGGAGCCAGCGGTACGCTGGCTTTTTCTCCTTACGATATCTGGCCTGCGGCCGTTCTCTCCCTGATGGGGCTTCAGGGTTTGACCCTGAACCGTCGTCCGGTACAGGCTGCCGCTATTGGCTACTTCTGGGGACTGGGGCTGTTTGGCTCAGGGATTAACTGGGTCTACGTCAGCATCGCGCAGTTTGGCGGTATGCCGGGCCCGGTAAACGTCTTCCTGGTGGTACTGCTCGCCGCGTATCTCTCGCTCTATACCGGTCTGTTCGCCGGCATCCTTTCTCGCCTGTGGCCCAAAACCACCTGGCTGCGCGTCGCCATTGCCGCGCCGGTGGTCTGGCAGATCACGGAATTCCTGCGCGGCTGGGTGCTGACCGGCTTCCCGTGGCTGCAGTTCGGCTACAGTCAGATTGACGGCCCGCTGAAAGGCCTGGCGCCGGTCATGGGCGTTGAGGCCATTAACTTCCTGCTGATGGTCGTTAGCGGCCTGCTGGTATTAGCGCTGGTTTCACGATGCTGGAAACCGCTGGCTGTGGCGCTGGTGCTGTTCGCCCTGCCCTTCCCGCTGCGCTATATCCAGTGGTTCACGCCGGAGCCCGCGCGCGCCATGCAGGTCTCCATGGTGCAGGGGAATATCCCGCAGTCGATGAAGTGGGACGAGAAAGAACTGCTGAATACGCTGAAGATCTACGCCAACGCCACCGAAGAGGTGATGGGTAAATCGCAGCTGATTATCTGGCCGGAGTCTGCTATTCCCGATCTGGAGATCAACCAGCAGCCGTTCCTCAACATGATGAACGACCTGCTGCTCTCGCGTGGCAGTACGCTGATCACCGGCATTGTCGATGCGCGTCTGAATCAGCAGAACCGCTACGACACCTACAACACCATCATTACGCTCGGCAAAGACAGCGAATACAGCTACCACTCCACCGATCGGTACAACAAGAACCACCTGGTGCCGTTTGGTGAATTTGTGCCGCTGGAGTCAATTCTTCGCCCGCTGGCCCCGTTCTTCGATCTGCCGATGTCCTCCTTCAGCCGCGGACCGTACGTTCAGCCTCAGCTGCATGCGCACGGCGCAGCCCTGACGGCGGCCATCTGCTACGAAATCATTCTCGGCGAGCAGGTGCGCGATAACTTCCGCCCGGATACGGACTATCTGCTGACCATCTCTAACGATGCCTGGTTTGGTAAATCAATCGGCCCGTGGCAGCACTTCCAGATGGCACGCATGCGCTCCCTGGAGCTGGCCCGTCCGCTGCTGCGCAGCACCAACAACGGCATCACCGCCGTGATTGGTCCGCAGGGTGAAATCCAGGCCATGATCCCACAGTTCACCCGAGAAGTGCTGACCACCAACGTCACGCCTACCACCGGGCTGACGCCGTACGCCCGCACCGGCAACTGGCCGCTGTGGATCCTGACCGCGCTGTTCGGCTTTGGCGCGGTGCTGATGAGCCTGCGCCAGCGTCGTCGATAATCCCTCCTCTTCCTGCCGGGTGGCGCTGACGCTTACCCGGCCTACTGTTTCGCTTTTGTAGGTCGGGTAAGCGTTAGCGCCACTCGGCAATTCTCTCCAGACTTCAATTCTGGCACGCCTATTGCTTTGTTTATTCAGGTGAACGCAGTTTGGCTTACTGTGCAACTTTGTCGCACCAGCGTAGATCATCGGTAGCACCGAAACGGTGCAACGGGAGATATTTGCCTCTGAATGGTGCGGCGTGCTTCGCAAAAATAAACAATAACGCAGCAAAATCTTTACATTAAGCCAGACTAAATGTTAACAAGCTTGCATAACACTGCACTCGCATTGCGCGAGATATAACAACATCACAATGGGTATCAATGCGTCGCTGGCGCTGATAAAAAAGGAGTTGGGTATGCAATTACGTAAACTGGCCACAGCAATGCTGGTTTTGGGGATGTCCGCAGGCGTGGTTCACGCTGAAGACGCTCCGGCAGCAGGCAGCACTCTCGACAAGATTGCCAAAAACGGCGTTATCGTGGTCGGCCACCGTGAATCTTCTGTCCCGTTCTCTTACTACGACAACACGCAAAAAGTCGTGGGCTATTCACAGGATTACTCCAACGCCATCGTTGAAGCTGTGAAGAAAAAGCTGAACAAACCTGACCTGCAGGTGAAGCTGATCCCCATCACTTCACAGAACCGTATTCCGCTGCTGCAAAACGGCACCTTTGACTTCGAGTGTGGCTCCACCACCAACAACCTCGAGCGTCAGAAGCAGGCTGCCTTCTCCGACACCATCTTTGTTGTGGGCACCCGCCTGCTGACGAAGAAAGGCGGTGAGATCAAAGACTTCGCTGACCTGAAAGGGAAAGCGGTCGTTGTCACCTCCGGGACCACGTCTGAAGTGCTGCTGCACAAGCTGAACGACGAGAAGAAAATGGATATGCGCATCATCAGCGCGAAAGACCATGGCGACTCCTTCCGTACCCTGGAAAGCGGTCGTGCCGTCGCGTTTATGATGGACGACGCCCTACTGGCAGGCGAGCGTGCGAAAGCGAAGAAACCAGACAACTGGGATATCGTCGGTACCGCGCAGTCGAAAGAAGCCTACGGCTGTATGCTGCGTAAAGACGATCCGCAGTTCAAAAAGCTGATCGATGACACCATCGCCCAGGTGCAGACCTCAGGCGAAGCGGAAAAATGGTTCGACAAATGGTTCAAGAACCCGATTCCACCAAAAAACCTGAACATGAATTTTGAACTGTCAGACGACATGAAAGCGCTGTTCAAATCTCCAAATGACAAGGCTCTTAACTAATTAGAACAACAGGGGCGGGATCTCCTGCCCTCTCGATTGTCGGGAAGCATGGACAGACTATACGTTGAGTGGTCGTTCCCCACTCAGCGCGAAAAATGAGCTTCTCACCAATCTTCGAGGGTAGCGCTGCTACCCTTTTTTTTCTGGAGTTTATTATGTCAATCGACTGGAACTGGGGCATATTCCTGCAACAAGCCCCGTTCGGCAACACCACCTATCTTGGCTGGCTGTGGAGCGGCTTTCAGGTCACCGTGGCATTATCGATAACGGCGTGGATCATCGCGTTTCTTGTCGGTTCTCTGTTCGGTATTCTGCGCACCGTCCCTAACCGTTTTCTTTCAACACTCGGCACCCTGTACGTGGAACTGTTCCGTAACGTTCCGCTGATCGTGCAGTTCTTTACCTGGTATCTGGTTATCCCGGAACTGCTGCCGGAAAATATTGGCATGTGGTTCAAGTCGGAACTGGATCCGAATGTGCAGTTCTTTGTCTCCTCCATGATGTGTCTGGGGCTGTTTACCGCTGCGCGCGTTTGCGAGCAGGTGCGTGCCGCCATTCAGTCATTACCCCGCGGACAAAAAAATGCGGGTCTGGCGATGGGGTTAACCCTGCCACAAACCTACCGCTACGTGCTGCTGCCTAACGCCTACCGCGTCATCGTTCCACCGATGACCTCCGAGATGATGAACCTGGTGAAAAACTCGGCCATCGCCTCGACCATCGGCCTGGTTGATATGGCCGCGCAGGCGGGCAAGCTGCTGGATTACTCCGCTCACGCGTGGGAATCCTTCACCGCGATCACGCTCGCCTACGTTCTGATTAACGCTTTCATCATGCTGGTGATGAACCTGGTTGAACGCAAAATTCGCCTGCCGGGCAACATGGGGGGCAAATAATGTACGAATTTGACTGGAGTTCTATCGTTCCATCCATGCCTTACCTGCTTGATGGACTGATGATTACCTTAAAAATCACCGTCATTGCCATTATCGTCGGTATCGTCTGGGGCACCCTGCTGGCCGTTATGCGCCTGTCGAGCTTTAAGCCGCTCGCCTGGTTTGCGACCGCCTACGTTAACGTGTTCCGCTCCATCCCGCTGGTAATGGTGCTGCTGTGGTTTTACCTGATTGTGCCCGGCTTCCTGCAAAACGTGCTGGGGCTGTCGCCAAAAACCGATATCCGTCTGATCTCGGCGATGGTGGCGTTCTCAATGTTTGAGGCCGCTTACTACTCGGAGATTATCCGTGCAGGCATTCAGAGCATCTCCCGCGGGCAATCCAGCGCCGCGCTGGCGCTGGGGATGACGCACTGGCAGTCCATGCAGCTCATTATTCTGCCGCAGGCGTTTCGCGCCATGGTTCCGCTCCTGCTGACCCAGGGAATTGTGCTGTTCCAGGATACGTCCCTGGTCTACGTGCTGAGCCTGGCAGACTTCTTCCGTACCGCGTCCACCATCGGTGAGCGTGATGGTACGCAGGTTGAGATGGTGCTCTTTGCGGGAGCGGTCTATTTTGTGATTAGTTTAAGCGCGTCGCTGTTGGTCAGCTGGCTGAAGAAAAGGACGGTACAATGATTTCCCTGAAAAATGTTTCTAAATGGTATGGGCACTTTCAGGTGCTGACCGACTGCTCCACCGAAGTGAAAAAAGGCGACGTGGTAGTGGTGTGCGGACCGTCCGGTTCCGGTAAATCGACGCTGATCAAAACCGTCAATGGTCTGGAGCCGGTCCAGCAGGGCGAGATCGTCGTCAACGGTACCAAAGTCAACGACAAGAAAACCAATCTTGCCCAGCTTCGCTCTCACGTTGGTATGGTGTTCCAGCATTTTGAGCTGTTCCCTCACCTCTCCATTATTGAGAACCTGACGCTGGCCCAGGTGAAAGTGCTCAAGCGTGATAAAAAAGCGTCGCGCGAGAAAGGCCTGAAGCTCCTGGAACGCGTTGGCCTCTCTGCGCATGCCGATAAGTTCCCGGCGCAGCTTTCTGGCGGCCAGCAGCAGCGTGTGGCGATCGCCCGCGCGCTGTGCATGGATCCGGTTGCCATGCTGTTTGATGAGCCCACGTCGGCGCTCGATCCGGAGATGATCAACGAAGTGCTGGACGTGATGGTCGAGCTGGCGCACGAAGGGATGACCATGATGGTGGTGACCCATGAAATGGGCTTCGCCCGCAAGGTGGCCAACCGCGTGATCTTCATGGACGAAGGGAAAATTGTCGAAGATTCCCCGAAAGAGGAATTCTTCGCCAACCCGAAATCGGAACGTGCGAAAGATTTCCTCGCGAAAATCCTGCACTAACCTTCTCAGTGCGCAATCTGCGGATTGCGCACTGCCTCACGCTTTCGCTCACTTCTTCTCGTCGGTGCCCCATTGCAGCGTTAACCTTGTCACAAAATAACGCTATGAATGGAGAACGCTATGGCACAACCTATAATTTTCGATTGCGACCCGGGTCATGATGACGCGATCGCGCTCGTCCTTGCACTTGCCTCCCCCGAGCTCGACGTCAAAGCCGTCACCTCTTCTGCCGGAAACCAGACGCCGGATAAAACCCTGCGTAACGTTTTGCGCATGCTGACGCTGCTCAAGCGCACGGATATTCCTGTCGCCGGCGGCGCCCTCAAGCCCCTGATGCGTGAATTAATTATTGCGGATAACGTGCATGGCGAAAGCGGGCTGGACGGTCCGGCGCTGCCGGAACCTGGCTTCACGCCGCAAAGCTGCACCGCCGTGGAGCTGATGGCAAAGGTGCTGCGCGAGAGCGCGGAACCCGTCACCCTGGTGGCAACGGGACCGCAAACCAACGTCGCGCTGCTGCTGAACAGCCATCCTGAACTGCACAGCAAAATCGCTCGTATCGTCATCATGGGCGGGGCTATGGGCCTGGGAAACTGGACGCCTTCCGCAGAGTTCAACATTTTTGTCGATCCGGAAGCAGCGGAAATCGTCTTCCAGTCGGGCCTGCCAGTTGTGATGGCAGGGCTGGACGTGACGCATCGCGCGCAGATTATGGCAGACGACATTGAGCGCTTCCGCTCCGTTGGCAATCCGGTCGCGACAACCGTGGCTGAGCTGCTCGACTTCTTTATGGAGTATCACAAAGCCGAGAAATGGGGATTCCACGGCGCGCCGCTGCACGATCCGTGCACCATTGCCTGGCTGTTAAAACCGGAGATGTTTACCACGGTCCACAGGTGGGTTGGCGTCGAAACGCAGGGGAAATACACCCAGGGGATGACGGTGGTGGACTACTACTCGCTGACGGGGAATAAACCGAATACCACGGTGATAGTGGATATTGACCGTGAGGCGTTTGTGGATTTGCTGGCGGAGAGACTGGCTTACTATAGTGCGTAGTGCGGCCTGATGCCCTCACCCCGGCCCTCTCCCACGGGGAGAGGGCGCAAACCTGCGCTTTTACCTAGGGCTCAAACGGCCGACGCTGGAACTGATCGTGGCCGCATTTCGGACACAGCGACAGGACCTCCGGCGTATACACCGCAATATGATGGTGGCAATTCTCGCACACCAGATTTCCCAGCCCGACCACTTCACCGCTGTGGTACACACCGTGGTGGTTTAAATCCTGAAAGACTTCACGCCACTCCAGCTGCGTTTTATCGGTGATATCGGCCAGCTCCTGCCACAGGCTCTCTTTGATCACCCGCATGAAAACGCTGTCCGTGACCTCCTCCTGGCTTTCCTGGTAGCTGCGCGCGAACTCTTCCAGATCGCGACGCACGGCGCGGGTCACCTCTTCCACTTCGGTTCGCGTTAACTCACCCGTTTGCGACACGCGGGCACGCGCCTGCTCCACCAGCGCGTCGATATCACGCTCGCCGTTACGCAGCCGTTCCGTCAGTGTCGCCACCAGTTCGCGGTAAAATTGAGCAACCTTGTTCATCATTTTGCCTCCCGGGTAAGTAACTATTTCTAATAATAGACCTTATTTCAGCGCCGCTTTGTCAGGTGAAGCACAGACCCGGTAAATTCCTGCAAAGCGCATTTGTGCGAAAGGCTGTTTTGACGCGGGCGTTTGGGCTATGCTATGCGGATCTGAATTACCACATCCATTGGCTACATTTGTAGCTGTATTGAACACAGGACCACTGGCTGCCATGCAAGAGCAATACCGCCCGGAAGAGATAGAATCAAAAGTCCAGCAACACTGGGACGAGAAGCGCACCTTTGAAGTAACCGAAGACGAGAGCAAAGAGAAGTATTACTGCCTGTCGATGCTTCCCTATCCTTCTGGTCGACTACACATGGGCCACGTGCGTAACTACACCATCGGTGATGTGATTGCGCGCTACCAGCGCATGCTGGGCAAAAACGTTCTGCAACCCATCGGTTGGGATGCGTTCGGTCTGCCTGCGGAAGGCGCGGCGGTCAAAAACAATACGGCGCCGGCACCGTGGACGTACGACAACATCGCGTACATGAAAAACCAGCTCAAAATGCTGGGCTTTGGCTATGACTGGAGCCGCGAGCTGGCAACCTGTACCCCGGAATATTACCGCTGGGAACAGAAATTCTTCACCGAGCTGTACAAAAAAGGCCTGGTGTACAAGAAGACCTCTGCCGTTAACTGGTGCCCGAATGACCAGACCGTTCTCGCGAACGAACAGGTTATCGATGGCTGCTGCTGGCGCTGTGATACCAAAGTGGAGCGTAAAGAGATCCCGCAGTGGTTTATTAAAATCACCGCTTACGCTGATGAGCTGCTGAACGATCTGGATAATCTGGACCACTGGCCAGATACCGTTAAGACCATGCAGCGCAACTGGATCGGCCGTTCTGAAGGCGTGGAAATTACCTTCAACGTTGAGAACTACGACCAGACCCTGACCGTCTACACCACCCGTCCGGACACCTTCATGGGCGCGACCTACCTGGCCGTGGCCGCAGGTCACCCGCTGGCGCAGAAAGCGGCAGAAAACAATCCGGAACTGGCTACCTTCATCGACGAGTGCCGCAACACGAAAGTGGCCGAAGCCGATATGGCAACGATGGAGAAAAAAGGGGTTGATACCGGCTTTAAGGCCATTCACCCGCTGACGGGCGAAGCGATCCCTGTCTGGGCCGCCAACTTCGTACTGATGGAGTACGGCACAGGCGCCGTGATGGCTGTTCCGGGTCACGACCAGCGCGACTATGAATTTGCCACTAAATATGGCCTGACCATCAAGCCTGTTATTCTGACGGCGGACGGTTCTGAACCAGACCTGTCCGAACAAGCGCTGACCGAAAAAGGGACCTTGTTCAACTCCGGCGAGTTCAACGGTCTGAGCTTCGAAGAGGGCTTCAACGCTATCGCCGACAAGCTGGCCTCCCTTGGCGTGGGCGAGCGTAAAGTTAACTTCCGTCTGCGCGACTGGGGCGTTTCCCGTCAGCGTTACTGGGGTGCGCCAATTCCAATGGTGACGCTGGAAGATGGCACCGTGATGCCAACGCCGGAAGATCAGCTGCCGGTGATCCTGCCGGAAGACGTGGTCATGGACGGTATCACCAGCCCGATCAAAGCCGATCCTGAGTGGGCAAAAACCACCGTCAACGGTCAGCCCGCGCTGCGCGAAACCGACACCTTTGACACCTTTATGGAGTCATCCTGGTACTATGCTCGCTACACCTGTCCTCAGTATCAGGACGGCATGCTGGATTCCAAAGCAGCGAACTACTGGCTGCCGGTAGATATCTACATCGGTGGTATCGAACACGCCATCATGCACCTGCTCTACTTCCGCTTCTTCCACAAGCTGATGCGCGATGCGGGCATGGTGAACTCTGACGAACCTGCAAAACAGCTGCTGTGTCAGGGCATGGTGCTGGCGGATGCCTTCTATTACGTCGGGGCAAACGGCGAGCGTAACTGGGTATCTCCGGTTGACGCGATCGTTGAGCGCGACGAGAAGGGCCGTATCGTGAAGGCGAAAGACGCTGAAGGTCACGAGCTGGTCTACACCGGCATGAGCAAAATGTCCAAGTCGAAAAACAACGGTATCGACCCGCAGGTGATGGTTGAGCGTTATGGTGCGGATACCGTGCGTCTGTTCATGATGTTTGCCTCTCCGGCAGACATGACGCTGGAATGGCAGGAGTCTGGCGTGGAAGGCGCAAACCGCTTCCTGAAACGCGTCTGGAAGCTGGTTTACGAGCACACCTCACTGGGCGATGCCCCGGCGCTGAACGCTGCTGCCCTGACTGAAGATCAGCAGGCGCTGCGTCGTGACGTTCATAAAACCATTGCGAAAGTGACCGATGATATTGGTCGTCGTCAGACCTTCAATACCGCAATTGCGGCTATTATGGAACTGATGAACAAGCTGGCGAAAGCCCCGCAGGACGGCGAGCAGGATCGTGCCTTAATGCGTGAAGCGCTGCTGGCCGTTGTTCGCATGCTGAACCCGTTCACGCCGCACGTTAGCTTTACCCTGTGGCAGGAGCTGAAAGGCGAAGGCGATATCGACAACGCGCCGTGGCCGCAGGCTGACGAAGCCGCGATGGTGGAGAACACCACGCTGGTCGTGGTCCAGGTGAACGGTAAAGTCCGCGGTAAAATTACCGTGGCGGTCGATGCAACCGAAGAACAGGTTCGCGAGCGCGCGGGCCAGGAACCACTGGTCGCTAAATATCTTGAGGGCGTTACCGTACGTAAAGTGATCTACGTACCTGGTAAACTGCTGAATCTGGTCGTTGGCTAAGCGCGGGAGGAAACGTGCGACAACTGGCAACAATACTCTTATCTCTGGCGGTGCTTGTCACCGCTGGCTGCGGCTGGCACCTGCGCAATACCACGGCGGTGCCTGCTCAGATGAAAACCATGATCTTTGATTCCGGAGATCCGAACGGTCCACTCAGCCGGGCAATTCGCAATCAGCTGCGTCTGAACGGCGTTGAGCTTGTTGAGAAACAGACGCTGCGTCAGGATGTACCGTCTCTGCGTGTGACAGGAAGTGGTCTGTCGAGAGACACTGCGTCTATCTTCCAGGATGGCCGTACCGCAGAGTATCAAATGGTGTTGACGGTCAACGCGGCAGTTCTGATCCCGGGTAAAGACATCTATCCGATCAGCACGAAAGTGTACCGTTCGTTCTTCGATAACCCGCAGACGGCGCTGGCAAAAGATGCCGAACAGCAGATTATCATCAACGAAATGTATGACAAGGCGGCGGAACAGCTGATCCGTAAACTGCCAAGTATTGCAGCGTCAACCAAACAAGGATCTGACATTGTTGATAAACCGGTTGATGGCACGCTTCCTGCTGCTAACTCTCTGGGTAAATGATGATCAGGCTGTATCCTGAACAACTCCGCGCGCAGCTCAATGAAGGGCTGCGCGCGGCGTATCTGCTTCTTGGAAACGATCCGTTATTACTTCAGGAAAGCCTGGATGCCGTGCGGCATGCCGCCGCCGCGCAGGGCTTTGATGAACACCACACCGTCCAGTTGGATAACAATACCGACTGGAACGCCCTCTTCTCGCTCTGTCAGGCGATGAGCCTGTTCGCATCGCGCCAGACGATTCAGATCCTGCTGCCGGAAAACGGGCCTAACGCGGCGATGAACGAGCAGCTCGCTACGCTGGTCAGCCTCTTACACAGCGATCTGATCCTGATTGTGCGTGGCAACAAGCTGACCAAAGCGCAGGAAAACGCGGCATGGTTTACCCAACTCGCGCCCCACGCGGTGCTGGTCACCTGTCAGACGCCTGAGCAGGCGCATCTGCCTAAATGGGTCGCCGCGAGAGCGAAGCAGCACAACCTTCAGCTGGATGACGCGGCGAACCAGCTGCTCTGCTACTGCTATGAAGGTAACCTGCTGGCCCTGGCGCAGGCGCTGGACAGACTCTCCCTGCTCTGGCCGGACGGCAAGCTGACCTTGCCGCGCGTCGAGCAGGCCGTTAACGACGCGGCGCACTTCACGCCGTTCCACTGGGTGGACGCGCTGCTGTCGGCAAAAAGTAAACGCGCCCTGCATATTCTGCAGCAGCTGCGCCTCGAAGGCAGCGAACCGGTTATTCTGCTGCGAACCCTGCAGCGCGAACTGCTGCTGCTGATTACGCTCAAGCGTCAGTCTGCCCATACGCCTTTGCGTTCGCTGTTTGATAAACACCGGGTGTGGCAAAATCGCCGGGCTTTGACCACCGAGGCCATCAACCGCCTGAGTCATGAACAGCTTCGCCAGGCGGTACAGCTTCTGATGCGCGCCGAGCTTACGCTAAAGCAAGATTACGGCCAGTCGGTCTGGGCGGAGCTGGAAAGCCTTTCCCTGCTGCTCTGCCACAAGGCGCTGGCAGACGTTTTTATTGATGGATAGTATGCACTCTTTACAGGCCCTGTATGGCGGCACCTTCGACCCGGTACACTACGGGCATCTGAAGCCGGTTGAAATTCTGGCGAATCTGATCGGCCTTCAGCGCGTCACCATCATGCCGAATAATGTCCCGCCCCATCGTCCACAGCCTGAGGCGACCAGCGAGCAGCGAAAAGAGATGCTTGCCCTTGCCATCGCAGATAAGCCGCTCTTCCGGCTTGACGAGCGTGAGCTGCGTCGCGATACGCCCTCCTGGACCTCGCAGACGCTTCAGGAGTGGCGCGCAGAACAAGGTCCAGACCAGCCGCTGGCTTTTATCATCGGACAGGACTCCCTGCTGAACTTCCCCACATGGCATAAATATGAAACCATCCTGGAGAACAGCCACCTGCTCGTCTGCCGCCGTCCTGGCTATCCGCTGACCATGCGCGAAGCGCAGTACCAGCAGTGGCTGGAAGATCATCTCACCGCCAATGTTGAAGATCTCCACAATCAGCCTGCCGGGAAGATTTATCTGGCGGAAACGCCGTGGTTCGATATCTCTGCAACCCTCATTCGCGAGCGCTTACAGCAGGGTTTAGCGTGTGACGATCTGCTCCCCGCACCGGTGCTGGCCTATATCCATACGCATGGTTTGTATCAGAAAAGCGCAGATGAATAGCCGGAGGGCATAAAAAGCGGCTTATTGTTTATCCTGCCTTGACAGGGTAAGCCATACTGTTATTCTCCGCTGCCAGACTTTCCCGCCGATGATTGCTTTACAGAAATTGTTTTACAAAAATGGCGATGCAATCTCAGGCAGAGGGTGGGATGATACCCGCCTTCAAAAGCCCGACCGGAGACTTTTGTCCCGACACAGGCATGAGTTCAGGTATACTGTCTGGCTACGAATTCAACGTTTTACAATCTCATTCACCCCAGGGGGAAAACTTGCAGGGTAAAGCACTCCAGGATTTTGTTATTGACAAAATTGATGACCTGAAAGGTCAGGACATCATCGCTATCGACGTTAAGGGTAAATCCAGTATTACCGACTGCATGATCATCTGCACCGGTACGTCCACACGTCATGTTGTTTCAATTGCCGATCACGTGGTACAGGAATCACGTGCTGCAGGGCTGTTGCCGCTCGGCGTTGAAGGTGAAGCGACGGCTGACTGGGTGGTTGTCGATCTCGGCGATGTGATTGTCCACGTCATGCAGGAAGAGAGCCGTCGCCTGTATGAGCTGGAAAAACTCTGGGGTTAATGCGTGAAGTTGCAGCTGGTCGCCGTCGGCACCAAAATGCCGGACTGGGTACAAACCGGTTTTACTGAATATCTGCGTCGTTTTCCAAAAGACATGCCGTTCGAACTGGTGGAAATCCCCGCCGGTAAGCGCGGCAAGAACGCCGATATCAAACGTATTCTCGATAAAGAGGGCGAACTGATGCTGGCTGCCGCTGGCAAAAACCGCATCGTCACCCTCGATATTCCAGGAAAACCCTGGGATACGCCGCAGCTGGCGCACGAACTGGAGCGCTGGAAGCAGGATGGCCGTGACGTCAGTCTGTTGATTGGCGGACCCGAAGGGTTATCCCCTGCCTGCAAAGCGGCAGCAGAACAAAGTTGGTCCCTCTCCGCGCTGACGCTTCCCCACCCGCTCGTTCGGGTACTGGTGGCAGAAAGCCTGTATCGCGCGTGGAGCATTACTACCAACCACCCCTATCACCGCGAGTAATGACTGACCAGGGTAGATTAAGCAGCGGATGAAACTACAGAATTCTTTTCGCGACTATACGGCTGAGTCCGCGCTGTTTGTGCGCCGGGCGCTGGTCGCCTTCACCGGGATTTTGCTGCTTACCGGCGTGCTGATCGCCAACCTTTATAATCTGCAAATTGTCCGTTTTACCGACTACCAGACGCGTTCCAACGAAAACCGTATCAAGCTGGTGCCTATCGCACCCAGCCGCGGCATTATTTACGATCGCAACGGCACCCCGCTGGCGTTAAACCGCACCATCTATCAAATCGAGATGATGCCGGAAAAAGTCGATAACGTTCAGGATACGCTGGAAGCGCTGAAAAGCGTTGTTGACCTTAACGACGACGATATCGCCGCCTTCAAAAAAGAGCGCGCCCGCTCTCACCGTTTCACCTCCATCCCGGTTAAAACCAACCTGACGGAAGTCCAGGTGGCCCGCTTTGCGGTAAACCAGTACCGTTTCCCCGGCGTGGAAGTAAAGGGCTACAAGCGTCGCTACTACCCTTACGGATCCGCGCTGACGCATGTGATTGGCTACGTCTCCAAGATTAACGATAAAGACGTCGACCGCCTCGATAAAGACGGCAAGCTGGCGAACTACGCCGCAACGCACGACATCGGTAAGCTCGGTATTGAACGCTACTACGAAGATGTCCTGCACGGGCAAACCGGCTATGAAGAGGTTGAGGTTAACAACCGTGGACGCGTGATTCGCCAGCTTAAAGAAGTGCCGCCTCAGGCGGGGCATGACGTCTATCTGACCCTCGACCTTAAGCTACAGCAGTATATTGAAACCCTGCTGGCGGGCAGCCGCGCAGCCGTTGTGGTCACCGATCCCCGCACCGGCGGCATCCTGGCGATGGTGTCTATGCCAAGCTATGACCCGAACCTGTTTGTTGACGGCATTTCCAGTAAAGACTACTCCGGTCTGCTGAATGACCCCAACACGCCGCTGGTGAACCGCGCGACGCAAGGGGTTTACCCGCCGGCATCCACGGTTAAACCGTACGTGGCGGTCTCTGCACTGAGTGCTGGCGTCATCAACCGCAATACCAGCCTGTTTGACCCAGGCTGGTGGCAGTTGCCCGGTTCAGAAAAGCGCTATCGCGACTGGAAAAAATGGGGCCACGGCCATCTGAACGTCACCAAATCGCTGGAGGAGTCTGCGGATACCTTCTTCTATCAGGTGGCGTATGACATGGGGATCGACCGCCTGTCTGAGTGGATGAGCAAATTCGGCTACGGACACTACACCGGCGTTGACCTTGCGGAAGAACGCTCCGGCAACATGCCGACGCGCGAATGGAAGCTGAAGCGCTTTAAAAAACCGTGGTATCAGGGCGACACCATTCCGGTGGGTATCGGTCAGGGGTACTGGACGGCAACGCCGCTTCAGATGAACAAAGCCATGATGATCCTCATCAATGACGGCGTGGTGAAAGTGCCTCACCTGCTGCAGAGTACGGTTGAAGACGGCAAAAAAGTGCCGTGGAACCAGCCGCACGAAGCGCCGGTGGGTGACATTCATTCCGGCTTCTGGGAAATCGCGAAAGACGGTATGTACGGCGTGGCAAACCGCCCGAACGGTACCGCACACAAGTATTTCGCCGGTACGCCGTACAAAGTGGCGGCGAAGTCCGGTACTGCGCAGGTCTTTGGCCTGAAAGCCAACGAAACCTATAACGCGCACCGCATTGCCGAACGTCTGCGTGACCACAAGCTGATGACGGCGTTTGCCCCTTATGACAACCCGCAGGTCGCGGTGGCGATGATTCTGGAGAACGGCGGTGCCGGGCCTGCAGTAGGGACCATCATGCGCCAGATCCTTGACCACATTATGCTGGGTGATAACAACACCGAACTGCCGGCTGAAAACCCGGCCGCCGCTGCGGCGGAGGACCAATAATCATGACGGATAATCCAAATAAAAAATCGCTGTGGGACAAAATCCACATCGACCCAGCCATGCTGCTGATCCTGCTGGCTCTGCTGGTTTACAGCGCGCTGGTAATCTGGAGCGCCAGCGGCCAGGACATCGGGATGATGGAGCGCAAAATCGGCCAGATCGCCATGGGCCTGATCATTATGGTGGTGATGGCGCAGATCCCGCCGCGCGTCTACGAAGGCTGGGCGCCCTACCTCTACATCTTCTGTATTATTTTGCTGGTTGCGGTAGATGCGTTTGGCGCCATTTCAAAAGGGGCGCAACGCTGGCTGGATTTGGGCATTGTCCGCTTTCAGCCTTCGGAAATTGCCAAAATCGCCGTGCCCTTAATGGTGGCACGCTTCATCAACCGCGACGTCTGTCCGCCGTCGCTGAAGAATACCGCTATCGCGCTGGTGCTGATTTTCCTGCCAACGCTGCTGGTTGCGGCACAGCCTGACCTGGGTACCTCTATCCTCATCGCCCTCTCCGGCCTGTTTGTCCTGTTCCTGTCGGGCCTGAGCTGGCGCCTGATTGGTATCGCGGTAGTGCTGATTGCGGCGTTCATCCCTATTCTCTGGTTCTTCCTGATGCACGATTACCAGCGCCAGCGCGTCATGATGCTGCTCGATCCGGAAACCGATCCGCTGGGCGCGGGCTATCATATTATTCAGTCCAAGATTGCGATTGGCTCCGGCGGCCTGCGCGGTAAAGGCTGGCTGCACGGCACGCAGTCGCAGCTGGAATTTTTACCGGAACGCCACACCGACTTTATCTTTGCCGTCCTGGCGGAAGAGCTGGGGCTGGTGGGCATCTTAATACTCCTGGCCCTATACGTTCTGCTGATCATGCGGGGATTGTGGATTGCAGCACGCGCGCAAACGACCTTTGGTCGCGTCATGGCTGGCGGGTTGATGCTGATTTTATTCGTTTATGTCTTCGTAAATATTGGTATGGTGAGTGGTATTCTGCCGGTGGTAGGCGTACCGCTGCCGCTGGTGAGTTACGGAGGCTCGGCACTGATCGTGTTGATGGCCGGGTTTGGTATCGTGATGTCGATCCATACCCACAGAAAAATGTTGTCAAAAAGCGTATAAAAATAAGGGGATCGGAATGCGTAAGCAGTGGCTGGGGATCTGCATTGCGGCAAGTTTACTTGCGGCCTGTACTAGTGATGATGGTCAGCAACAGGCAACCGTCGCGCCGCCGCAGCCTGCGGTGTGTAATGGCCCGATCGTAGAAATCAGCGGTGCCGATCCCGTTTATGAACCGCTGAATGCCAGTGCCAATCAGGATTACGAGCGCGACGGCAAAAGCTATAAAATTGTTCAGGATCCTTCCCGTTTCAGCCAGGCGGGCTTTGCCGCCATTTATGATGCCGAGCCAGGCAGTAACCTGACGGCCTCCGGAGAGACGTTCGACCCCATGCAGCTGACGGCGGCACATCCGACGCTGCCGATCCCGAGCTATGCTCGTATCACCAACCTGGCAAACGGCCGCATGATCGTCGTGCGTATCAACGACCGCGGCCCGTACGGAAATGACCGGGTGATCTCCCTGTCGCGCGCATCTGCCGATCGCCTGAATACCTCGAATAACACCAAAGTCCGTATTGACCCGATTATCGTGGCGCAGGATGGCTCCCTCTCCGGGCCGGGTACCGCGTGTACGACGGTGGCGAAACAGACCTATGCCCTGCCCGACCGCCCCAATCTTGACGGCGGAATGGGCAGCGTCTCTTCTCCGGCCGAGCCTGCTCAGCCGGGGGGAGAAATACGCCCAATCAGCAACGACACGCTGCAAAGCGACGATTCAACGGGCGCACCGGTAAAGAGTAGCGGCTTTCTTGGCGCACCGACGACCTTAGCCTCGGGCGTGCTGGAAGGCAGTGAGCCTACCCCAGCCCCCGCTCCCGTTGCTGCACCAGCGACCCAGTCGGCTCCCGTAACGGCGCCCGCGGCCACGCAAAGTGCAGTGGTGACGGCTCCAACAGCGGCCAGCGGCAGCTATGTGGTTCAGGTCGGCGCAGTGAGCGATCAGGCCCGGGCTAAACAGTATCAGCAGCGTCTGAGCCAGCAGTTTGGCGTACCTGGACGCGTTGAGCAGAACGGTGCGGTCTGGCGCATTCAGATGGGGCCGTTTGCCAGCAAATCGCAGGCAGCTTCCCTGCAGCAGCGTCTGCAGAATGAAGCTCAGCTTCAGTCATTTATCGCTGTTGCGAAATAATTAACCGGCGGTATCCGAATTGTCAGTTTGTGTAAAACACATTCACAAACTCATGCTTAAAGTCGGATGCCTGCCTGAATAGCATTTGCTATAGTAAGGCACTTTTTTTAATTCCATCACGGATGTCGTAGTTCTGACCATGAAGACCACTTTTTCTGCTCGTTTTGTGCAGCGCATGGCGCTGACCACGGCCCTTTGCGCGGCTGCGCTCTCTGCAGCTCACGCCGATGACCTGAATATCAAGACCATGATCCCTGGCGTTCCGCAAATCGACGCGGAATCCTACATCCTGATCGATTACAACTCTGGCAAAGTGCTGGCAGAACAGAATGCCGATGCCCGCCGTGACCCGGCCAGCCTGACCAAAATGATGACCAGCTACGTTATCGGCCAGGCGATGAAGGCAGGTAAATTCAAAGAAACGGATCTGGTCACCATCGGTAACGATGCGTGGGCAACCGGGAACCCGGTCTTTAAGGGCTCCTCTCTGATGTTCCTGAAACCGGGTATGCAGGTTCCTGTTTCCCAGCTGATTCGCGGTATCAACCTGCAGTCGGGTAACGATGCCTGCGTGGCGATGGCCGATTTCGCCGCCGGTAGTCAGGATGCCTTCGTAGGCCTGATGAACAGCTACGTGAACGCGCTGGGTCTGAAAAACAGCCATTTCCAGACCGTACACGGCCTGGACGCAGACGGTCAGTACAGCTCGGCACGTGACATGGCGTTGATTGGTCAGGCGCTGATCCGCGATGTTCCTAATGAGTACTCTATCTATAAAGAGAAAGAGTTCACCTTCAACGGTATTCGTCAGACCAACCGTAACGGCCTGCTGTGGGATAACAGCCTGAACGTTGACGGCATCAAAACCGGTCACACCGACAAAGCGGGCTACAACCTGGTCGCCTCCGCCACTGAAGGCCAGATGCGTCTGATCTCTGCCGTGATGGGTGGCCGCACCTTTAAAGGCCGTGAAACAGAAAGCAAGAAGCTGCTGACCTGGGGCTTCCGTTTCTTCGAAACCGTGAATCCACTGAAAGCAGGCAAAGAGTTTGCGTCTGAACCGGTCTGGTTCGGTGACAACGACCGTGCTTCTCTCGGCGTTGATAAAGACCTCTACCTGACCATTCCGCGCGGTCGTATGAAGGATCTGAAAGCCAGCTACGTCCTGAACAGCACCGAGCTGCACGCCCCGCTGCAGAAAAATCAGGTCGTGGGCACGATCAACTTCCAGCTGGATGGCAAAACGATCGATCAGCGCCCGCTGGTGGTCCTGCAAGAAATTCCTGAAGGCAATTTCTTCGGCAAAATCATTGATTATATTAAATTGATGTTCCACCACTGGTTTGGTTAAAAATCGAACACTTGAAAGTGTGATTTTGATCCCCATATACTAAGTATCCTGATAACTCCCACCTGACGTGGGAGTTATTATTTTTTGACGTTACGCCGGAGCTGACATGAAAACCAAACTTAACGAACTGCTTGAATTCCCTACCCCATTTACCTACAAAGTAATGGGTCTGGCGAAACCTGAGCTGGTTGATCAGGTGGTTGAAGTGGTACAGCGCCATGCGCCGGGTGACTACTCTCCGTCAGTAAAACCAAGCAGCAAGGGCAACTACCACTCGGTTTCTATTACCATCACTGCGACACACATTGAGCAGGTTGAGACGCTGTACGAAGAGCTCGGCAATATCGAAATCGTTCGTATGGTGCTGTAGTCCCTTTGCGGTTACCCGGTTTGCCGGGTAACCCCTCTCCCCGCTGTGATATACTCCCGCATACCTTTTGTCCCTCGTCTTCGGAGACGCAGTTTTGTATCAGGATAAAATTCTGGTCCGTCAACTCGGGCTGCAACCTTACGAGCCTGTCTCCCAGGCTATGCATGACTTCACCGATTCACGCGATGACACTACCCCCGATGAGATCTGGCTGGTCGAACACCTGCCGGTCTTTACGCAGGGTCAGGCGGGAAAAGCAGAACATTTATTAATGACGGGCGATATTCCGGTTATCCAGAGCGATCGCGGCGGTCAGGTCACGTACCATGGTCCCGGGCAGCAGGTGATGTACGTCCTGCTCAATCTGAAGCGCAGAAAGCTCGGCGTGCGTGAACTGGTTACCTTACTGGAACAGACAGTCGTCAATACGCTGGCGGAATACGGGATTGACGCGCATCCGCGGGCCGATGCGCCTGGGGTCTACGTTGGGGAAATGAAGATCTGCTCTCTGGGGCTGCGTATTCGTAAAGGCTGCTCATTCCATGGCCTGGCCTTGAATATTAATATGGATCTCGCGCCTTTCCAGCGCATAAACCCCTGCGGCTACGCCGGCATGGAAATGACGCAAATGCGCCAGTGGGTAGAAACCGCTACGCCAGACACGATTCGTCCCGTGCTGTTGAAGAACGTGTTAGCACTACTTAACAATCCCCCGCACGAATATATCCCTGCTTAATATATCGTACAACAGGGCTCGCTAATTTGACGGGCCACTGTCTATTTACCGTTTTTGCACTTTACAATAATCCATAGATTCTATATTTTCGAAGCGCCCGAATATTACCGCTACATATTATTTAGCCTCCAGCATGCACGGCAAACACGGCATAAGTAACGTGAGCAATTATCACACAAGTGTTTGCTTTTGATAAACAAATGAAACAAAACCAACACTTTACGAATCTCTACAAGCATAATAAATAAATTCAACTATCATTCATATTGTGAATGTATACGGAGTGAAAGCGTGGAGTATAATAATTTACCAGCCAAACGACTGAATGAACCTGGTGGCGAAGACAAGCCGCAAATTTTTCGGACTTTACGTAATATTGATCTCAATTTACTGACTATTTTTGAGGCAGTATATGTCCATAAGGGTATCGTTAACGCTGCGAAAATTCTTAATCTCACGCCATCAGCAATAAGCCAGTCCATCCAAAAGCTACGCGCTATATTTCCTGACCCGTTATTTATTCGTAAGGGCCAGGGGGTAACGCCGACGGCCTACGCCACGCATCTCCATGAGTACATCAGCCAGGGGCTGGAGTCGATTCTGGGCGCACTGGATTTAACCGGGAGCTATGATAAGCAGAGAACCATCACCATCGGCTGTTCTCCTTCTGTGGGTGTGCTGGTGATGCCAGCGATCTTCCAGGCCGTAAAAGAGCATGCTCCGCAGCTCCTGCTTCGCAATGTGCCTCTCCATGAGCCTGACGTTCAGCTTGCCCAGTTCCAGACGGACCTGATTATTGAAAGCGGCAGCTTCAGTGCCAGAGCGCTGGGGCAAAATGTGCTCTATGCGGATAACCTGGTACTGGTTTGCCGTCAGCAGCATCCTGCCCTCAGCGAGCCGCTGACCATCGAAAACCTGCGCAACTACGACCACTCGTCTTTCATGACCGAAGGGCAGTCCAACCATGGCCTTCGTCAGCGTATTGATGAAATTTTCCCGGAACGTCAGATCAGCTTCAGCAGTTACAATATGTTCACCACCGCATCCCTGATAGGCAGCAGCGATATGCTGTGCATCATGCCATCGCGCCTGTACAGCCTGCTCCGGAAATGCTGGCCGCTGGACAGTATCCCCCTCAGCCAGCTTAATGCGGAATCTATTGAAATTTCACTGCATTACAACAAGCTGAGCTTGCGCGATCCGGTTCTGGAAAACGTCATCCGCATTATCCGTCAGGCCTTCTGACAGGTTGAGCCAGCATAAGCCCCTGCGGCAGGCAGGGCAAAAGGCACAAAACAACAACTATTTTACAAATTGGCGATCTGGCAGGCTGCTTTAACGACCGTTTCAATGATATACTGCCTGTCGTTCATTCAAAAATAGTTGATAAATACAACATTCCCTTGAATTGAAACGCTTTCCTTCGATATTCGCAACTGGAACACGCACGCTATGAGTAAACCCATTGTGATGGAACGCGGTGTTAAATACCGCGATGCCGATAAAATGGCCCTTATCCCGGTTAAAAACGTGGCTACAGAGCGCGAGGCGCTGTTAAGAAAACCGGAATGGATGAAAATCAAACTTCCGGCCGACTCTTCGCGTATCCAGGGGATCAAAGCGGCGATGCGCAAGAATGGCCTTCACTCCGTTTGTGAAGAAGCCTCTTGTCCGAACCTTGCTGAATGTTTCAATCACGGTACCGCGACGTTTATGATTCTGGGTGCTATCTGTACCCGCCGCTGCCCGTTCTGCGATGTTGCTCATGGCCGTCCGGTCGCGCCTGATGCTAACGAACCCCAGAAGCTGGCGCAGACCATCGCCGACATGGCGCTGCGTTACGTGGTTATCACGTCCGTTGACCGTGACGATCTGCGCGACGGCGGAGCGCAGCACTTCGCTGACTGTATTACGGCCATTCGCGAGAAAAGCCCAAACATCAAAATCGAGACGCTGGTGCCAGACTTCCGCGGCCGTATGGACCGCGCGCTGGATATCCTGACCGCGACGCCGCCAGATGTGTTTAACCACAACCTGGAAAACGTACCGCGTCTCTATCGTCAGGTCCGCCCGGGCGCTGACTATAACTGGTCTCTGAAACTGCTGGAACGCTTCAAAGAAGCGCATCCGCATATTCCGACCAAGTCAGGTCTGATGGTAGGTCTGGGTGAAACTAACGATGAAATCATCGAGGTGATGCGCGATCTTCGCCGCCACGGTGTAACCATGCTGACTCTGGGCCAGTATCTGCAGCCAAGCCGTCACCACCTGCCGGTACAGCGCTACGTGAGCCCGGACGAGTTTGATGAAATGAAGGCCGAAGCGCTGGCGATGGGCTTTACTCACGCCGCATGCGGCCCGTTTGTTCGCTCCTCCTACCATGCAGATATGCAGGCAAAAGGCGAAGAAGTTAAATAATGCTGTAATATTCATTTACAGTAATACAAAAAAACCGGCCTCATGAGCCGGTTTTTTTTCGCAAGCCCGCAGGCGTTGCTGTCACTCTTTGTGAGAAAGCTTGTCTGCCGGGACGTCATCCTCAGCGCTTTTCTTCGCGGCTGTATCATCGTCGTTCATCGCTTTCTTAAAGCCTTTGATGGCAGCCCCCAGGTCACCACCCAGCGTGCGTAACTTCTTGGTACCAAACAGCAGGACGACCAGTGCGGCAACCACCAGCAGTTTGGTAATACTAATCTCACCCATAGATACCTTCTTTACTTAAAACAGGCTGCATTCAGCGCCAAAACCTGACTGTATTAACGGTCATTTAGCGCGTGCACACAATAGCAATCTGTAACAAGGTGAATCAAGCATTGTTGAAAAAAACATCACAATAATTGCGGTGGCGCAAACCGACGATTGCGAAGAACGGGTAATTGCTGACGTGCAAGCGCAATTCTGTCTATGTTTATCTCCGCCACCAGCAAATCCGGGGCTTCCGCAGCCGCGGCGATCGTCACACCCAGCGGATCGACCACCCTGCTTTGCCCGATGTTCTTCGTTCCGCATTCTCCTGCAGCAACGACATAGCAGGTGGTATCCAGCGCGCGTGCCGCCAGCAGCGTTGCCCAGTGATGTTCTTTTAACGGCCCTTTAACCCACGCGGCAGGCAGAACCAGCACGTCCGCCCCCTGTAGCGCCAGATGGAGTGCCAGCTCCGGAAAACGCAGGTCATAGCAGGTCATCAGCCCAACCTTTAATCCGTCAATCTCCAGCAGCGGCGGAACACGGTCTCCTGGGTCGACGCGCCGTGATTCCTGAATGCTGAAGGCATCATAAAGATGAAGCTTGGCGTAACGTGCGACTATGGCTCCGCCGCGAATCGCCACCAGCGTATTCACCGCCCGACCCAGCGTAGAGGGAACATGGATTGTTAAGATCGTCGTCATCGTATTGCCCACGCTCTGGGCGAGCAATTGCTGTAAAAATTCACCGTCCAGCGGCTGCGCGGACTTCACGGATAAATCCGGGTCATTATCATCCCTGGCCAGCAGCGCCTCAGGAAGCACCAGCAGCGACGCGCCTTTCTGTTGGGCCTGCATCATCAGATTGACGCATTTTATCGCGTTAGCCTGCCAGTCAGGCGTGACCGCAAATTGCCCTACCGCAACATACATATTTGTCCCCTCATCATAAACGGCGTTAAACTCGCTTCTCTTACACATCAAATAGCAGGTATTTAGCGTGTTACAACTACTTTTAGCCGTTTTTATTGGTGGGGGAACGGGTAGCGTTGCGCGATGGTTTCTCAGTATGCGGTTTAACCCCCTGCATCAGGCGATTCCCATGGGGACGCTGGCTGCAAACCTGATAGGTGCCTTTATCATTGGCATGGGGCTGGCCTGGTTTAACCGAATGACACACATTGACCCAATGTGGAAAGTCCTGATTACCACCGGATTCTGCGGCGGGTTAACCACCTTCTCAACCTTTTCTGCGGAAACGGTTTTTCTCTTTCAGGAAGGCCGTATCGGCTGGGCGCTGATGAATATGGCGCTCAATATGCTCGGCTCCTTTGCGATGACGGGGATCGCATTTTGGCTATTTTCTTCCGCAAGCGCGCATTAACAGCCGAACCGTTAATGTTGGCTTAATTTTTCTCTGTCACTCTGGATGCAGTAATGAACGAGGGTGACAGAATGAAACAGAGTCTGATGAGCGCAGGCATGGTGTTGTTAAGCGTGCTGATCGTGGCCAGCTTCCTGAAAATGTATCTGCTTGGCTGATTCAAAACGAAAAAAACCCGCTCAGTGAGCGGGTTTTGAAATTCTTGCTGACGCGTCTGGATTACAGAGCGATTACGTTAGCAGCAGAAGGGCCTTTGGCACCGTTAGTGATTTCGAACTCTACACGCTGACCTTCAGCCAGAGTTTTGAAACCATTAGACTGGATTGCAGAGAAGTGTACGAACACGTCTTTGCTGCCATCTTCAGGAGTAATGAAACCGAATCCTTTGGACTCATTAAACCACTTAACGTTACCTTTAATCTTAGACATCAAAATTACCTTTACATTAAAAAACGACACAAATGCTGTGTCGGTTACCAGTACATCAATTGTGAGACCTTTTGTCCAGCGGATCTTTGATAAAAAGTGACTAAAGTCGCGTTAATTTTCACTGGCCGATTTTTATCGTTTATGAATCAACGGCTGCGCGTTTTATCACCAACAGGTAAAGTTTTTTCAGTTAAAACTGAAAACGCATCCAGGCGAAGTAAACGTTACCGTTGTTGTACGTGCCCGGGATGTAGGTCATCTGGAACGTTGCGGGGCCGTAACCGATAGAGGCCAACGGCAGCAGCACCGGGATCGGAATGTAGTTCCAGTTGTCACGTGCGGTGACCCCCGCGGTATAGCCCAACCCGACATGGAAGTTCTCGTCGGCTAGCGGGCGCCAGGTTTTCTCCCAGCCGTAGCCCCCAATCGGCTCCCATTTATTAAAGGAGTCTTTAAAGGCCATCAGATAGATGCCATGCCAGTTTCCCTTATCATCCCAGCGCGACTGACCGAAACCAGCGCCCCACGGACGCTCGTTATATTTATCGGTTTTCTCTTTGTCATAAGCAAAACGCGCATGCCACGTTATTGCCGGAACATAGAGATCATAATGTTCGGGCGCCGTCCAGGTCTGAGAGACATTATCCGTAAAGGTTGAGAACCACCCTTTATCCGTCGCGTTGTCCTCTGCCTGTGCAACAGAAGAAAACGTTAACTGCCCAAAAATAAACAATAAAATTGAGAAAAATGTATTACGTACGATCACAATGCAATTACCATTCTTAGTATTCGAGGCAAAGTTTACCATAAAGTAGTTGAATCAAGGCTTAACGACATCAGCGTTATTCCTAATTATTCGGCCTTTTTCCGGGAATATTCTCAATAAACTGGACCGCAAGTCTGAATAAGCACATTCAGAGTGAGCCTTTAACCTGTTTAGCCTTGTATATCAGCAACATGCTGAATTACACAAAATATTAACAATCTGTTATCATTGTAAGGACATATTGCGCTATTTCTGACGGTCAAGACTCTCATGGCGTAAATGTAAGAGCCATGGCAAAAACACGGTTGTTCTGCTCTCTAGTCGTCTGTTTATTGATTTTAATCAGCAAGAACAGGCCATTTATTCGGCACATTTTCATCCTTCTTATTTTTATTGATTTTTTGTGCTCCATTGCAGCAGAGATACAGGGGAAATCATGCTTACGTTATTCGAACTCCTTATTGGGGTCGTCGTCATTGTCGGTGTCGCACGCTACATCATTAAAGGCTATTCGGCCACGGGCGTGTTATTTGTTGGCGGTTTAACGCTGCTGATTATCAGCGCCATAATGGGACATCAGGTATTACCTGCCAGTGCAACCAGTACGGGTTACACCGCCACTGATATTGTTGAATACATTAAGATATTACTCATGAGCCGCGGCGGCGACCTGGGTATGATGATCATGATGCTGTGCGGTTTTGCCGCCTACATGACCCATATCGGTGCCAACGACATGGTCGTTAAGCTTGCCTCAAAACCGCTGCAATACATCAACTCACCCTATCTGCTTATGGTCGCCGCCTATTTCCTCGCCTGCCTGATGTCGCTGGCCGTGTCGTCGGCAACCGGACTTGGCGTACTGCTCATGGCCACGCTGTTCCCGGTCATGGTGAACGTCGGTATCAGCCGCGGCGCGGCAGCAGCCATTTGCGCGTCTCCGGCAGCCATTATTCTCTCCCCGACCTCCGGCGACGTTGTGCTGGCGGCAAAGGCTGCGGAGATGTCGCTCATCGACTTCGCCTTTAAAACCACGCTGCCAATCTCTATTGTCGCCATTGTGGGAATGGGAATCGCGCATTTCTTCTGGCAGCGCTATCTGGATAAGAAAGAAAACATCAGCCACGAGATGATGGATGTGAGTGAGATCACCACCACCGCACCCGCGTTTTATGCCATTCTGCCCTTCACGCCGATTATCGGAGTGCTGATTTTTGACGGCAAATGGGGCCCGCAGCTGCACATCATCACCATTCTGGTGATCTGCATGCTGCTGGCTGCCGTGCTGGAGTTTGTGCGCGGTTTCAACACGCAAAAGGTGTTCTCGGGTCTGGAAGTCGCCTATCGCGGAATGGCGGATGCCTTCGCTGGCGTGGTGATGCTGCTGGTGGCAGCGGGCGTTTTTGCTCAGGGTCTGAGCACCATCGGCTTTATCCAGAGCCTGATCTCTATCGCCACCTCGTTCGGCTCGGCCAGTATTATCCTGATGCTGGTCCTGGTGGTACTCACCATGCTGGCGGCCATGACCACCGGTTCCGGCAATGCGCCTTTCTACGCTTTTGTGGAGATGATCCCGAAACTGGCCCACTCGTCCGGTATTAACCCGGCCTATCTCTCCATTCCTATGCTGCAGGCGTCAAACCTAGGCCGTACCATTTCCCCGGTATCGGGCGTGGTCGTCGCCGTTGCCGGGATGGCAAAAATCTCGCCATTTGAAGTGGTAAAACGCACCTCAGTGCCCGTTATGGTTGGGCTGATTATCGTGATTATCGCCACGGAAGTGCTGGTGCCCGGCGCAGCCTAAGCTAAATTCCTGATATCCAGAAAGCGCCTGCGGGCGCTTTTTGTGCTTTAATAACCCCCAGAAATCAATCACGCTCATTCGATCAGGAAATCATATGTTCAGGAAGGATATCGTTATCCCGTCTGGGGCAATCGCGCTTGCCCTCTGTGTTTTCTCCACACAGGCAGAACCGCTCAAGGCAACCCAGTATGGCGATTTCGATCGCTATGTGCTGGCCCTGTCCTGGCAAACCGGGTTTTGCCAGAGCATGGTCGAGCGCAACCGCAATGAACCTGACGAATGTCGCCTGCAAAAAGAGCGCGAAAATAAAGCTGATTTTCTGACCGTTCACGGGCTATGGCCCGGCCTGCCGAAATCCATTGCCGCACGCGGGGTGGATGAACGTCGCTGGATACGTTTTGGCTGCGCCACGCGCCCCATTCCGAACATGCCGGAAGTGAAGGCCAGCCGAAAATGCGATGCCGCCGAAACCGGACTGTCGCTTTCTGCTGCCGCTAAGCTCAACGACGTGATGCCGGGTGCGGGCGGTAATTCCTGCCTGGAACGCTACGAATACGCCAAACATGGCGTCTGCTTTGGTTTCGATCCGGATGCCTATTTCGGCACGATGGTGCGGATGAATCAGGAAGTTAAAAACAGTGCGGTCGGTAAATTCCTTGCCAATAACTACGGAAAACCCGTCAGTCGCAGCGACTTTGACAGTGCCGTAGCCAAAAGCTGGGGCAAGGAGAACGTCAGAGCGTTCAAGCTGACCTGCAACGGCAATCCGGCTTATCTGACCGAGATGCAGATTTCGCTGAAGGCTGACGCCATTAACAACCCGCTTTCTGCGGCCTCATTTGCCCCGCAGCCACATCCGGGTAACTGCGGAAAACAATTCGTGATTGATAAAGCCGGTTACTGATCCGCGCCCGGGCGCACCATATCAAACCGGTTTTCATCGCTGATGCCATAGTATGCCGTCGGCCCACCCGCACGCAGGATGGGCTGCGCTTTCGCCGTCTGGTATATCCCCTCTTCCAGCAGCGTTTCGGCAATATGGATACCGACCACTTCCCCCAGCACCAGCCACGTGTCCACCGGCGTACCGTCGGCTCCGGTAAGCTGAATGCACTGGGACAGTCGACATTCAAAATTCACCGGGCTTTCTGCAACGCGGGGGGCGTTAACCAGCTGGCTGGCCGCTGGCGTGAGCCCGGCAAAGCTAAATTCATCCCGATCGTGGGGAAGCATCGCAGAGGTTTGATTCATCGCCTGTGCGAGATCGCGCGTTGCCAGGTTCCAGACAAACTCCCCGGTTTCCGTAATATTACGCACGCTGTCCTTCCAGCCGTTGCTGGAAAAGCCGATGATCGGCGGGCGGTAGTTAAAGCAGTTGAAGAAACTGTACGGTGCAAGGTTCAGCTGACCGGCCTTGTCGCAAGAGGAGATCCAGCCTATCGGACGTGGACCAATAATGGCGTTCAGCGGGTCATGCGGCAGGCCGTGCCCCTGAGACGGTTGATAGAAGTACATAGTTCTCTCTCGTTGGTGGGCAACGCCCGGGTTCAGGACACTCAGCGTAACGTATTCCGTCAGGAATGAAGACTGAATAAATTTCAGCGAAAATTCATATGGCCCATGAATGTGACTTTCATCACTTCAAACTTGCGCGCTCAGCCAGTATCATCGGGAGAGTTAAACCCTCGCTGCCAGACGGCGAGGGTTTTCTTTTGGATCAGTTTCTGCGTTAGACGCAGCATTAACGACATGGAGTAAAAAATGTCCAGACCTACCATTATCATCAATGAGCTCGACGCAGAACGTATCGACAGGCTGCTGGAAAAAGCGGAATTTGCCTCGCTCCCCGTGGCCGACGCCCTGAATGAGGAGCTCGACCGGGCACAGATGTGCACGCCTGAGACAATGCCACATGACGTGGTCACCATGAACAGCCAGGTGAAATTCCGCAACCTGACCACCGGTGAAGAGTTGACCCGTACGCTGGTATACCCGGCTCAGATGACCGACAGCAGCACACAGCTTTCTGTTCTGGCCCCTGTGGGTGCCGCACTGCTGGGACTGCGTACGGGGGATACGATCCACTGGGAATTACCGGGTGGCGCCTCGACCCATCTGGAAGTGCTGGAGCTGCTCTACCAGCCAGAAGCCGCGGGCGATTACCTGCGTTAATCTCTTCTGAATAAGCGCCTACCCGCTTTGCACAGAGGATGCAGCCGCATCCTCTTTCCGCAAATTCACCCAATTTTCCTATACCGCGCAAAATGGCCTTAATCCACGCTTAACCTGTTTTGGTGCCGCGGGGACGGTCATGAGTGAGATAGGCGTTATCACACTTATCTTTCTGATTTTTGTGGCGATTATAGTCACGGCCGTGCTCTATCTTGAACGCCACTGGTAAGCGAATATTCTCAGGCAACCCCGCCCGGGAAGGCATTCACCAGCCCTTTAACGGTCTGCTCTGCGGCTTCGGGGGTCTCTGCGCCCGGGACCAGAATCACCTTCCGGCACTCCTCCTCCCGTTTTTCGAAAATCTTATAGGCGCGTTCCGCATCCGCAAGGGGGAGATAATGGGTCACGATCTCTTCCGGCGTAAGCAGCCCTTTTTCGATCAGCGGTAACAGTTCACCCAGCCAGGCATGGACGTGCGTCTGGCCCATCTTAAACGTCAGCCCCTTATCAAAGGCATCGCCAAACAGGAAGCCATGGATAA
Organism: Enterobacter sp. 5-4; assembly: GCF_000612205.1. Lineage (NCBI taxonomy): Bacteria > Pseudomonadati > Pseudomonadota > Gammaproteobacteria > Enterobacterales > Enterobacteriaceae > Enterobacter > Enterobacter sp. 5-4. The sequence goes on along the minus strand of NZ_JFHW01000022.1, from coordinate 341,900 downwards.
ACCCTGCGTATACGCCGGGTACGCTGACCACCCCGCCGCGACGCACGGCAGCAATGCACTGACGCAACGCTTTGCCGCTGCTGCCTTCGATTTTAAGATTGCTGAGGATCGTTTCCGTGGTGCTGCCTTTCGCTTCAAACCCGACCGCATCAATCACGGCGTCAACGCCGCGCTGGCCCGCGGTCTGTTCGATGATTTTTTCCGCCGCGTCGTTGTCATCATCAAAGTTGATGGGGATAGCGCCATAGCGCGCCTCGGCAAATCGCAACCGGTAGGGATGGTGATCGATAACAAAAATCTGCTCAGCCCCCAGCAGCCGCGCACAGGCAATGGTCAGTAGCCCCACCGGCCCGGCGCCGAAAACGGCTACGCTTGAGCCTTTTTCAATCTGCGCATTTTTTGCCGCCTGCCAGGCCGTGGGCAAAATGTCGGACAGGAACAGCGCTTTATCATCAGAAAGAAGCTGCGGGACTTTAAACGGTCCGACGTTACCCTTCGGCACGCGAACGTATTCCGCCTGCCCGCCCGGCACGCCGCCGTAGAGGTGGCTATAGCCAAACAGCGCCGCAGGTGCGGGAATTTGCTTTTTGTTCAGTGCGGCACCCTGCCCGGCGTTGGTATTCTCACAGGCCGCATACTGCTGGAGGCGACAGAAGAAACAGTCCCCGCAGGCGATAACAAAGGGGATCACCACGCGATCGCCCTTTTGCAAATTCTTCACCTCTGCGCCGCACTCGACGATTTCCCCCATAAACTCATGGCCAAAAATATCGCCGTGCTGCACCTTCGGTATCTTTCCGCGGTAGAGATGCAAATCGGAGCCGCAGATAGCCGTGGCCGTGACGCGCAGAATAATATCGTCGGGCTGTTCGATGATGGGGTCGGGGACATTCTCGACGCGAACATGGTGTGGACCGTGATACGTAAGTGCTTTCATGCGACCTCCGAAAGGTTCCGGGTAAGTGTATAAGGGTAGCTACCCCTGAAGGTCTGCCTGTGAATACGGGTCTTTTGAGATTTATCCTGGCAAGATAAGAAAACTGACGGAGCGCTTACAGAAACCATGACTATTTTGTGGTTGAATGAGTACAGCGTTATAAACAAGGAGAAACGGGTATGTATCAGAGAATCATTATGCCGGTTGATGTTTTTGAAATGGAGCTGAGCGACAAGGCCGTACGCCACGCGGAGTTTCTGGCGCAGCAGGACGGTGTCATCCATCTGCTACACGTGCTGCCAGGCTCCGCCAGCCTGAGCCTGCACCGCTTTGCCGCCGATGTGCGTCGCTTCGAGGAACATTTGCAGCACGAAGCGGAAAATCGCCTGCAAACCATGGTCAGCCACTTCAGCATCGACCCTTCACGGATCAAAACACACGTCAGATTCGGCAGCGTACGCGATGCGGTAAATGAACTGGCGACCGAACTGAAGGCAGACGTGGTGGTTATCGGTTCGCGTAACCCGTCCATTACCACGCATCTGCTGGGCTCTAACGCCTCCAGCGTCATCCGCCACACCCATATACCGGTGATGGTCGTCAGATAAAAAAAAGAGGCCACCTTTCGGTGGCCTCTCGCTATTGCAGGTGTAGCCTTACTTTCTTTTCTTATGCGGTTTTGGTGCGAATCAGGTAGTCGAACGAACTCAGAGACGCCTTCGCCCCTTCGCCCGTGGCGATAATAATCTGTTTGTACGGCACGGTGGTGCAGTCGCCGGCCGCAAACACGCCTTTCACGCTGGTTTCACACTTGGCATCGATGATGATTTCGCCCATGCGGTTGCGCTCAATCGCCCCTTCCAGCCAGGTGGTATTTGGCAGCAGACCAATCTGCACGAAGATCCCTGAAAGCTGCACGCTGTGCACGTCGCCGCTCACGCGGTCGCGGTATTCCAGACCGGTGACCTTGCTGCCGTCGCCCTTCACTTCCGTGGTCTGCGCGTTCAGCACGATGTCGACGTTTTTCAGGCTGCGCACTTTATCCTGCAGAACCTGGTCGGCCTTCATGTCTGGCGCGAACTCCAGCAGGGTTACGTGTTCAACAATCCCCGCCAGGTCGATCGCCGCTTCCACGCCGGAGTTTCCGCCGCCGATCACCGCCACGCGCTTACCTTTAAACAGCGGGCCGTCGCAGTGCGGGCAATAGGTCACGCCTTTGGTGCGATACTGATCTTCGCCCGGCACGTTCATGTTGCGCCATTTCGCACCGGTGGCAATGATGATGCTGCGCGCTTTCAGCACCGCGCCGGAGGCGGTTTCAATCTGGTGTAAACCACCCTCAACCGCAGCAGGTACCAGCCTGCTGGCGCTCTGGCTGTCGATCACATCCACGTCGTAATCGCTGACGTGCGCCTTCAGCGCGCCGGCCAGCTTCTGGCCTTCGGTTTTCGGCACGGAGATATAGTTTTCAATGTCCACGGTATCCAGTACCTGGCCACCAAAACGTTCACCCATCAGGCCGGTACGGATACCTTTACGTGCGGAGTATACTGCCGCCGCCGCCCCCGCAGGGCCGGAACCGACAATCAGCACGTCGTAAGCATCGCGTTTGTTCAGCGCTTCTGCGGCACGTTTTTCGGCACCGGTATCCACTTTGGCGACGATTTCCGTCAGCGTCATACGGCCCTGGCCGAATTCCTGACCGTTCAGATACACCGCCGGAACGCCCATCACGTTGCGATCGGTGATTTCATTCTGGAAGGTACCGCCATCAATTGCCGTGTGTTTGATGCGCGGGTTGAGGACCGACATCAGGTTCAGCGCCTGCACCACGTCAGGACAGTTGTGGCAGGAGAGCGAGTAATAGGTTTCAAACTCAAAATCACCGTCGATATCGCGGATCTGCTCCAGCAGCGCCTGCGCCTCTTTCGACGGATGACCGCCGGTCCACAGCAGCGCCAGCACCAGCGAGGTAAACTCGTGCCCCAGCGGTGAGCCGGCAAAACGCGGCCCCAGCTCAGAGCCTGGGTTAGTGATCAGGAAAGACGGCTTACGGACGTTAAGCGAGTTATCCTCTTTGAAGGTCACTTTTGGTGACAGTTCAGCGATCTCTGCCAGCAGTTCCTTGATCTCTGCCGATTTCGCGCTGTCGTCCAGCGTGGCAATCAGCTCAACGGGTTTGGTCAGTTTCTCAAGGTAGGCCTTGAGCTGGGTTTTCATCGTGGTGTCGAGCATGGTTCTTCCCTCTCTTAAAACGTCATCATGCAAGCTGCCTTATACGGACGGCCTGAATGCAACTTGCATCATGGTGCTGGAATGAAATGGGCGCGGGTGCGCCCATTGATTGCCGGGTGGCACGTCGTTTACCCGGCCTACGATACTGTAGGCCCGTGCAAACGCAGCGCCGCCAGGCTTTACAGACTTAGATCTTGCCGACCAGGTCTAAAGATGGCGCCAGCGTTGCTTCGCCTTCTTTCCATTTAGCCGGGCACACTTCGCCTGGGTGAGAAGCAACATACTGCGCTGCTTTTACTTTACGCAGCAGGTCAGACGCATCACGGCCGATACCTTCAGCGGTAACTTCGATAGCCTGGATAATGCCCTGCGGATCAACAACGAAGGTCGCACGGTCAGCCAGGCCTTCATCTTCACGCATGTTGTCGAAGTTACGGGTCAGGGCGCCAGTCGGGTCACCGATCATCGCGTATTTGATTTTGGCGATGGTTTCAGAGCTGCTGTGCCATGCTTTGTGGGTGAAGTGGGTATCGGTAGACACAGAGTAAACGTCTACGCCCAGCTTCTGCAGTTCGTCGTAATGGTCAGCCACGTCGCCCAGTTCGGTCGGGCAAACGAAGGTGAAGTCAGCCGGATAGAAGAAGAAGACGCTCCAGCGACCTTCGGTATCTTTCTCGGTTACTTCGATGAACTCACCGTTTTTGAACGCCTGGTTTTTGAAAGGTTTAATTTTAGTGTTAATCAAAGACATCTGTACTTCCTCCGTGTTTTCGTTGAGATGTAAGGTAACCAACTTTATCCATCGGGGCTAATGCGTATGCTTTATCAAATCAATCAGCCAAACCTTACAACGCCAACAAGACAACCTTGTGAACGGAACTAACGGAAAGCCTGAACGTAAAAAGGCCGCCCTGGTGGGCGGCCCTGATACCTGAACTTTCCACAGGAACTTTCAGTGCCAGCCTGGGCTGGCGTTGCGTTGCGCTCTACATACCTTATTTCAGGCCGTAACAGCGGTTTGATTACAGCACCGGTTTTCAGTTTGGGCAATGCGTCACGCCGGCATTCCGCCCTATGGCTGTGATAGGTTTTACCGAATAGCCTCCGTGTCTGCCTGACTCAACGAGAGGCTTAATAATGAGAATGAGTTGCAATAAGTGGTCTGCCTGGTGGCCAGAACGAAAGTGACAATAATGAGTCACAGCGAATGTATAACCAATAATGGTTATTTGAGAACAACGCCGCAAGTTTTAAAGATAAAAATATCTTAATAACGGCTGAAGTTCTATTTCAATAATCCAGCCTCGTGATATATTAAGCTCGTATTTAAAACAAATTAAGTAGGTTAATCACAAGGATTGTAAATGATTAACTTCGAACTATAGTTATCAGTAATGTGATGACAACAACACACTCAGGATGATTTATGGCAAATCTTTACGACCTTAAAAAATTCGATCTTAATCTGTTAGTCATTTTTGAGTGCATTTATCAGCACCTTAGCATTAGCAAGGCAGCGGAAACACTCTATATCACGCCCTCAGCAGTGAGCCAGTCCCTGCAACGCCTGCGCGCGCAACTGAATGACCCGCTTTTTATTCGTTCGGGTAAAGGCATTACCCCGACGACGGTGGGGATCAATTTGCATCACCATCTGGAAGAAAACCTTAATAGCATTGAGCAAACCATTAATATCCTGAATAACGCGCAGATCAAAAAGAGCTTTGTCATCTACTGCCCGCAGATTGTGGCCCATGGGCGCTTCGGCAGCCTGCTAAGCTCTCTGCTTGCAGACGAAAATTACGACATAGAACATAATGATGTGCTCTTATCTCCTGAGTCAGCCGAGGATTTGCTCGCCTACCGCAAGGCCGACCTGGTGTTTAGCTTTGCTCCCGTTAACAGTCGCTCTATCGTCTGTACCCGCTTTATGAAGTTAGCAATGCTGTTGGCGTGCAGCAAAGATCACCCCCGCCTCGGCGATAGCGCAACGATTGAGGAACTCAGCCAGGAAAAATTCACGCTGATGCGCAGTCAGGAGAATGGCATAAAAGAGTTCCAGCTGCAGTCAAACATTCTCCTTCCGGAACGCAACGTCTGTTTCCGCAGTGACTCACTGCTTTCGATTATGAATATTATTGGCGTGAGTGATTTAATAGGCTTTGTACCAACAATATTGTTTGAACGATATAAAGACCATCTCAACCTGAAGAGCATTTCCTTGCCTTTTGCGATTCCTCAAGTAGATGTTTACATGCTTTACAATCGCTCGGCGTTAAACAGCAGCGTGTTTACGCAATTCATTGAAAAAATCGAAGTGGAATAACTTGCGATATCGCCTGAATACTTTTTAATTACATTCGGGCAACAAATCCTTTAATGGAAGATCTTATTCTTCCGGTTTCTCCTTAATATCTTTACTATTCATGGTTTATCAGCGTAAATAAAAGCCCCCGACAGTCATACTCAGGAAGAGATTGAACATGTCACTGTATAAATATCCCCTGCAGCTTAACGTGCTGGAGGCCGCGCAGGAGCGCATCGCCTGGACGTTCGCCACCTTTTCCCGCATCTGCGTCTCCTTCTCCGGTGGCAAAGACTCCACCGTCATGCTGCATCTCACCGCGCAAATGGCCCGGGCGCAAAAACGAAAAATCAGCGTGCTTTTTATTGACTGGGAAGCACAGTTCTCCTGCACCATTGAGCACGTTAATGCGCTGCGCGAAGGCTACCGGGACGTCATCGAGCACTTTTACTGGGTGGCGCTTCCGCTAACCACGCAAAATTCCCTCTCACAGTATCAGCCTGAATGGCAATGCTGGGCGCCGGACGTGCGCTGGGTGCGCCAGCCGCCGGAAGGCGCCATCACCGCTGCGGATTATTTTGATTTTTACCAGACGGGAATGACCTTTGAAGCCTTTGTCCGCTCGTTTTCCGACTGGTTTGCCCTGCACCGTCCGGCAGCCATGCTGGTGGGCATTCGCGCCGATGAATCCTATAACCGATTTTTGACCATCGCCAACAACCGCAAGCATCGCTTCGCGGACGATAAGCCCTGGACAACCACCGCGCCCGGCGGGCACGCGTGGTACGTCTATCCTCTTTACGACTGGAAAACCGCAGACATCTGGACATGGTTTGCAAAATCTGGAAGCAGCTATAACCCGCTCTACAACCTCATGTTTCAGGCGGGTGTCCCGCCGCGCTATATGCGCATCTGCGAGCCCTTCGGCCCGGAACAGCGCCAGGGACTCTGGCTCTATCACGTTCTCGAGCCCGAGCGCTGGGCCGCCATGTGCGAGCGCGTCAGCGGCGTGCGCAGCGGCGGCTTCTACGCCGGGCAGGACAACCACTTTTATGGCCACCGGAAAATCCTCAAACCCGATCACCTCGGCTGGCGCGACTACGCCATGCTCCTGCTGAACAGCATGCCGCAAAACACGGCTGAGCATTACCGCAATAAAATCGCGATCTATCTGCACTGGTATCAGAAGAGAGGCATGCCGGATATCCCCGAGACGCAGGACGGCGATATCGGCGCCAAAGACATCCCCTCATGGCGCCGTATTTGTAAGGTATTACTTAATAATGACTACTGGTGCAGGGCGCTGTCATTCAGCCCGAATAAACCTAAACATTATCAGCGCTACAGCGAACGAGTGAAGGCGAAGCGCAAGGAGTGGGGCATTTTATGCGACAAAGAATAATTACCGAGATCGAAACGTACCTTCAGTCACTTTCCGAGGAGGATCGGATTACTGCCATCAATGCCTTTCGCGAAGCGATCCATAAAAACAGCCCTTTTCGCGAGCAACCGATAGACTGCGTTCTCTGGATCAAACAGGACGCGATTATCGCTAACGACTACAACCCCAATAACGTTGCCCCTCCGGAAAAACGGCTGCTCAGCAAGTCGCTCGAACTCGATGGATTCACCCAACCTATTGTTGTGACGGAAAGTGAAGCCCATCACTACGAAATTGTGGATGGCTTTCATCGCCACGAAATCGGCAAAAATCGGGCGGCGTTGAAGCGTCAGCTCAGAGGATATCTCCCCGTCACCTGCCTGCGCCAGCACCGGCAGGATAAACATGACCGTATGGCCGCCACGATTCGCCACAATCGGGCGCGGGGTCGGCATCAAATCAACGCCATGTCAGATATCGTGCGCGAACTGGCACAGCTCGGCTGGAATGATGAGCGAATTGGCAAAGAGCTGGGCATGGACAGCGATGAGGTGCTGCGCCTCAAGCAAATCAACGGTCTGCTGGAGCTGTTTGCAGACCGCCGTTACTCAGAAGCGTGGACGGTGAAATAATCAGAGCGTGTTCAAACGCTCCGCCGCCGCCAGCAGCGTCGATTCCTGCTTCGCAAAGCACAGGCGGATCAGCTTGTGCGGGAAGGGATCGGCGCAGAACACCGACAATGGAATGGCGGCCACGCCGACCTCTTTCGTCAGCCACTGGCAAAAGCTGACGTCGTCCAGTTCGGAAATCGCGCTGTAGTCGGCGAGCAGGAAATAGGTTCCTTCAGACGGCAAAATTTCCAGGCGGCTTTGGCTCAGCGCCGCCACAAACAGATCCCGACGTTCACGATAGAAGTGCGGCAGCTCGCGGTAATGCGCGGGTTCCGCGCGCAGCATATCCGCCAGCGCCAGCTGAGCCGGCGTGTTCACGGCAAACGTCAGGTACTGATGCACTTTGCGCAGCTCAGCGCTGATGGCCGCCGGGGCCACGCAGTACCCTACCTTCCAGCCGGTCATATGGTAGGTCTTACCAAACGAAGAGACGGCGATAGCACGCTCGCGAAGCTGCGGATGGGCCAGCACGCTGGCATGCCCTTCCTCAGCAAAGCAGATGTGCTCGTAGACTTCATCGCTCAGGACGTAAATTTCCCGTTCGGCGATAGCCTGCCACAGCGCGGCAAAATCGGCTTTTTGCCACACCGTCGCCGACGGGTTATGCGGCGTATTCAGGATCACCAGACGGGTTTTGTCACTCAGCAGCGCAGCAAACGCCTGCCAGTCAGGGCGGAAATGCGGCGGCTGGAGCGCCACGCGTTTCACCACGCCGCCGGAGAGTTCAACCGCAGGCGCATAGCTGTCGTAGCTCGGATCAAAGCAGATGACTTCATCCCCCGCGCGCACCAGCGCGGTGATGGCCGCGTACAGCGCTTCGGTCGCCCCTGCCGTCACCGTGATGTCGGTGTTCGCATCGGGCTTATGGCCATAAAGCTCCGCCGTTTTGTCGGCAATCGCTTCCCGCAGCGCCTGCACGCCCGTCATCGGCGCATACTGATTCGCCCCCTGCGCCACGTGATACGCCAGACGCGCCTGCAGATAAGCCGGGCCGTCGAAATCCGGGAACCCCTGAGAAAGGTTAATGGCGTTGTGCTGCTGCGCCAGGGCGCTCATCTGCGTAAAGATGGTGGTACCGAGGTTAGGAAGTTTACTTTGCGGAATCAAGGCATTAATGCTCATTGTGTTGTGCCTGCTTGTAATACTTATGTTGCTGCCACTATAACACGATGTTAGTCTTTGGCAATCAAGACGCTTAGACGTCTATACCATATGAATATTCCTGGCCGAGAGGGTAAAAGGAAAATGACAGACAACCTGCAACTCACGCATCTGGTCGACGCCTGCCGCTGGATCGGTGCCAAAGGCTGGGCGCCCGCTACCGGCGGTAACATGTCGGTGCGTCAGGACGAACATCTCTGCTGGCTCAGCGAATCCGGCAAAGACAAAGGTAGCCTCACAACCGATGACTTTCTGCAGGTGGAGATCGCCACCAACCGCGCGCCGTCCGGTCGTAAACCGTCGGCGGAGACCGGTCTGCACACGCTGATTTATCGCCTGTTCCCGGAAGCCAACGCCGTGCTGCACGTTCACACGGTTAACGCCACGGTGCTGTCGCGTCTGGTCAAAGAGGCCGAGCTCACCATCAGCGGCTTTGAGATGCAAAAATCCCTCACCGGACAAACCACGCATCTGGATACGGTGGCTATCCCGGTCTTTGATAACGACCAGGATATCGACGCCCTCGCCTCACGCATCGCTCATTACGCCCAGGAACGGCCGCTTAATTATGGTTTTCTTCTGCGCGGTCATGGCTTAACCTGCTGGGGACGCGACGTGGCCGAAGCCCGACGTCATCTGGAAGGATTAGAGTTCTTATTTGAATGCGAAATGCGTTTACGACAACTGGAGAGAGTATGATTCGCGCGATTGTGACGGATATTGAAGGGACCACCAGCGATATTCGTTTTGTCCATGATGTTTTGTTCCCCTACGCGCGTGAGCGACTGGCGGCCTTCGTGACCGCGCAGCAGTACGCCGAGCCGGTGAAATCCATTCTGGACAACCTGCGTGATGAAATCGCTAACCCACACGCCAGCGTCAGCGAACTTATCGACGCCCTGTTTGCCTTTATGGATGAAGACCGTAAATCCACGGCGCTTAAAGCGCTGCAGGGGATCATCTGGCACGACGGCTACGTTAACGGCGACTTTACCGGCCATCTCTACCCGGACGTGCTCCCGGCGCTGGAAAAATGGAAAGCGCAAGGGATTGATCTCTATGTTTATTCCTCTGGCTCCGTCGCCGCGCAGAAACTGTTATTTGGCTACAGCGACGAAGGTGATATTACTCATCTGTTCAGCGGCTATTTCGACACCCACATCGGCGCCAAGCGCGAGGTGCAGTCTTATCAGAACATTGCGGCACAAACGGGCATAGCCCCGTCGCAGATCCTCTTCCTCTCCGATATTCATCAGGAGCTGGACGCGGCTGAACAGGCAGGCTTTCGTACCCTGCAGCTGATTCGCGGCGATGATGACGGCGCAAGCCACCACCATCAGGTCCACCAGTTTGACGAGATTAACCCGGAGCAGATCCCTTCATGAGCGCATTGACCATTTATTCCGACAAAGACGCCAGTCAACACCAGTGGCACAGCACCGACGCCGCCGAGATTGCCCAACAGCTCAACGCGAAAGGCGTGCGGTTTGAACGCTGGGCGGCGGATCGCGATTTAGGACACGATCCCGCGCCTGAAGCCGTGATCGAGGCGTATCAACATGCGATCGACAAACTGGTGGCAGAGAAGGGTTACCAGAGCTGGGACGTGATCAGCCTGCGCGCCGACAATCCGCAGAAAGACGCGCTGCGCGCGAAGTTCCTGAACGAACACACCCACGGCGAAGACGAAGTGCGCTTTTTCGTGGAAGGCGCGGGCTTGTTCTGCCTGCACATCGGCGATGAGGTATATCAGGTCTTGTGCGAGAAAAACGACCTGATCTCCGTGCCCGCGGGCACGCCGCACTGGTTTGATATGGGCTCAGAGCCGAACTTTACGGCGATTCGTATTTTCGATAACCCGGAAGGCTGGGTGGCCCAGTTTACCGGTGACGCAATTGCGGATGCGTATCCACGCCTGGCCTGATCTTTTCTCCCTCTCCCTGTGGGAGAGGGTCGGGGTGAGGGCACCAGCGCGCACTACGCGTTAAGCCTTTTCACATACCCCACCAGCTGATCCAGCACAATCCCCCACCCTTCGTGAAATCCCATCTGTTCATGCTGCTCGCGGATCTCCTTCGTGGGGTGGCGCGCAATCGCCGTATAGCGGGTTTTGCCCTCCCCGACGTCTTCCAGCAACAAAATTGCCGTCATAAACGGTTTCTCGGCCGGTTTCCAGCCTTCGGTATAGCCGTCGGTAAAGACCAGCTTTTTCCCCGGGTCGATTTCAAGGAACACGCCCCGGTTATCCATCCGCTGACCGTCCACCTCAAACACGGTGTTGAACCGCCCGCCCACGCGCAGATCGAGATCGCAGTCGAGCACCTTATGCGGTGCAGGGATGAAGAAGTGTTTGATGTGTTCGGGCGTGGTCCAGCAGAGCCACAGGAGGTCGCGCGGTGCGTCCACCACGCGCTCCAGTTTTAAGTCTGTTTCAGGGTCAAGCGTCACGATGTTGTCCTCTTAAGGGAGCCCCTTAAAGGATAGCCAGACTCAGGCAAATTTCCCTTCTGCAACCTCTTCCGGCGTGACCACGCCCGTATCCAGCACCCAGCCGCTAATCAGCGAGGCTGGGGTCACGTCAAACGCCGGGTTGTAGACCTTCGCGTTTTCCGGCGCCCACTGCACCGCGCCAAAGCTTCCGGCGACGCCCGTCACCTCGCTGGCGGCGCGCTGCTCAATCGGGATCGCGTCGCCGTTCGGACAGTCCGGGTCGAGGGTCGTTTGCGGCGCGGCCACGTAGAACGGAATGCCGTGGAATTTTGCCAGCACCGCCAGGGAGTAGGTGCCGATTTTGTTCGCCACGTCGCCGTTGGCCGCAATGCGGTCTGCGCCCACCCACACGGCGTCTACCTGCCCTTTCGCCATCAGGCTGGCGGCCATGGCGTCGGTAATCAGCTGATACGGCACGCCCAGCTCGCCCAGCTCCCAGGCGGTCAATCTCCCCCCCTGCAGCAGGGGGCGGGTTTCATCCACCCAGACGTTGCTGACCTTGCCTTCCTGATGCGCGCGAGCAATCACCCCCAGCGCGGTGCCGACGCCCGCCGTTGCCAGCCCACCGGTGTTGCAGTGGGTCAGCAGACGGCTGCCGGGCTTCACCAGCGCGCTGCCCGCGCTGGCAATCGCATCGCAAAGTCGTTTGTCTTCGTCAATCAGGCGCAGCGCTTCGGCCACCAGCGCCGGAACATACTCTTCCTGCCACAGCGCCCGCTTCATGCGGTCGAGGTTGTTCATCAGGTTCACCGCCGTCGGCCGGGACGCGCGCAGGGTTTCCAGCGCAACCGCCAGCTCGTCGCGGCTTTTGCCGTTTTCCGCCAGCAGCGCCAGCAGCAGGCTTGCAGAGAGACCGATCAGCGGCGCGCCGCGCACCCGCAGGGCGTGAATATGTCCCACCAGCGCCTCTACCGTTGAGGCATCCAGCCAGCGTTTCTCCTGCGGAAGGGCCTGCTGGTCGAGAATAAAGAGCTGATTATCCGCTACCCGCAGGCTGGTCGTCTGTAATGTCTGCATGTCGTTAATTCCCTGTTGCGTTGTTGTAGCACATTGTGTCAGGATGAAATTCAGATGTATAGACGTCTACATGTCTTTATTAGCAAACCCGTGAGGAGCAGGCCATGTCGCAATACCGTACCTTTACCGCTCAGGACGCCGTGGAATATGCCAGGCAGTTTGGCGGCCTTGACGATCCTTCATCGCTGGTGGAGGCGCAGGAGGTAGGCGACGGCAACCTCAATCTGGTGTTTAAAATTTTCGACAGCGCGGGCGTGAGCCGCATCATCGTCAAGCAGGCGCTGCCCTACGTGCGCTGCGTCGGCGAGTCCTGGCCGCTGACGCTGGACCGCGCCCGTCTGGAGGCGCAAACGCTGGTCGAGCATTACCGGCACAGCCCGCAGCACACCGTGAAAATCCACCACTTTGACCCGGAACTGGCGGTAATGGTGATGGAAGATCTCTCCAGCCATCGCATCTGGCGCGGCGAGCTGATCAAAAATAATTATTACCCGCAGGCGGCGCGTCAGCTGGGTGAATACCTCGCGCACGCGCTGTTCCACACCAGCGATTTCTACCTGCACCCGCACGAGAAGAAAGCGCAGGTGGCGAAATTCATCAACCCGGAGATGTGCGAGATCACCGAAGATCTGTTCTTCAACGATCCGTACCAGATCCACGAACGCAACAGCTACCCTGCCGAGCTGGAAAATGACGTCGCCGCGCTACGCGACGACGCCCAGCTGAAAATTGCCGTGGCCTCCCTGAAGCACCGCTTCTTTTCTCAGGCTGAAGCCCTGCTGCACGGAGACATTCACAGCGGCTCGATTTTTGTGGCCGACGGCAGCCTGAAGGCCATCGACGCCGAGTTCGGCTATTTTGGCCCGATGGGCTTTGATATCGGCACCGCCATCGGCAACCTGCTGCTCAACTTCTGCGGCCTGCCGGGGCACCTGGGCATTCGCGATGCCGCCGCCGCGCGCGAGCAGCGCCTGACCGATATTCAGGAGCTATGGAACACCTTCGCGGAACGCTTCCAGGCGCTGGCGCACGAGAAAACGCGCGACGCGGCGCTCAGCGCGCCGGGCTATGCCTCCGCCTTCCTGAAAAAGGTCTGGCATGACGCCATCGGCTTCTGCGGCACCGAACTCATTCGCCGCAGCGTCGGGCTTTCCCACGTCGCGGATATCGACACCATTCAGGACGAGGCGATGCGCCACGAATGCCTGCGCCACGCGATAACGCTCGGCAAGGCGCTCATTGTGATTGCCGACCGTATCGACAGCGCGGAAGATCTGGTGGCGCGGGTGCGGCAGTACAGTTGAGAACGTTTGCCCGGTGGCGCTGCGCTTACCGGGCCTACGAGAGCAAAATGTAGGCCGGGTAAGGCAAAGCCGCCACCCGGCAAAAACTCATCCTAAATACTCAATCACCGACAGCCCGCCGTTATAGTCCGTGCTGTAGATAATTCCCTGCGCATCCACAAACACGTCACACGACTGGATCACCTGCGGGCGATTCGGGCGGGTATCCATCATTTTCGCCGGCGCGGCGGGCACCAGCGCCCCCGTTTCAACCGGCCGATACGGATTGGAGATGTCATACGCGCGCACACCCGCATTCTGCCAGGTGGCAAAAATCAGCGTGGAGCTGACAAAGCTCCCCGGCCGGTTCTCGTGCAGGTTGTGCGGGCCAAAATGCGCCCCTTTCGCCACGTAGTCGATTTCATCCGGCTGCGGGAAGGTAGAGATGCTGACCGGGTTCGACGGCTCGCGGATATCAAACAGCCAGATCAGCTTTTCGCCGTCTTCCTGGTTATCGAGCACCGCTTCGTCCAGCACCACCAGCAGATCGCGGTCCGGCAGCGGCAGCGCGGTGTGCGTGCCGCCGCCAAACGGCGGACTCCAGTTACGGTGGCTAATGAGCTTAGGCTGGGTACGATCCTTCACGTCCAGCAGCGTCAGGCCGCCGTCGCGCCAGCTGCCGTACGCGGTATCGCCTGCAATAATCGCGTGGTGGAGCGCGTAGCGTTTCCCTTCCGGCCAGTTAGGCTTCTCCCCTTCTGCCTGATTCATCCCCGGCAGCCACCAGCGCCCTGCCACCTCAGGCTTACGCGGGTCGGCCAGGTCGATCGTCAGAAAGATGTAGTCGGTAAAGCCGTCAATAAGCGCCGACACGTACGCCCAGCGGCCCCCGACGTACCAGATGCGGTGAATGCCAATGCCGCTCAGCGGCAGAAAGCCGATTTCGCGCGGCGCGTCCGGCGTGGAGATATCAAAAACGCGAAGGCCAGCGCTCCAGCCTTTGTCCTGCACGTCGCTGACGGTCTCGCCCACCTGCCGGGTGTAGTAGACCTTCTCGTCGGCAAAGCGGGCATCGGCAAACAGATCCCGGGCGTTGATGACCAGCAGCAGGTCATCATGCGCCTGCAGATGCACGTTCCAGGTGCCGGGCGGCGCGGGCACGTAGCCCGCCGCTTTCGGGTTTTTCGGATCGCGCACGTCGACAATCGAAAAGCCCTGCGACACCATATGGCCGATATAAGCGAAACCGCGGTGCACCATCAGCTGCACGCCGTCCGGGCGACCGCCCTGATCGCTATGGCCAATCAGCCGCATATTGCGGCTGTATTCGGGAGGGGGTAAATGAGTCACCTTGAGCTCCTTTCGCCGGGTGGCGGCTTCGCCTTACCCGACCTACAACACCGTAGGCCCGGTAAGCGAAGCGCCACCGGGCATTATTTTGACCTGGCTTCCAGCGTCGCAAACCACGGCGCAATGAAATCTTCCGTCTGTCCCCAGCCCGGAATGATTTTCCCCAGCGACGCCACGTTCACCGCGCCCGGCTGGGCGGTCAGCAGCGTCTGCGGAATAGCGGCCGCCTTAAAATCGTAGGTCGCAGGCGTGGCTTCCCCGGCAATCTTATTGGCGATCAGGCGCACGTTGGTCGCCCCAATCAGCTTCGGATCCACCGCCACGCTCACCTTCCACGGGCTGCCCGGCTCGCGCATCAGCTGCAGATCCTGGTTGGAGATGTCGATGCTGTAGAGTTTGATCTCGGTACGGCCGTTCTCCTTCAGCGCCTTATACGCGCCCTGGCTGAAGGCGTCCCAGGTGCCCCAGATGGCGTCGATTTTGCCTTTCGGGTATTTCGCGAGGATCGCGCCCACCTTGTTGGCAGTGTCGCCCTGCACGTCAGAGGAGACCGCGCCGATAGACTCCAGCTCTTTGATGTCCGGGTACTGTTTTTGCAACTCTTTATACGCCGCCTGACGACGTTCCATCGGCGGGAAGCCCGCTACCCACAACTTGACGATATTGGCCTTGCCGTTGAAATCTTTCGCCAGCTGGCCGAAGGAGAGATTCGTCAGAGAGGCATCGTCCTGTTGGGTAACGGTCACGCCTGGGATCTCGCCGTTGACGGCGGTATCAAATACCGCGACCTTAATCCCGGCGTCCACCGCCTTCTTCACCAGCGCGGTGGAGTACGGATCGCGGCCCTGAGACAGGATAATCCCGTCGTACTTCTGGCTGATGGCCTGGTTCACGAAGTCCTGGAATTTGGCGTCGTCCCCGTTGCTTAAAAAGGTGCTGACCTTAAAGCCAAGCTTCTTCCCTTCCTGAATGGCCCCGGCAATAAACTGCGTGGTGTTGTCGTCTGAGCCGAGGTTACGGATCACCGCGATGCGAATGGGGCCGTCGTGGTTGGCAATGGCCGCCGGGAGCGGTGCGGGCGTGGCCGCGAAGCCAGGCAGAGCGGTGAATAACCCTAATGCCACCAAAGAGAGTGCAATCTTTTTCATTTTTTATCCCGTTGTGTTGTCAGCGTTTTTGTATGTAGGTAATCGCCAGCGCTACCGCGAGCACCAGCCCTTTTATAATGTCCATGGCGTAATACGGCACGGAGAGCATCACCAGCCCGTTCGACAGCACGCCGAGAATCACCGCCCCCACCAGCGTGCCCAGGGCATTCGGCTTGCCGGACCCGGCCAGCGAGAAGCCGATCCACGCCGCCGCCACCGCATCCATCAGATAACCGCCGCCCGCGTTCACCTGCGACGAGCCAATGCGCGAGGCCAGCAAAATCCCGCCCAGGCCCGCCAGCAGGGAGGCAATCACGTAGGCCGCCACCTTGTAGCGCGTGGTGCGAATCCCCGAGAGACGCGCCGCTTCCGGGTTACCGCCAATGGCGTACATCCGGCGTCCGTGAGTGGTCAATGAGAGGCCCAGCTGCGCCAGCACGGTCACCACCAGCATGACGATCACGATAGTCGGTACCTGTCCCAGCAGGCTGAACGTCGCAGGGATGGTGCCTTCCGCCATGTCGCCGCTCGGCAGCACCATGTTCTCGGTAATCGACCCGCCGTAGCTGTAGGTCATCGCCACGCCCTGAATGACAAACAGGCTGGCCAGCGTCGCGAGCATGTCCGGAATGCGCAGGATAACGATCAGAAAGGCGTTAAACAGGCCGACCAGCGTGCAGAGCGCTAGGGTGATCAGAATCGACTCGGTGGTGCCGAAGCCGTGCCAGACGAAAAGCGAAATCACCAGCGCGTTCGCCAGCGACGCGGTAGACCCCACGGAGAGATCGAACCCGCCGATGGTCAGCGAGATCGACACGCCGATGGCAATCACCGTCACGATGGCAATCGAACGCAGAATATTGATGATGTTGTTCGGATCGAGGAAGCTGTCCGACGCCAGGCCAAAGACGGCCACCAGCGCGACGACGGTTAACAGCATGCCCCACTTGTAGAGAAAATCGAAAATCTGCTGACGGCCAGACGCCGTCGCGTTTACTGAAAGGGCCTTACTCACGACGCCGTTCCTCCGGTTGAATAATAAAGTAGTGTCTCTTCACGGGCCTCGGCCCCGGCGATCTCCGCCACGATGCGCCCGTCCCACAGCACGCAGATGCGGTCGCACAGCCCGACCAGTTCGGCAAATTCGCCCGAGGCGTAAATCACCCCTTTGCCCTCGCGCGCCAGGCCGTCAATCAGCTGGAACAGATCGGTTTTGGCCTTCACGTCCACGCCTTTGGTCGGCTCGTCGAAGATCAGCACGCTCGCGTCATTGCGCAGCCATTTGCCGATGGCGATCTTCTGCTGATTGCCGCCGGAGAGACGTCGCAAAACCTGCCCGGGTCCGCGGGCGCGCACGCCGACGCGGGCGATCACCTCCTCCGCCCAGCGCCACGCCTGACGATGGCCGAACAGGCTCCAGCGCGAAAAGCTGTTATCGGCGCACACGGCAAGATTCATGCTCACCGGCTCGTCGATAAAAATGCCCTCTTTGCGCCGCTCTTCCGGCACCAGCGCCAGGCCGCGCAGCACCGAGTCCGCCGGGTCGCGCGGTTTCCAGTCCTGATGGTTCAGCTCGCCGCGCGCGACGCGGCTTTTGCTGGCGCCAAACAGCGCCTTACAGAGTTCGGTTTTGCCCGCGCCCGCCAGCCCGGCAATGCCGAGAATTTCGCCCTTGCGCAGGTGCAGCGAGATATCTTTCAGCAGCGCGTCGTCGTGCAGCCCTTCAACCCGCAGCAGCGTTTCGTCGCCGTGCGGCGGCCGCGCGGGCGGATAGATATCGCTGAGCACGTGGCCGAGCATCTTCTCGACGATCGCTTCGCCGCTCAGATCGGCCATCGGGCCGGACTCAATCAGCTTGCCGTCGCGCAGTACCGTCAGGGTGTCGCAGATGGCCTTCAGCTCGTGAATGCGGTGTGAGATAAACACCACGCCGATGCCCTGCTGCTTTAACCGTCTCACCACCGCAAACAGGCGCTCGCTCTCGTGCGCGTCCAGCGGCGCGGTGGGCTCATCAAGAATGAGAAAACGGCAGTGGTGTGACAGGGCGCGCGCCAGCAAAATCTGCTGCTTTTCGGCAAGCGTGCAGCTGTCGATGGAGCGGCGAACGTCCAGAGAAACATCCAGCTGCGCCAGCGCCTGTCTCGCCTGCTGGCGGACGGCGCGCCAGCTGAAGCGATGCCCCGGCTGCGCCAGCTGGTCGAGCATGATGTTCTCGGCGATGCTTAATCCCGGGATCAGGGCCACGTCCACCTCCTGCTGCACGAGGTGGATCCCCAGCCGTTTGGCATCGAGCGGCTCGCGGATGCTTACCGGCTGGTTATTGATGGAGATTTCGCCCTCATAGTGGTCGTGCGTCCCGCACAGCACCGCCATCAGCGTCGATTTCCCCGCGCCGTTGGCGCCGGTCAGCGCATGTACCGATCCGCCGGTTAAGGTGAAGTTCACGCGCGACAGCGCCTGAAAGCCGGAAAAGGCCAGGCTGATACCGCGCATCTCAAGGCGACTGGAAACCATCCGCGTAAATCCTTCATAACTCTTCTGATTTATCGAATTTTTCACAGCTCCGGTTGACTGACAACGACGGAAAAGGCATAAGTTAAAGCGAAATATTATTAGCCATCCGGATGTCCAGACATAACATCGGGTTAGCGCTTGCTAAAAAAGGACAACACCATGAGCAACACCGATATCCGCGTCGTGCCTGGCCCGGCGAACTACTTCTCCCATTCCGGAAGCCTTGCGCGTCTGAATGACTTCTTTACCCCGGAGCAGCTTTCCCGCGCGGTGTGGATTTACGGCGAGCGCGCTATCGACGGTGCGCGCCCGTTCCTGCCGGAGAGCTTTCACGCGCCGGGAGCGAAACACCTGCTTTTTAAAGGCCACTGCAGCGAGCGCGACGTCACCCATCTGGTGGACGAATCCGGCAGTGACGCCAGCGTGGTGATTGGCGTCGGCGGCGGTGCGGTACAGGATGCCGTCAAGGCCGTAGCGCGTCGTCTGGGGGTGCCGTTCGTGGGCATCCCCACCATTGCCGCCACCTGCGCGGCGTGGACGCCACTCTCCGTCTGGTACAACGATGCTGGTCAGGCGCTGCAGTTTGAGATCTTCGACGACGCCAACTTCCTGGTGCTGGTGGAGCCGCAGATCGTTCTCAACGCCCCGGCGGAGTATCTGCTGGCGGGCATCGGCGATACGCTGGCGAAATGGTACGAAGCGGTGGTGTTGGCACCTGAGCCGGAGAACCTGCCACTGACCGTGCGGCTTGGCCTTAACGGCGCGCTGGCGATCCGCGACGTGCTGCTGGAGCACAGTGAGGAAGCGCTGGCCGACCAGCAGCGCGGCGAACAGACGCAGGCGTTCCGGGACGTGGTGGACGCGATTATCGCCGGCGGCGGGATGGTCGGCGGTCTGGGCGAGCGCTATACCCGCGTGGCGGCGGCGCATGCGGTGCACAACGGCTTAACCGTGCTGCCGCAGACGGAAAAATACCTGCACGGCACCAAGGTGGCCTACGGCATTCTGGTTCAGAGCGCCCTGCTCGGCCAGGACGACGTGCTGGCGCAGCTGGTGGCGGCGTACCGGCGCTTTAACCTGCCGACCACGCTTCGCGCGCTGGACGTCGATATTCACAACCGTGACGAGCTGGATAAGGTGATAGCCCACACCCTGCGTCCGGTGGAGTCAATTCACTCTCTGCCGGTGACGTTAACGCCCGACGTTCTGCGCGCCGCGTTTGAGAAGGTGGAATCCTTCAGCCGTTAATCGCGCCGACAGGCTATACCTAATGATGATTCTCACCACTCTCGTCACGAGGTCATCATGCAGATCGATTTAACAGGTAAAAAGGCGCTGGTTACCGGCGCCAGCCGTGGATTGGGTCGGGCTATCGCGCTGTCGCTGGCACGCGCCGGTGCCGATGTGGTTATTACGTATGAAAAATCCGCCGATAAAGCCCAGGCGGTCGCCGATGAAATTAAGGCGCTTGGGCGGCACGGCGAAGCGATTCAGGCCGACAGCGCCAGCGCGCAGGCGATTCAGGATGCCGTCACCCATGCAGCGCGTTCCCTTGGCGGGCTGGACATTCTGGTCAACAACGCGGGTATCGCGCGCGGCGGCCCGCTGGAGTCCATGACCCTGGCGGACATCGACGCGCTGATCAACGTCAACATTCGCGGCGTGGTGATCGCCATTCAGGAAGCGCTGGTGCACATGTCCGACGGCGGGCGCATCATCAACATCGGCAGCTGTCTGGCGAACCGCGTGGCGATGCCGGGCATTGCCGTTTACTCGATGACCAAGTCTGCCCTTAACTCCCTCACCCGCGGCCTGGCGCGCGATCTGGGCCCGCGCGGCATTACCGTTAACCTGGTGCATCCCGGCCCCACCAACAGCGATATGAACCCGGAAGACGGCGAACAGGCGGAAGCCCAGCGCCAGATGATTGCGGTCGGCCACTACGGCCAGCCGGAAGATATCGCGGCGGCGGTCACCTTCCTTGCCAGCCCGGCCGCCGGGCAGATCTCCGGCACAGGGCTGGATGTCGACGGCGGGTTGAACGCCTGATCGCACCTTTTCTGCAAGCCTCTGTCGCCCGGCAGAGGCCTTGTCGAGCCGCCTCGATGTTTCGCTTTTTACCGCTTACTTCCGTTTTATGTCCGCTCTACAGTACCCCATAAGAAATTCGGAATTTATCTAATAGTCTTATTATTTCCTTATATTTTGTGTGGGCGTACAGTGGAGGTACGGATGAAGATTGTCTGGTCTAATGGTGCAAAAAAGGCTTTTTCCAGAATTGACGAGCGGTATCAACGCCGCATTGAGGTAAAGCTTGCCGAACTGGATGATCGCTCGGCACCCCGGCCCGATATCAAAAAAATATCGGCGACAGAAAATCATTTCCGGCTACGCGTTGGCGATTACCGCATCATCTATACGCTTCGGGACGATCCCGATAACCATTGTTATGTTTTAGCCGTCAAGCGCAGAACTTCAACGACTTACCTGCATGAGGAGAAAGCCACCTATGGCTGTTCAGCTAATTAAGGACGATAACGGTAAAACGCAGTATGTGGTTATTCCTTATCACGAATACTTCCGCATGTGCTCACAGATGGCAGAGATCGACGACGAAACCGATGACGATCTGGAGGATATTGAGGTCGAACACGATAGTCTGGATGACGTGGAATTGCCCGGAGACGTGTGCAGCATCATGACCTGGCAGAACGTCAGCCTGCAGGCCGCGTGGCGTATCCTGCGCGGGCTATCCCAGCAGGAGGTGGCGGAGAAACTCGGCATCAGCCAGTCCGCCGTGTCACAGCTGGAAGCGCTGGACTCCCGTCCGCAAAAGCGCACCCGCGAAAAGCTGGCGGCGATCTACGGCTGTAAGCAGGAGCAGATCAGCCTCTATCTCCCGAAAGAGGGTTAACAGCACTTCGCCCCGCCCTTGCCGCCGTAGCGGGCGTCCTGGCGGTCACGGAAAAATTCTTCGTAGGTCATGGGCGTCTGGTCTGGATGATTGACGCGCATATGCTCGACGTAGTTGTCGTAGTCCGGCACGCCAATCATCATTTTGGCGGCCTGTCCCAGGTACTTACCGGCTTTGGAAAGGGTGTCGAACATAGTTTTGATCTCACAGGGAATGTAGGCCGGGTAAGGCGAAGCCGCCACCCGGCACACAGGTTAATGCGCCCCTTTGGCCTGGGTCACAATCTCTTCCAGGTTTTCAGGCATTGGCTCATACGGCGTCTCTTTCGCCGTTGGCGCGTCGACTTTCAATGCCGCCAGCGCGGTCCTGAGAGAATACAACGCCAGCACCACGATCACCACCATAAAGAAGATGGTCAGCCCGGCGTCCAGACGGTTGTTAAACACCAGCTGCGACAGCTGCGATTCGGTGTACTGTGCCGGGATCTTGCCGCTGTCGATCATCGCCTGGAACTTGTTGGCGATCGCCAGGAAGCCCACCTTGTTGTCCGGGCTGAAGGCCTTCTGCCAGCCCGCCGTCAGGGTACAGACCAGCAGCCACGCGGTCGGCACCAGCGCCACCCACGCGTAACGCTGGCGCTTCATCTTGAACAGCACCACCGCACAGAGCATCAGCGCCATGCCCGCCAGCATCTGGTTGGCGATACCGAACAGCGGCCACAGGGTGTTAATCCCGCCCAGCGGATCGACCACGCCCTGATGCAGGAAATAGCCCCACGCCAGCACGCACAGCGCCGTCGCCAGCAGGTTAGCCGGGAGCGAATCGGTCCGCTTCAGGTTCGGGGAGATCACCCCCAGCAGATCCTGCAGCATAAAGCGCGCCGCACGGGTTCCCGCATCCACCGCCGTCAGGATAAACAGCGCTTCAAACAGAATGGCGAAGTGATACCAGAACGAGACATCCATCAGCCCGCCCAGCGCGCCGTGCAGGATGTAGGCCATGCCCACCGCCAGCGTTGGTGCCCCGCCTGCGCGGGAGATAATCGACTGCTCGCCTACCTCATTAGCGATATGCGTCAGCGTTTCCGGGGTAATGGCAAAGCCCCAGCCGCTCACCACCTGCGCGGCAGACGCTACCACGTCAACGGTGCCGGCCGGGGCCAGGACCGCCATCGGGCTGTTCATCGCGAAATACACGCCCGGGTCGATAATACAGGCGGATACCAGCGCCATAATCGCCACGAAGGACTCCATCAGCATGCCGCCGTAGCCAATCAGGCAGGCCTGATTTTCATTCGCCAGCATCTTCGGCGTCGTCCCGGAGGAGATCAGCGCGTGGAAGCCCGACACCGCACCGCAGGCGATGGTAATAAACAGGAACGGGAACAGATTGCCGGTCCAGACCGGGCCGGTACCGTCGATAAATTTGGTTAACGCCGGCATGGTCAGCGTTGGGCGCATAATCAGAATACCGATTGCCAGCCCGACAATGGTGCCGATTTTCAGGAAGGTAGAGAGGTAGTCACGCGGGGCCAGCAGCAGCCATACCGGCAGCACCGCCGCCACAAAGCCGTAGCCCACCAGCATCCAGGTCAGCTGCACGCCGGTAAAGTCGAAGAACGGCGCCCAGGTCGGGCTTTCCGCCACCCAGCCGCCGGAGATAATGGCGAACACGAGGAATACTAGGCCAATCACCGACACTTCACCAATGCGGCCCGGACGCAGGTAGCGGATGTAGATCCCCATGAACAGCGCCAGCGGAATGGTAAAGGCAACGGTATAGGTTCCCCACGGGCTGTGGGTCAGCGCTTTCACCACGATCATCGCCAGCACCGCGAGGATGATCACCATGATCATAAAGGTCGCCACCAGCGCAATCACCCCGGCAGTGGCCCCCATCTCCTCTTTCACCAGCTCACCCAGCGAACGTCCGTCGCGGCGGGTAGAGACGAACAGCACCATAAAGTCCTGCACCGCCCCCGCCAGCACCACCCCGGCGAGGATCCAGATCATACCCGGCAGGTAACCCATTTGCGCCGCCAGCACCGGCCCCACCAGCGGGCCTGCCCCGGCAATCGCCGCAAAATGGTGACCGAACAGCACTTTCTTGTCGGTCGGCACATAGTCCAGACCGTCGTTATGGCGGACGGCAGGCGTCATGCGCGTTGCATCAACGCCCAGGACGTTCTTGGCGATATAGCGGCCATAAAAACGATAGGCGATCAGGTAAACGCAGACCGAGGCAACGACGATCCAGAGCGCGTTGATCTGCTCCCCCCGGTTGAGGGCGATATAGCCCAGGGCAAAAGCTCCCACAACGGAGAGCCCTGCCCATGTAAGGTATTTCCCTGAGTTGTTCATAATTGTTGTCCGTTGTCGTGAAACAGTGAGATGTTACATTTTGTTTCTAGAACAACCGGAAAAATTTAACAACTTTGAAACGCAATAATGCGTGGTCAAACCAGAGATTTACACCACAGTGTTAAGCCGATCACTTTGATCTGAGTTAGCCCAACACCATCGTACTCAACCGGCAGGTACAGCACCGCCGCCCCTGCTCGTCGAAGACCCCAATCTCCCAGCTCTGGCTCGAACGCCCAAGATGCAGCGGCTGACACACGCCGCGAACCTTGCCGTGGGAAACGGCCCGATGATGCGTGGCGTTCAGCTCCGTGCCCACCACGCTCTGCCCGTCGCGGGTCATCAGAAATCCGGCCATTGAGCCGAGCGTTTCCGCCAGCGCCGCCGAGGCCCCGCCGTGCAGCAGGCCAAACGGCTGATGGGTACGCGCATCCACCGGCATCTCCGCTTCCAGCGCGTCATCCCCGAGGCGGGTATAGACGATGCCCAGGTTCGCCACCAGGGTATTCACGCTGGTGGCGTTCAGCTCCTCAAGCGATAAATGACGTTTCCAGATCATTTACGCCCCCAGCGTGGAGCCGCCGTCCACCACGATATCCTGCAGGGTGATATGGCTGGCGGCATCGGAGGCAAGGAACAGCACGGTCGCAGCTATCTCCTGCGGTCGGGCAATTTTGCCCAGCGGGATGCCGAGCTTAAACTGCTCGCCGAAGCCGCGAATGCGCTGCTGCTCCGCATCGTCGCTTTTCCACAGGGTGCGCTGCATATCGGTATCCGTTGAGCCCGGCGACACCAGATTGCAGCGTACGCCGCTGCCCGCCAGCTCCAGCCCGACGGTCAGGGCCAGGCTTTTCAGCGCCGCTTTCGATGCGCCGTAGGCGCTCATGCCGATGCGCGGCGCGTGCGCCGCGTCGGACGCCACGGTAACAATCGCCCCGCCCTGCTGACGGCGGAACTGGCCCATGGTCTGCTGGAACAGATTGAATGCGCCGCCGACGTTGACCGCGAAGGTCTGCTGCCAGTCCTCCTGCGAAAGCTGGTCAGTTGCCCCCATGCGCAGAATGCCCGCCGCGTTGACCAGCACGTCCAGGCGGTCGAGCGAAGCCAGCACGCGCCCGCACACCTCATGCACCTGCCCGGCATCCGCCACGTCCAGCGTTTCGGTGGCAAACGGATAATCATCCTGCGGGAAGGCCAGATCGAACCCGGTCACCTGCGCGCCGGCTTCGGCAAACGCCAGTGCGGTCGCGTAGCCAATCCCCTTCCCCGCGCCCGTGACCCAGACGGTTTTGCCGGTGAAATCAAACACCATCACTTCACCTCGCGGGAGAGCAGCGCCCACCAGGCGTCGAGGGTCGGATTTTTTGCCAGCATCACGAAATCGATATCGCCGTGTACTTTGCGCCAGCGGGCGGCCAGCGCCATCATGCGCACTGAATCCAGGCCGTAGTCGATCAGGTTTTCGTCATCCATCGGCTCGTCGGACTCGTCCAGCAGCGGCAGGATCAGCTCGCGCAGCGCGGCCTTCGAGGCCGGAACGGACGGCAGCAGCTCGTCGGTCATCACCACGCGGCCCGAGCGTCCTGCCACGTAGTTCAGCGACATCAGGTGCTCGTCGCGGGTGAAGTCCGCCAGCGCATCGGCAATAAAGAACGGCTTGATGTCGCGCATAAAGGCATCTGTAGCGGTGGTCATGCAGCCGATGTGGGCGTAAACGCCGGTAATCAGCAGCTGGTTGCGGCCGGTCTCTTTCAGCATCTGCTCCAGCGGCGAGCGGTGAAACGCGCTGTAGCGCCACTTCACCAGCACCGTGTCCGCTTCGTCCGGCGCCAGCTCGGCAACGATGCGCTGCTGCTCCGGCGAGCGGGTGAGGCCCGGCCCCCACATGTCGTTCAGGAGGGCGCGGTCTTCATCGCTCTGCTCTTTCGGCTGCGCGGTGTAGTACACCGGGATATTGTGTTCTTTGCAGTACGCGCGCAGTTTAGCGATGTTCGCGACTACCTGCTGCATCATCGCGCTGTTTTCGCCCCAGAAGTTCAGGAAATACTCCTGCATATCGTGGATCAGCAGCGCGGCGCGCTCCGGTTCAAACGCCCAGTTCACCTTGCTGGTCGGCAACTCTGCGGCGGTCGGCAGCGCGTAAGCGGTTAATTTTGGAATGGCCATACTCTTTTCCTCAGCCCCGGGCGCGTTCAGCAAGCCACAGGCGCAACTGTTTCTTATCGACTTTGCCGACCGGCGTCAGCGGAAGCGCATCCACGCTCTCTACGCGATCCGGCAGCTTGAATTCGGCGACGCCCTGCTCGCGCAGGAAGCGGCGCACCTCCACCGCGCGCAGGGGCTGTTTCACCACCAGATACGCGCAGCTCTTCTCGCCCAGCAGGCTGTCCTCCATGCTCACCAGCGCGGCGTGGATCACCGCTTCGTGGCGCAGCAGCAGGTTTTCGATCTCTTCGGCGGCAATCTTTTCGCCGCCGCGGTTGATCTGATCTTTCTCGCGCCCCTGCACGGTGATGTAGCCCTGCTCGTCAATGGCGATCAGATCCCCGGAGCAGTAAAAGCCGTCGGCGTCGAAGGCGCTGGCGTTGTGTTCCGGGCTGTTGAAATAGCCGCGGAAGGTGTACGGGCCGCGCGTCATCAGGCGTCCGACCTCCCCACGCGGCAGCGGGTTGCCGTGCTCGTCCGCCACCCACACTTCGTCGTCCGGGCACATCGGGCGGCCCTGGGTGTTGATGATGCATTCCGGGGCATCGTCGAGCGCGGTGTAGTTCACCAGCCCTTCCGCCATGCCGAAGACCTGCTGAAGCTGGCAGCCAATTTCAGCCGGAATGCGCGCCGCGAGCGTGGCGGAGAGGCGTGCGCCCCCCACCTGGAGCAGCTTGAGGGATTTCAGCTGCGCGCTGTCCGCGCCGTCGGCAATCGCCTGCAGCCACAGGCTGACGGCAGGCGGCACCAGCGAGGTGACGTTAATCTGATGCTGTTCAATCAGCGGGAAGCAGAGCGTGGCGCTCGGATCGTTCGCCAGCACCACGCAGCCGCCCGCGGTAAAAACGCCTAACGACCCCGGCGAGCTCATGGCGTAGTTATGCGCCGCGGGCAGCGCGTTCAGGTAACGCGTTTCGGCGGTAATGCCGCAGATCTCGTTGCTGCGACGAATGCTGTAGTCATAGTCGTTGTGCGTTCGCGGGATCAGCTTCGGCGTGCCGGTGCTGCCGCCGGAGAGCTGGAAAAACGCCACCTCGTCGGCGGGCGTCGGGTTGGCAATAAAATTGTCCGCCGGGCGGGTAATCGCCGCCTCCAGCGCATGCTCGCCCCCGTCACCGCGAAGCAGGACGACGCGTACCGAACGGTGTTCACCCACGAAAGCGTTGAGGAAGTCATCGCCCGCAAACAGCGCGTGGTCGCGATCGGCGATCAGCACGGCGGGTTTGATCTGCGCCGCGTAGGCGTTCAGCTCGCTGCGCTGATGGCTAAAGAGCGCGTTCACCGGCGCGACGCCGATTTGCAGCAGCGCGAAGAAGGTCATGTAGAACTCGGCCACGTTGCCAAGCTGCACCAGCGCCGTCTCGCCGCGCTGCAATCCTCGCGCCTGAAGGGCTGAGGCCAGGTTGTTTACGGCCTGATTCAGCGCGCGGTAGGTAATACGGCGATCGCCATCGATAATCGCCACCGCATCGCTGTCCGCCCGATCCGTCAGGATGTGGGTCAACGGCAGATCCTGCCAGTAGCCTTTTTCACGGTAGCGGCGGGCAAAATCCTCAGGCCAGCGGGTAAAGGGAATGGTCATGAGTCTTCCTTAGTGCAAACCAAAAACGTTGAGCATGGTGGAGAGCTTCACGTCCGTCTCGCGCCACTCGCCCACCGGGGAGGAGGCAGGCACAATGCCCGCGCCGGCAAACAGGCGAACGGTATTTTCGCGAAGACGCGCGCAGCGGATGGTCACCACCCACTCGCCGTTGCCTTCGCTGTCGCACCAGCCAACGATGCCACCGAACAGCTCGCGGTCGAACGGCTCCAGTTCGGCAATCAGCTCTTTCGCCGCCTGATGCGGGAAGCCGCTCAGCGCCGGAGTCGGGTGCAGCAGGCAGGCCAGGGTCAGGGCGTTCTCGTTTTCACGCGCCTCGCCTTCAACCGGCGTCGCCAGATGCCACAGCGTCGGCGTGGTAATCAACTGAGGAGAATCAGGCATGCTGAGATGGTGGCTGCGCGGTGCCAGAATGGCCTTCATCGCCTGGGTGACCAGGTCGTGCTCGTGACGGTCCTTTTCGGAGGCCAGCAGCTTGTTGCCCGCCTCGCGATCCAGCACATCGTCAGGCTGACGGCGCGCGGAGCCCGCCAGCGGCAGCGAGCTAAAGTGCGCCCCCTCTTTGCGCAGCAGCAGCTCCGGGCTGGCGCCCAGCAGCACCCCGCCGTCTTCCAGCGGCACGTGGAAGTTGAAGCTCGCCGGGTTCTGGGCGATCAGGCGCTCCATCAGGGCGCCGCTGTCCGGGCGTTTGTCGGTCGCGATATCAATCAGGCGCGACAGGACCACCTTGTTCACCTGCGGCGTGGCGGTCAGCGACGCGGCGCGAGCGACCATCTCTTCGAAGACGGGCTGCGGCGGGATCTCGGCGCGTTGTGTCACCTTCAGGGCCTGCGCGCCGGAAAAATAGCGTGCGGACTGCTGACGTGCGGGACGGGAAAAGGTCTCCCAGCGTTGCGGAATAAACAGCGACGAGGGCTTGCGGGTGTCGAACGGGATCGCCCCCACCATCACCGGGTGAGCAATACCGCTGGCTTTTGCCGTGCGGAAGGCCTGGGCTAATTTTTGCTGGAAGCGACCCGCCGGATCGTCACCGCCGACGGCGGGTTCACTGAAGCGGGCAAAGCAGCCTGACGTGGTAAAGCTGCGGTAAGGTGACATAAAGAAAAAACGGTCTGATTCCAGCGTGGTTGCGGCGTGCTGAACTTCCTCAGCCAGGGACGTATCCATATCATCCTCCTCAAAATGATAAAAGAAGCAATAATGATTATCATTTATATTTTCGTCGGCTAACCTAATCCCACATCGCTTCGCTGTCAACCGTCGGGCAAATAACTTGTGCGACAAAAGCTTGCATCCCGTTGCGGCAACCATGAAAATGAGAAGCATTATCTCCAACAAAAACAGGATCCCGCGCTGTGAAATTCCCTGCCGTTTTCCGTAATCCCCTGCTTTTATTATCACTTTTTGTTTTAGGACTTACCTCAGCCGCTGCCGCCGACTGGCCCCGTCAGGTGACCGACAGCCGCGGCGTTCACACGCTTGAGAGCAAACCGACGCGCATTGTCTCCACCAGCGTGACCTTAACCGGCTCCCTGTTGGCCATTGACGCACCGGTCGTCGCCAGCGGCGCGACCACGCCGAACAACCGCGTGGCGGATGGACAGGGTTTCCTGCGCCAGTGGGGCGATATCGCGAAGCAGCGCAAGGTTGCCCGGCTGTATATCGGCGAGCCCAGCGCTGAAGCGGTGGCCGCGCAAATGCCTGACCTGATTTTGATCAGCGCTACCGGCGGGGATTCCGCGCTGGCGCTGTACGATCAGCTTTCCGCCATTGCGCCGACACTTATCATCAACTACGACGACAAGAGCTGGCAGGCGCTGCTGACCCAGCTGGGCGCGATCACCGGACACGAAAAGCAGGCCGCAGAGCGCATTGCCGCGTTTGATAAACAGCTCGCGCAGGTGAAACAGCAGATGACGCTGCCGCCGCAGCCGGTGAACGCCATCGTCTACACCGCCGCCGCGCATTCCGCCAACCTGTGGACCACGGAATCGGCGCAGGGCAAGCTGCTGCACCAGCTGGGCTTTACGCTGGCGGACCTGCCTGCCGGGTTGCAGACCTCAACAAGCCAGGGCAAGCGCCACGACATTATCCAGCTGGGCGGTGAAAACCTGGCGACGGGGCTGAACGGCGAAGGGCTGTTTGTGTTTGCCGGTGACGAGAAAGACGTGGCGGCGATTTACGCTAACCCGCTGCTGGCGCACCTGCCGTCGGTAAAAAACAAGCGCGTATGGGCGTTGGGAACCGAGACGTTCCGCCTGGATTATTACAGCGCGATGCTGGTGTTGCAGCGTTTGAATGCGATGTTTAAATAACAGGCACGATCCCCGTAGGCCCGGTAAGCGCAGCGCCACCGGGCGTTTTGTCGGGTGGCGGCTCCGCCTTACCCGACCTACAAGGTCACCACACTCTCCTGCCTGAACCGGCGCAATTCCACCAGCGCCACCAATAAGATCACACCAACCATTGCTAACACAAACCCGCTGCTGCTCGCGGACGCCGCCGGGGTCATTATCGCCCCCAGACCGCCGAGGATCGCCGCGCCAATGGCATCGCCCGTGACGTTTTGCGCGGTCCACAGGCCGTTAATGCGCCCGAGCATTCCTTCCGGCGTCTGGGTCTGGATCAGGGTGTACTGCAGCAGCGAGCTGATGGCGCTCAGCCAGCCGAAGATCACCAGACACATCACCCCCAGCGCCCAGACCGGCATCAGGCTGAAGAAGCCAATGGCGATAAACGAGGCCAGCGTGGCAAGCAGCATAATCAACCCCGGCCGCGCGCTCTGTGCCAGGTTGCCGCTGGCCAGCGCCCCGCAGGCCGCACCGAGCGGAATGGCGGCGTAGAGAATGCCTATTTCCGAGGCGCTCATCTGCCACTCGCCCGCCAGCGCCGGGTAGAGCACGCGCACCGCGCTCGCCATCGTCAGCAGGCCGCCGAGCAGCGCAATCCCGCCAATCAGCGGGTTGCTGAACAGGAAACGAATCGCGGCCATCAGGGACTTCAGCGGATGCTCGCGCGGCTGCGGCGGAGGTGGCAGCAGCGGCAGGCGCAGCAGCGTCAGCGTGGTGATAAACGTCCCCGCCGCGGCCAGGCCGTAGTTCCACGCCACGTTGCCGGTTGCCAGCAGCAGGCCGCCCACCATCGGCGAAATCACCGAGCCGAGGCGCACGGTGAGCATGGTGATCGCCCCCGCCTGCATCAGGTTCTCGCGCCCGACCAGCGCGGGCGTCGCCGCCAGCAGCGCCGTCACGCCTAACGAGGCGAAGAAGCCGTCCCACAGCCCGAGGGCATAAATGACCATCAGCGACGGCTCAGGGAGCATGGCGTTCAGACACAGCCCGATAAAGCCCACGCCGCAGGTGCCGCGCGCCAGCAGGATCAGCTTTTTACGCTCGTAGCGGTCCGCCAGCACGCCGCCGACCATCAGGCCGATAAACATCGCCCCGCCGGTTAAGGTGACGGATAGCCCTACCAGCCAGCTGGAGTGGGTCATCGTCTGGATCTGTACCGGCACGGCCACGCCGAGCAGGCCGAGGGATAAAATGGAGATAAAGCGGGCAATAAACACGGCGCGATACGCCGGGTGCGTTTTAAGCAGGCTGAGGTTGAGCAGCCAGGATTTTTGATTCATGACAAAGCCTTGAGTGTAATTCTACCCATTCCATGGGCGCACATGCTAACATAGCCAAATAAGATAGATAACGATAATCACTATCATTATCAAATCATGGATGTTGCTATGTCGTTTTCCTCATCTTCGGTGCGCGCCGTTGCCGTGCCCGTTTTATTGCTGCTGTTGATCCTGGCGATTGCACTCAGCCTGCTGGTCGGCGCGAAGCCGCTTCCCGCGTCCGTCATCGTTGATGCGCTTACTGGCACCTGCCAAAGCGCTGACTGCACTATCGTGCTCGACGCCCGCCTGCCCCGCACCCTTGCCGGGCTGCTGGCCGGCGGCGCGCTCGGCCTTGCCGGTGCCCTGATGCAAACCCTCACCCGCAACCCGCTGGCGGACCCCGGCATTCTCGGCGTGAACGCCGGCGCCAGCTTTGCCATCGTACTCGGCGCGGCGCTGTTCGGCTTCACCTCTCCGTCTGAGCAGCTGGTAATGGCCTTCTGCGGCGCGCTGGCCGCCTCGCTGGTGGTCGCGTTTACCGGCAGCCAGGGCGGCGGACAGCTGAGCCCGGTACGCCTGACGCTGGCGGGCGTGGCGCTTGCCGCGGTGCTGGAAGGCTTGTCCAACGGCATCGCCCTGCTCAACCCGGACGTTTACGACCAGCTGCGCTTCTGGCAGGCCGGTTCGCTGGATATCCGCACTCTTGAAACGCTGAAAGTGGTGGCGATCCCGGTGATGATTGCCGCCGCCGTAGCGCTGTCGTTAAGCCGGGCGCTGAACAGCCTGAGCCTCGGCAGCGACACCGCCTCCGCGCTCGGCAACCGCGTCGCGCGCACGCAGCTGATTGGCCTGTTGGCCATCACCGTGCTGTGCGGCAGCGCGACCGCCGTGGTCGGGCCGATCGCCTTTATCGGCCTGATGATGCCGCACATGGCGCGCTGGCTGGTGGGGGCGGATCACCGCTGGTCCCTGCCGGTGACGCTGCTGGCGACGCCTGCCCTGCTGCTGTTTGCCGACGTGCTGGGCCGCCTGCTGGTGCCGGGTGAACTGCGCGTCTCGGTGGTCAGCGCCTTTATCGGCGCGCCGGTGCTGATTTTCCTGGTGCGCCGTAAACGCGGAGGTGGCGCATGAGGGCCCCGTCCCGGCGTTTAGTCACCAGCGTCTCCCTGCTGGTCGTCGCCAGTCTGCTGCTGGCGGTCTGGAGCCTGCAAAGCGGTGCCGTAACGCTTGATTTCGCGCAGGTCTTTCACGCTCTCACCGGCAACGCGCCACGTAACATCACCATGGTGGTCACCGAGTGGCGACTGCCGCGCGTGGCGATGGCAATCCTGGTCGGCGCGGCGCTTGGCGTCAGCGGCGCGATATTCCAGTCGCTGATGCGCAACCCGCTCGGCAGCCCGGACGTGATGGGCCTCAATACCGGGGCCTGGAGCGGCGTGCTGGTGGCGATGGTGCTGTTCGGCCAGCACCTGACGGCCATTACCTTCACGGCGATGGCGGGCGGCATTCTGACGTCGCTGGTTATCTGGCTGTTGGCCTGGCGCAACGGCATCGACACCTTCCGGCTGATCATTATCGGTATCGGCATCCGTGCGATGCTGATGGCCTTCAATACCTGGCTGCTGCTGCAGGCCTCGCTGGAAACGGCGCTTTCCGCCGGGCTGTGGTACGCAGGTTCTCTCAACGGCCTGACGTGGGGCAAAACCTGGCCCGCCGCGCCGCTGATTGTGCTGATGTTTATCGGCGCGCTGCTGCTGGTGCGACGCATGCGGCTGATGGAGATGGGCGACGACAGCGCCTGCGCGCTGGGCGTGAGCGTCGAGCGCTCGCGCCTGATGCTGATGCTGGTGGCGGTCTTGCTGACCGCAGCGTCTACCGCCATCGCCGGGCCGATCTCGTTTATCGCCCTTGTTGCGCCGCATATCGCACGACGTCTAAGCGGGACGGCGCGCTGGGGATTAACTCAGGCGGCGCTGTGCGGCGCGCTGTTACTGCTGGCCGCCGATCTCTGCGCCCAGCGGCTGTTTATGCCATACCAGCTTCCGGTGGGCGTGGTGACCGTCAGCCTCGGCGGCATTTACCTTATCGTCTTGCTCGTTCAGGAGTCACGCAAGAAATGACAGATTCAATCACCCGCTTGCGCGGCGAACATCTCACCCTCGGCTACGGCAAAAAAATCGTTGCCCGCGATTTATCCGTCGCCATTCCGGACGGCCACTTCACGGCGATTATCGGCCCGAACGGCTGCGGAAAATCGACCCTGCTGCGCACGCTGAGCCGCCTGATGACGCCGGTGGAGGGCAGTGTCTTACTGGACGGGGAGCAGATCCAGCGCTTCGCCAGCAAAGAAGTGGCCAGGCGCATCGGGCTGCTGGCGCAAAACGCCACCACGCCGGGGGACATCACGGTGCAGGAGCTGGTCTCGCGCGGGCGCTACCCGCACCAGCCGCTGTTTACCCGCTGGCGTAAAGAGGACGACGAGGCGGTGAACCGCGCGATGGAGGCGACGGGCATCACCGATCTCGCCCAGCAGAGCGTGGACACCCTCTCCGGCGGCCAGCGTCAGCGGGCGTGGATTGCGATGGTGCTGGCGCAGGAAACGTCGATCATGCTGCTGGACGAGCCGACAACCTGGCTGGACATCAGCCATCAGATTGATCTGCTGGAGCTGCTGAGCGAGCTGAACCGCACGCAGGGCTATACTCTGGCGGCGGTGCTGCACGATTTAAACCAGGCGTGCCGTTACGCCACGCACCTGATTGCCTTGCGCGACGGGGAGATTGTGGCCCAGGGTGCGCCGAAGGAGATTGTCACGCCGGAGCTGATCGCGCGGATCTACGGTATGCGCTGCATGATTATTGACGATCCGGTGGCGGGAACGCCGCTGGTGGTGCCGTTAGGTCGGCGGTAATTGCCGGGTGACGGCACGCCTTACCCGGCCTACACTCGGCTCCCGTAGGCCGGGTAAGGCGTAGCCGCCACCCGGCGCTTTTGACGTTACCCCAAAATCTCCATCAACACTGGCCCAATTTTCTCAAACGCCTGCGGTGAAATGATATCCACGT
The DNA here is from genome assembly GCF_000612205.1 of Enterobacter sp. 5-4. NCBI lineage: Bacteria > Pseudomonadati > Pseudomonadota > Gammaproteobacteria > Enterobacterales > Enterobacteriaceae > Enterobacter > Enterobacter sp. 5-4. The sequence continues at coordinate 307,651 of NZ_JFHW01000022.1, read as the reverse complement.
GGGCGCAGTCCTGGCTGTACACCTCCAGTTCCCCCACCCACGGTGCCCAGGCGGCCTGCGGCTCCATCATGCGCGTGCGTTCGGCAACGAACAGCGTCGCTTTACCATCAAAGCGTGAACTGTGCGCCGTGGTGAGCAGCCGCACCGCATCGGCGTAGTTGCCTTCGATAGCGTTAAACAGCTCGCTGGAGCCCTGTCCCTGCTGGGCGGCGATAAACGCCTGCCGCTCGCGCTCGATTTCCGCCAGCACCGCCGGGTCGAGGCCGTTGGCCTCTTTTTCCGCCCAGTTCTGGGTTTCCGGCGGCCAGGTGTCCAGCAGGCCGAGGAAGGCCACCTCTTCACCCTGCTCGCGCAGACGCGCAGCAATGCCCTGCGCCAGCGTGCCGCCGAGAGAATAGCCGAACAGATAATACGGCCCCTGCGGCTGCTGCTTACGCAACGTATTCAGGTGATGCTCAATCACCCCATCCAGATCCGCACGCTGCTGCATCGGCCCCTCTGGTCGAGGAGACTGAATGCCGGTAATTGACCAGCGCGGGCTGAGGTAGCGCGCCAGGACGCTAAACTGCCAGGCAAAGCCGGACGCCGGATGGAAGCAGAACAGCGTCGGGCCGTCGCCCTCACGCAGCGGCAGAAGGGTTTCAAACCCCAGACGCTGCGCCTGCTCGTCGCTCATTTGCGAGTCCAGCAGCGCGCTAAGCTTACTCACCGTCGAGGCGACCATAATTTGCCCCGGCGTGACCTTGCGGTTGAACGCGCGGCTGAGTTGCGCCGCCAGACGCATCGCCAGCAGCGAGTGGCCGCCGAGGGCAAAGAAATCCGCCTCAATGTCGCTGATCTCACAGCCCAGCAGCGCGGCAAACGCCTGCGCCACGGCGATTTCGGTTTCGCTTTCCGGCGCGCGACCGGAGGTTTTACCGGTCAGTTCCGGCAGCGGCAGCGCCTTGCGATCCAGTTTGCCGTTGGCGCTCAGCGGCAGCGCGCTGATTTGCAGCAGCACCACCGGCACCATATGCGGTGGCAGCTGGGTTTTGAGCGATTCCAGCAGCGCGTCGCGGTCCAGCGGTAAGCCGGATTCAGAAACCACGTACCCCACCAGCTGGCGGGCATCGCCGCCCGTTGCCGCCGCCTGGTTGAAGACGCAGGCGTGCGCCACGGCCTGGGCCACGTCCGGCAGCGACAGCATCGCCCGGTCGATTTCACCCAGCTCGATGCGCTGGCCGCGAATTTTCAGCTGGTCGTCGCTGCGGCCCAGATATTCCACCGCGCCGTTATCCAGCCAGCGGGCAACGTCCCCGGTGCGGTACATGCGCTCGCCCGCAGCGAACGGGTCGGCGATAAAGCGGCTGGCGGTGAGATCGGGGCGTCCCAGATACCCCTGCGCCAGCTGAATGCCGGTGAGGTAGAGATCCCCCGCCACGCCGAACGGTACCGGGCGCATCATCGCATCCAGAATGCGCAGCCCCGTGTTCCACACCGGGAAACCGATCGGCACGCTGTTACCTTCCACCGCCGCCAGCTCGGGCCCAAACGCCGGATACCAGCTGACGTCCACCGCCGCTTCCGTCGGGCCATAGAGGTTATGCAGCGGCACGTGCGTCAGCTGTTCCCACTCGCGGCACAGCGCGGTCGGCAGCGCTTCGCCGCTGCAGAACACCTGTTTAAGCGTTTTGCAGCAGTCGACGTTTTCCGCCGTCAGCGAGGCAACAAACGCCGCCAGCATCGACGGCACGAAGTGGGTAGTGGTCACGCCGTAGTGCGCGAAGAAGCTCTGCATCGCCTGCGGATCGCGGTGCGCGTCCGGCTCCGCCATCACCAGCTTCGCCCCGGCGATAAACGGCCACCAGAACTCCCACACCGACACGTCAAAGCTGCACGGCGTTTTCTGCGCCACCACATCGTTCGCGCCCAGCGGATAATGGTCCTGCATCCACTTCAGGCGGTTAACGATGGCAGTATGGCCGACCATGACCCCTTTTGGACGCCCTGTCGAGCCGGAGGTAAAGATGATGTACGCCGTCTGCTCCGGCTTTGCCAGACGCAGCGGTTCAGCATCGGTGGCCGGTAAAAGTGTGTTGTAACTAAACGTCTCGACGGACAGATCGCTAAAGCGCGGAAGCTGTTCGTCGGTGGTAATGAGCAGGGACGGTTTCGCGTCCTCGAGCATCATCCGCAGGCGATCGTCCGGGTAGCCGGTGTCGAGCGGCAGCCACGCGGCGCCCGCCTCCACAATGCCGTGCAGCGCTAACGTCAGGAATACCGAGCGCGGCAGGGCCACCGCCACGCTGTCGCCCGGCTTCACGCCGCGCGCGCGCAGCAGGTTTGCCAGCGCGACCACCTGCTCGCGCATCTGGCGGTAGTTCAGTTCAGTATGGGCATCCGCCAGCGCGGGGGCGTCCGGCGTTCTGCTCGCCTGCTCCGCGACCAGATCCGCCAGCGTGGTGGACGGCAGCGCCAGCCCGGTATCGTTGATGCGCGCGAGCTTTGCGTATTCCTGCTCTGAAACGGTTTCCACCTCGCCGCAGCGCAGGTCCGGGTTGGCCGCAAACTGCACCAGCATTGCGTTCAGCCGCGCCACGTGACGCGTCAGCGTCGCCTCATCGTAGCGCTGCTTATTGGCGAGGATCTCCATGCTCAGCCCGCCCTGCTCGTCCGGGAACAGCGCCAGCTCCAGATCGTTCACCGGGCCGGTCGCCAGCGTGTGGGTGATGGCCTCCACGCCGTCGATATCCAGCTGGTAGTCGAACACTTTAACGTTCAGCACCGGGCCAAACAGCGCTTCATCCCCCGCCGCTTTCCCGCTGTCGCGCACGATCTGCTCGGCGTCGTAGCGCTGGTGGCGGCGCATTTTTTTCAGCTGGTTCGCCAGGCGCAGCGCCAGCGAGGGCAGGCTCTCCTGGGGATCGATATTGACCGCCAGCGGCAGGACGTTAAGCACCGGCCCGGTCGCGGTGAGCGCCGCGGATCCCATCCGGCGCATAAAGATAAACCCGGCGGCGTAGTCCAGCCGTCCGGTAAGGCGCCCCAGCCACAGCGCCACCAGCGCAAGCGCCAGGTCGGTGCGCTGTACCTGCCCTGCCGCCTGTGCAAGCTGGCTGAAGGCGCGGCCGTCGGCGGTAATTTTCAGACGCAGAATGTCGGTCGTGGCGGCGCGGCCCGGCAGGGGCGCGGAGGAGAGCGAGACCGGAGAAGGCAGCACTTTGCGCTGCCCGGCCCAGAAGGCGCCGTCGCCCCGGTACGCCTCGCTGTCGCGATAGCGCTGATACTCGTCCACCACCTCTGCGAATGGCGTAAACGGGGATTCCGGCGTGGGTTCGCCCTTTTTCCACGCGGCATAAATCGCGGCGATCTGGCGGGTTATGGCCGGGAAGCTGAAGCCATCCACCACCAGATGGTGATAGCGCTGATACCAGTACCAGTGGTTTTCACCGACCTGAATCAGTTGATGAAAGGCCAGCAGCTGCCCGCTGTCGACGCGCAGGTTCTGGTTAAGATCGGCGTTCATCAGCGCCACGGCGGCGGCGTGGGAATCAACGCGAACGATGGACGGTTCCGGCAGAATGAAGGTGTCATCCACCCACTGCCACACCTCACCGTTGTCTTCCACAAAGCGCATGCGCAGGGTATCGGCCTGCATCATGCCCGCGGCAACGGCTTTTGCCAGCAGCGGCGCATCGATATCGCCTTTCAGCTCGGTGTAGTGCGCCACGCTCCAGGCGTTTGGCAGCGTGGACAGCTGTTCCGCCATCCAGATCCCCGGCTGGGCGGCGACGAGAGGAAGACGGTTCATGCGTTCTCCCCCGCGAAATAAGACGGCTCAAGCGTCTGCCAGCGTTCCGCCAGCCACTGCTGGCACGCCTCCTGAGACTGTGCTTCGCACACCACGCCCCACCCTGCCGGCAGTTCGCACTGCTGTGGCCACAGGCTGTACTGCCCCTGGTCGTTTTGCAAAATGGCGAACTGTCCCTGCGGATTATCGAAAGGATTGCTGAATTCCATACAGACTCCGTTAGTGAATAAGCGGCTGCCAAAGGGTGATAAGCCCCTGCGTCAGCCCACCGCGCCAGCAAAGCGCATCGTGTCCGCCGTCAACCTGACGCCAGATAACCGGTTGGTGAGTGTGCAGTTCGGCATAAATCGCCTGATTCGCGCGGAAGATGAGCGGCTCGTTGCGCCCGGCCTCAAGAAGGATGCGTAGCCCGCGAGGGGATATTTCGCCGGTTTTTAGTTGTTCGATTAACAGCCCGTCCTGCTGGCCGCCGCGGTGTGGCCACCAGTAGGAGCCGGACTGGCTAAGCACGCAGCCAAAACGCTGCGGCCAGTGGAGGCCAGCATAAAGCGACGCGAGACCGCCAAAGCTCTGGCCAGCCACCACCGTACGGTCAGCACGGTCGCTAAACGGCACGCGTTTTTTAACAAGGGGGAGAAGTTCTTCCTGCACCGCCAGCCAGAAGTCGGGATTGCACGGCAGCTCGCGGTTGCGATGCGCCATGTCGATAACATCGATTAAGACGTAGACCGCAGGCGGTAATTTGCGCCCGGCGGTGAGCGACGCCAGCGCAGGCCAGACCGGCATGCTTTCGGCCCAGAACTGCCCGTCGAGCAGCACCGACAGCGGGCGTTCCGAGTCGTCGCCCCCGGTGGTGAAAATCCAGATGCGACGGCGATTTTTCAGGCGCGCGCTTTCCCACTCAATGCAGACTGGCGGCTGATACGGCGTATCGGGATGATTCCACCCCGGCTGAACCGGTGCTTGCGGCATCTCCAGCGCGGAGACGGCATGACCGCGCCCGCCGCGCCAGCTTTGCGGGTTCAGCGGGTCAGAAACCGCGTGCGGCAGCAGCTTGCGCCACCCTTCGCGCAGCGCCATGCGCTCCGGCTGCTCGCCTTCAAACACGACGCTGGCAAAATCGTTTTCATTCACGGAAGGGATAAAACAGTAGCTTCCGCGCCACTCGGGGCTGAACTCGCCCTGCCACTGCCAGACGTCGGTATCGGGAATGCGTTCGAGGGACTGCGGGCGGGCATTTTGATGGTGATCGGTCACGCCGGTGACGTAGAGCCAGACGCGTTTGATCGGTGACGTTCTTTGCGTTCCTGCCGGGTCACGCCACCAGAACGTGACGCGATAGTTTCCCTTTTCCGGCGTCCATTCAGGCCCGTTTTTCGACTGCCACCACGCTTCACTTCCCGTTGTTAACGCCGTCACCCTTATAACCTCATGTTTAACAGTCTTTTTTGTTTCAGAGCAAATTTTATTGATAATATTATTGATAACTATTTGCATTTGCAATAGCGTAGTGCCCGCGCTGTGGGAAGCGCTCATAAAACAACCACAAAAGCAGGACGTACAATGAATAAGAAGATTCACTCTCTGGCCTTGCTGGTCAATTTAGGGATTTATGGCGTCGCGCTGCCTACTCTGGCAGACGACAACACCGCCTCTGCGCAGCACGAAGACACGATGGTGATCACCGCCGCCGAGCAGAATCTGCAGGCGCCTGGGGTATCGACCATCACCGCCGATGAGATCCGCAAAAACCCGCCCGCGCGCGACGTGGCGGAAATCATCCGCACCATGCCGGGCGTTAACCTGACCGGTAACTCCACCAGCGGCCAGCGCGGGAATAACCGTCAGATTGATATCCGCGGCATGGGGCCAGAAAACACCCTGATCCTGATCGACGGCAAGCCGGTGACCAGCCGTAACTCTATCCGTCTGGGCTGGCGCGGCGAGCGCGATACGCGCGGCGATACCGGCTGGGTGCCGCCGGAGATGATCGAGCGCATCGAAGTGATCCGCGGTCCGGCCGCCGCGCGCTACGGCAACGGCGCGGCAGGCGGCGTGGTGAACATCATCACCAAAAAATTCGACGACCAGTGGCACGGCTCCTGGAACACCTACCTGAATGCGCCTGAGCACAAGGATGAAGGTTCCACCAAACGCACCAACTTCAGCCTGAGCGGCCCGCTGGGCGGTGACTTCAGCTTCCGCATGTTCGGTAACCTGGACAAAACCCAGGCCGACGCGTGGGACATCAACCAGGGCCATCAGTCTGACCGAACCGGTGCCTACGCCGACACGCTGCCCGCGGGCCGTGAAGGGGTGGAAAATAAAGACATCAACGGCGTGGTGCGCTGGGACTTTGCGCCGATGCAGTCTCTGGAATTTGAGGCGGGCTACAGCCGCCAGAACAACCTCTACGCCGGTGATACCCAGAACACCAACAACGACAATAGCTCCAGCGGTCTGGTGAAAAAGAACTACGGCAAAGAGACCAACCGTATCTATCGCCAGAACTTCGCGGTGACCTGGAACGGCGGCTGGGATAACGGCATTACCACCAGCAACTGGGCGCAGTACGAGCACACCCGCAACTCCCGTCTTGGCGAAGGGCTGGCGGGCGGTCTGGAAGGCCTGTTCAACAGTAATAAATTCACCGACACCGATCTGGCCGACGTGATGCTGCACAGCGAAATCAACCTGCCGATTGATTTCCTCGTTAATCAGAACCTGACGCTGGGTACCGAGTGGAACCAGCAGCGCATGAAAGATTCCACCTCCTTCACGCAAACCCTGCAGGGCGGCACCATTCCGGGCATGAGTAACGATCGGAGCCCGTACACGTCGGCAGAGATTTTCTCCCTGTTCGCCGAAAACAACATGGAGCTGACCGACAGCACCATGCTGACCCCTGCCCTGCGCTTCGACCACCACACCATCGTCGGCAACAACTGGAGCCCGTCCCTGAACCTGTCGCAGGGTCTGGGGGATGACTTCACGCTGAAAATGGGCATCGCCCGCGCCTATAAAGCGCCAAGCCTGTATCAGACCAACCCGAACTACCTGCTCTACAGCAAAGGTCAGGGCTGCTACGCCAGCTCCGACGGCGTAGGCTGCTACATGATGGGTAACGACGATCTTAAGGCCGAAACCAGCATCAACAAAGAGATTGGTCTGGAGTGGAAGCGCGACGGCTGGCTGGCGGGCGTGACCTGGTTCCGCAACGACTACCGCAACAAGATCGAAGCGGGCTACGCGCCGATCGGCCACACCTCGTCCGGTAAAGTGCAGACGGATATCTACCAGTGGGAAAACGTACCGAAAGCGGTGGTTGAAGGGCTGGAAGGCTCCCTGAACGTGCCGGTCAGCGACACCATTAACTGGACCAACAACATCACCTACATGCTGCAGAGCAAGAACAAGGAGACCGGCGACCGTCTGTCGATCATTCCGGAGTACACGCTGAACTCGACCCTGAGCTGGCAGGTTCATCAGGACGTGTCGCTCCAGTCGACCTTTACCTGGTACGGCAAGCAGCAGCCGAAGAAGTACAACTACAAAGGTCAGCCAGTGACCGGGTCTGAGAAAGATGAAGTCAGCCCGTACAGCATCGTTGGTCTGAGCGCGACCTGGGACATGACCAAAAACGTCAGCCTGACCGGCGGCGTGGATAACGTCTTCGACAAGCGTCAGTGGCGTGCGGGTAATGCCCAGACGACCGGGAACGCCACCACCGGCGCGTATATGTACGGCGCGGGGGCTTATACCTATAATGAGCCAGGCCGCACGTGGTATATGAGCGTGAATACGCGATTCTGATAAAGGCAACAACGCCGCCCTCTCCCTGTGGGAGAGGGCTGGGTGAGGGCATCAGGCCGCACTATTTATTGATAGAGGGGAAACCATGCACACCACCCACCGCACGTTCATTCTCGCCGGCCATACCGTACACCACGTCACCTTCGACCCAACCACCTTCACCGACGCCGATCTCCTCTGGCTCCCCCACCACGCTGAGCTTGCAAACGCCGGGCGCAAACGCAAAGCCGAGCATCTGGCAGGCCGCATCGCCGCCGCGCATGCCTTACCTGACCACACTGTGCCCGGCATCGGCCCCAGCGGTGAACCGCTCTGGCCGGAAGGCGTTTCAGGGAGCATCACCCACAGCGGCACGCAGGCGATGGCGGTTGTGGCATGCGACCATCCGGCGATTATCGGCATCGATTGCGAAACGATCCTCTCCGAGAATGAAGCTCAGGAAATAAAAGACGGCGTAATTGATGCCCAGGAAGAGCTCGTCCTTTCCTGCTCAGGTTTTCCGTTCCCCCTCGCCCTGACGCTGGCGTTTAGCGCCAAAGAGAGCCTGTTCAAAGCCCTCTTTCCGAAGGTACAGTCCTGGATGGGGTTTGACAGCACTCGCGTCACACAGCTCGACGATAAAACGCTTATCCTGGCATTAACCCTTCAACGCGCAGGATACGCCAAAGCCACCGCCTTCACCCTTCACTGGCGACAGCACGGCGAACAGGCGATCACTCTGCTGTAAGGCTCTCCTGCCGACGGGAATGCAGAGGCTCAACCCGACACCAAACATGCCTGAAAAAATGATCCCCATAACCCATTCTGCTTGATTCGGCTGTTATCTTTCAGGCATTCGGTGGAAACCGCGCAGAACAGGCCGGATGCGAGGGTATTTCAAATAATGCGTTAACGATAGGTCATAGTAAACGACGCCGTGGCGCTCACCGAGCCTGATCGAGCATTCGCAGAGGTCATATAATACGCGGCCTTAAAGGGAATATTGACGATTTCTCCTGCCGAGGTCGTCGTGCCGTATTTAATCAGCTTGCCGAACTGCACGGGCGAATCGTTATATTTTAGCTGAATGCCCAAACCTGTAGCCGTCGAACTGCTGTTTAACCCCAAAACTCCGTTAACAGGATCGGCAAGCGGGCTGACATTATCCAACGTCACATTCACTGCGGTCTGTGCACTACAGATAAGCGGTATGGAAAATGTCACCTGATTCTGGGTGCTGCCGACGCCGTTAAACTTCGGTAATAGCGCAATTCCCATATTAATATTCAAATTTTTATCTTCAATCTGACAGGATGCAGTGCTTATATTCATCGGCGAAAATATATATTTAAAAAGCGGCAGGCGCATAATGTTATTACTTCTCGGAGTACTGTATTCCATATTTATCGCCAGAGCGGGTATTGAGCCCGTCTCCGGGGTAGTGCTGGTTTTGATCAGCTCAAAAGTATCCGTGAACGTTGATACACCATCCTGGAGGATCCCTCGCCTCCAGTTCGGGTTATTGAGGTCCATTCTGGTGACAAATTCGCTACTTTGCGTGGTGCTGGAAAAGTTCTTCCACCGGATGCCAATGCCAGGAACCTCTGTCGCCCGCACGTTTGCCAGCGGCGAGGCGCCGTAATCCGTATTCGCCCCGGAGAGCTGAATAAACCACGAGCCATCGTATCCGATTTGCTGACCCTCAGGGTCACATTTTATGGGGTTACTGGTAATTATCGTTGCTAATACCGTTCCAACCGGCGCATCCCGCTGAACGACAATATTGTGATCGAAGTTGACCGCTACGTCGTTTGCAGAACACAGCGCAAAGGCATTCAGAGAGACAGCGCATCCCACGGCTGCCGTCGCGATTTTAAATACGGTGGACATGATATGTTCCTTCATTTCAGGCAAGGCGTAGGCCTTCTCTCGTAAAAGTAATAATACGTATTAACGCAATGAGAAATTTAACGACACGTCGCAGCGGTACGCTGAATTTTACCCGGTAAGGCGTTCAAGTTTATTTTGGCGCGACAGGTTTTCGCTCCCCACTGTACCGTTATGCTGTCACCGTCGTTCAGGCCGCTCATATAGACCTCTCCGTCGCTCCCAACAATGCTCATCGCATCGCTTCCGTTAAGCTTTACCATGGCCCCAAAGGGCACCGGCGAGTTCTGATACAGCAACGTTATCAGAGCCCGGAACCCCGTTCTCGCTTTGAACGTCGCTCGCACTACGGCACCGCGCGTAGGTACGACGTTGACTACGGATTCGTCCACATCCACGTCCGGCCCCAGCGAACCGATGTCTATCGCAATCCGGTTTTCCTGATAAGCGCTGGCATAGGGCACTACCGCATATCCGCGCCAGTCCGTTTTAACGCCAGGGTTATTGCGCACGCTCACGCCTGATGCGCCCTGCGCTTCTAGCAGCACAATGGTATCCCCCAGCGGCTGAGAGAACGTCACGCCATGCTCGTGGCCGACAATCCCCCCCTGCAGACCGAAGTTCAGCTGACTGTTCTGTCGGCTGTAGTTGTAGCCTGCGCTTACGGTACCGTAGCCGCCTTTATAGGTTCCGCTTAGGGAACTTCTCGATTCTCCGCCAGACGACGTATAGCCCTGCTGAACAAGGTAGCTCAGGTTATTATCAGAGAGTGCGGTGCCGCTCAGACCCACCAGGTGCGTCTCAGGACCGTTCTTTTGCATATTCACGCTATAGCTGGCCCAGCTTTGCGGCAGCCATTTGCTCAGCGGCACCTGTAAGTTAAAGGCTACAATCTGGTCCCTACGGTCTTTGCCCGGCGTTTCGCTGTAGGTGTAGCCGAGCGAGTAATTGATATCGCGAATACTGGTGTTAAAGCCGGTGCTGACGTTGCGCTCATAGCCCTGTCTGCCCCAGTAGTCCTGCTGGTATGCCGAAATATAAAAATTTCCCCAGCTTTGCAGCGACTGGCTGAGGTTGAGTTGCAGTCGGCTTCGCTTGTTGTAGCGCTGGCTGCTGAATTCATTCACCTCCTGGAAGGTATAAAAGCCTTCCGTGGAGTAGCGATAGCTTGCGAGCGTCACGGTGGTATCGGTCGTGGCCACCGTTTTTGAATACTGCACCCGATAGGACTGTCCCCGGCTGCGGCGATTTTTCTCCTCAACGAGCTGGCTTTCGGCAAGGGTAACGTCCGCCGATAGTGAGCCTATATCGCCAAAGCTGAGGCCGGAACCAAGCACGCCGGACGCATAGTTACTTGCCCCCAGGATGCCACCGTACAGCGTGAGATTATTGGAGAGGCCATAAGCCAACGTGCCCAGGCCAAATGTGGGCGTATGTGCCCCATGCTTCGTCGTTCGAAACTCGCCTGTGCTCAGCGCATACTTCACGCGGCCTTCCCGCAGCATGACGGGAACCGCGGAGAAAGGCTGCACGAAATGCTGGACGCTGCCGTCGGCTTCGGTGACGACAATATCCAGATCGCCGCTCGCTGACGTAGGATAAAGATCGCGAATGATAAAGCTGCCAGGCGCCACGTAGGTTTGATAAACCGTGTAGCCGTTTTGCTTCACGGTAACCGTGGCGTTGGTGCGGGCGATCCCCCGAATGATGGGGGCGAAGCCGCGCATGCTTTCCGGCAACATGGTGTCATCGGAAAAAATTTGGGCGCCGCGAAACATCACGCTGTCAAACACGTCGCCGGGGGTGCTGGTTTCCCCGACCTGAAACTGCCCTCTCAAAAACTGGACGTCGCGGCTCAGGGTCGTATTCAACGACGAAAACGACTGCTTTCCGTTGTTCTTCGTCACGGTGCTGTAGTTACGCAGGCGCCACGGTCCCGCATTAATACCGCTTTGCAGATTGGTGTAAAGCTGATCCTGCGCCTCACCGTCCCGGCTCCAGCTGCGCGAGCCGTTGATGCTGTAATTTACCAGCAGTGCAGAAATGCCCTGGTTCCAGCGCGACGGATCAACGGTGCCGCGTGCCCGCGCGTTAAGCGCCGATTGAGGGATAGAGATATCCAGTCTCTGCCTGTCAAAATCCAGCCGGGTGGAGGCATCCGGTATAAATGCGCCGGGATCGGTAATTATTGCCTCGGCAGGCAGCATGGATAATTCAGGAAATGCCTTGACCCTGACACCAAGTGATTCCAGCACGCTCCGGTTAAGCTCCGGCGCCAGCCCGACGCCGTTAACAGATACAAAAGAGATATTTTCCGTTCGGATATAATTTTCATTAAGCCATATTTCCACCCTGTAGGTGCCGGGTAACTGTTCTCCCCGCTCGAAGCGGCCCAGATCGATGCCCTGAGAAGTCGAGTGTGTTTTTTCAAGCGCATCGGCCATAAAATAGAGTTCGCCCGCAGCTGCGGGAAAAACGCCCGAAATAAAAAGCGCTATCGTCGAGAGTCGACTTACGCGGTTAGGCCACGAGCCAGAGAAAAAACCATATCGAGAAAAAGGAACAGTATTCACTTTGCTTACCTGCGCGAGTGACATAGCGTATTGTTAATATTTTTTATTTCAGCATCTGGCGCTTTTCTGTCGTTACGCCACCAAAATCATTTATGGCTTTCCAGGCCACCTGCGTTCCACTGCCGGCCACCGTTGCGGAACTAAAGGGTGAAATCATCGGCGGCTGCGCAATCGTTTTATTGCCAATCGTTAATGAATAAAGAGAAACGTAGAACGGCGTTGGGTTATTAATCACCAGGTGTTCACCGCGCGTCTCAAACTTTAATTTCGTCCATGCTTCACCGGATTTTTCAGACGCCAGCGCCGCAGGGCGATAGAAAATTTTCATACGCGTCTTAACGGCAATAAGCAGCCGATTTTCATCTGACCGGGTCATTGAGGGAATAGACTTAACGTTTAGCCAAAAGATAGATTCGCGATTATCAGGCAGTGTTTTTTCACCGGTATAAATGATCCGCAGCGTATTTTCATGGCCTCCGTCTAGGCGGAACAGGGGCGGCGTAACGATAAAAGGAACCTTCTCCTTCGAGTTTTCACCTAACTCAACCCATGACTGAATTAAATAGGGAACGGCATCCCGACTGTTACTCACCGGGAGTGAGGCTTCGCTTTCATTTCCATTATAAATTAAGCGTGTCCCCCCGACGGTTATGCTGGCCTGAACCGGTAGAGAGAGCAGGCAAACGCCTGATAACGCAATCGTTCGAATAAGTTGACTCATCATACGTTCCCAATATTTCAGCAAGAGACAACGGGGCGCACCTTAGGTACGCCCGGGATATTACTGATAGGTAATGGTAAAATCTGACGTCGCGTTTGCCGTACCCGCCACCACGGCAGCCTGCGTTGCCTTATATTTGGCCACGAAGGTCATCTTATTGCTGTTTGCGGCATCTTCGCCTGCGCTGGTGTCAAGGGTGATGCTCTTCGACTGGGTTGCCAGAGGGATCGCGGTAATGCCATCCTCTTCATAAAACGCAACGCCTACACCTTTCGCCGTTTGATCGCTGTTCAGCGCAAGAATACTGGTGTCAGAGCTGTCCGCAGTACCATCAAACTTAATAGATGCAGAGGTAACGGCCGCGGGGCAATTGTTCAACATAATGCTGAAGCGGGTTGCAGCAGCAACAGATCCGGCCGCGCTGAACGAGCTTTTAGGGATTTTCCCAAGGTTAACGGTCTGATTCGCCGTACTGGATTCAATCGTACAGGCCGAATCAAGGATTGTGCCGGTGAAATTAATTTTTCCATCGGCCGCCTGAGCGGCAAAGGTGATTCCACTCACGGCAGCGGCCGTCAGTACATTACGAATTACACGGGTAACTTTAGTTTGCATAGCTTTATCCTTAGGATTGAACATTATCTGCATTGACGTCATGTCAATGCAGGAACAGCGGAATAAGTCCGCTAAACCAGTTAATGTATTATTTATTGCCCAGTCAGGCTGATTTTAGACAAGGATGGTGATAAGCCTGAGTGGATAAAATAACGATGAGCTGTTTCATCTCTGAACTGCTTCCTAATGCAAGTCGCTTTCTTAAATAGTAGTTTTTATTAATGTCATCGCGGTCATTGCAACGATATTTCCCGGTCGACGCATCGTATAGCGTCATCAGAAAGTCCAGATGTTCTGGCGATAACTTTACCGATAACCTGTCGTAAATAACATCGGCTACTTCCCAGGGTTTTTCCGTTGCGGGGAGTTTCGCTGCGCGATCGCAAAGCGCCTTCAACTCTTTGATCGTCGTAACCAGCCAGAAGAGTTTTAAATAGCTATTGCCTGTGTTTTCTTCTGGTGAAATAAAATAGGTTCGTCGCGATAATCCTCTGGCCGCGAGCCGAGAATACAACCACCTTATGTTATCTGTTGTTTCATCAATTGCATCAATCAAAATGCAAGGCTTATCCAGGATCGTTGCACAGACGATAAACTCAAGGCGGTTATCAAAAAAGAATACCGCTTTGTCCGCTGAGGATAAGCCCTGAATGGCCTGCCTCATTGCAAAATTCCGAGTGAACACCAGTAGCGTCGTCAACGTTCATTCCTTTTTTTTAATTCACATAACATGATTAAGATGAAGTTTTGACAACATATATGCGCTCTAAGCAAGACCTATCGATTACATAAGCTTTTCCATCAACCCTTGCAAAGGGATACCGCTCAAAGCCGACGGTATTAAACGCATTTTGAATTTTTTTAATCATGGACAGTAGATAAGATCTGGAGCACCGCAACCCATGATCTTCAAAAACATGTACGATGATGTCATTATCGTAGACAATTCCTTCATCCATTCCTGACAATAAATACTCAAACAATCTGGCTTTCGTTGTACCAAATCTTTTGATTCGGCCATTTTTGATATTAATTAGCGTGCGCGTTGTTGGCCTGTATTCCAGATGCTGGAAAATGGTGTATCCATACAGAAGTTCGTCAGAGACAAAAGGCACAACCACTCCTTAGGGGCTTATCGTTCTCATTTCTTTGACATCTCCTCCTCCGCACTGGGTAATCAGTGTTCGCCTGATTTGTAGAAGATGGTATTTGAATGAAGAAAATGTGACAATGAGACAGATTTATCAAGATAAAAAATCACAACTTCGACTCTATTAGAAATATTCAACCACTAACTTAACATTATTAAGTATAAAAACCCTTTTGATAAAAAAATGTATAAATCTAACACTAATTTTTAACGAAATTATTACACAAGCATATTCATCCATTATAATTAACAAAACAGAACAAAAAACCAAACAATAAACAATCAATAAGTCAAATCAATAAGTTAGTAGAGTAAAGAAAAGGAATTAAACCTTTTCTTAATAGGGTTAATTTAAGATTATTCATGACAAAACTTTGAGTTTTAGTAAAACGCCCAATACAAAACCTGAATTTTCTTTACAAAACTCTAACACCCTCTCGTGTGAATAATAAAAAACCTATTAAAAATCAATTACATCATGAGAAATCACACTCAGATCAATTTTTTTTGATGAAAATTAACATTATTCCGGCACATTCCTTCTTCCCTTCCCGTGATGAGTTCTGCCAGCAAACTCAAGAGATAAAAAAGGCAAGTGCCGATAGACACTTGCCTTATATTGCGCGTTTGTAAAAAGTAACTTACGTATCCGGGAACATCACGCTATTCCCCGGCGCTTCCCTGTGCAGATGGATAAAGTTCAGGTGCCGTTCATACTGGTCCAGAATATCCGTAATCACCTGCTCCTTGCTGTAGTCCATCAAATCATTCCCCTGGCTTCCTTCAAGCAAGAAGGTTTCCAGCCGGTAGTAGGTCGATTTCCCGCTGCGCGCCCGGTAGGTAAAGCCGGGGACCGAGTACTGCTGCGGCCAGATCTGGTAGACAAAGTTCTGCTCGTCGCCCATGTGCACCAGCAGATCCAGGTGACCCAGGGTTTCACCCTCCTCCGGCGGCAGGTTTTTCAGCTCCACGTACGCACCGCGCAGCTTCAGTTCCTGCGCAACCTCTTCCATTGCCGGGAAGCAGACCGTCTCCATCATCTGTTTGGTGTAGCGCGTGCCCGGGTAGTTCATCAGGCGCGACAGGCGTTTCTTCCAGCTCAGCCTGTCCTGGGCCCCCATCGGACGCGGTGCGGTATCGCGGCTGGCGCTGACGCGGCGGTAATCTTCCACCTTGAGCGATTTATACAGCCCGGCCATCACAAAGAAGATCACAAAGCTGAACGGCAGCCCCATGATCACCGTGGTGTTCTGTAGCGCCGAGATGCCGTTGGTCATCAGCATGCCGAGCGTCAGAAGGCCGATGGCGACGGACCAGAAGATGCGCAGCCAGTTCGGCGCATCGCTGTTGATGTCCTTCAGCTTCGAGGTGAAGTTGCCCAGCACCAGCGCGCCGGAATCCGCCGAGGTGACGTAAAACAGCAGGCCGGTAATGGTCGCCACGGAGGCGCTAAAGGTAAACGCCGGGTACTGCGCCAGCAGGCTGTAGAAGCCGCGCTCCGGGTGCGCCATCGCTTCCTGTGCAAAGGTCGCGTTGCCGTGGATAATCTCATGCAGCGCGCTGTTGCCGAACACCGACAGCCACAGCAGGGTAAAGGTGAACGGGATAATCAGCGTCCCCATCACAAACTGGCGGATGGTGCGCCCGCGCGAAATACGCGCCAGGAACAGGCCAACAAACGGCGACCATGCGACCCACCACGCCCAGAAGAACAGGGTCCAGCTGTTCATCCACTCCACCGGGCGGTCAAAGGCGAAGCTGTTCAGCGTCATGCCCATAAAGCGGTTCACGTAGTCGCCCACGTTGAGCACTAACGCATTGAGCAGGAACGAGGTATCGCCCATAAACAGCACGAACAGGATTAGGCCCAGCGCCAGCGCCACGTTCAGTTCGGAGAGCACGCGGATGCCTTTATCGACGCCCGACGTCACCGAAATGGTGGCAATAATGACGGAGAGCGCAATCAGCGCCGCTTTCGCCGCCATCGAGTCCGGAATATCAAACAGCACGCTCAGCCCGTAGTTGAGCTGCACCACGCCAATCCCGAGCGTGGTCGCAATACCGAAGATGGTGCCGATCACCGCCGCGATATCCACGCTGTGGCCAATCGGGCCGTTAATCTTTTTACCGAAAATCGGGTACAGCGCGGAGCGAATAGTGAGAGGCAAATTATAACGATAGCTAAAGTATCCCAGCGCCATGCCCATCAGGGCGTACATTGACCAGCCGGTCAGGCCGTAGTGGAACAGCGTCCAGACCATCGCCTGGCGCGCGGCCTCCATCGTCTGCCCTGCCCCTTCCGGCGGCTGCATATACTGCGTGACCGGTTCCGCCACGGAGAAGAACATCAGGTCAATGCCGATGCCCGCGGCAAACAGCATCGCGGCCCAGCTCAGCAGGCTGAACTCGGGCTTGGACTGCTCTGGCCCGAGCTTCACGGAGCCGAAGCGCGAGCAGGCAATGCAGACCACAAAGACGATGTAGAGCGTCGCCGCCAGCAGGTAGTACCAGCCGAAGGTCTTCGATACCCAGTTCAGGGTGCGCCCAATCCACTCGGCAGAAAAATCGCGAAAGAAGATCGTTGTCAGGGAAAACAACAAAATCAGCCCGGCGGACGTATAAAAAACGACCGGGTTGATTTTGTCTTTTTCTCTGTCCTGTGAAAGGTCTGTCATCCAGTATCCTCACTGTTTTTGTAACTATTAAAATCCAAATCCGCAACAATTAAGACACATTTTATATTGAACGTCCAATCAAAAACCGCTTTAATGATTAACCAACGCTGATGAATGGAGTGGCAATAATGCCCAAAGTGGGGATGCAGCCGATCCGGCGCAGGCAGCTTATCGATGCCACGCTGGAAGCAATAAATGAAGTGGGAATGCATGACGCGACGATCGCGCAGATCGCCCGTCGGGCAGGCGTTTCCACGGGGATCATCAGTCACTATTTCAAAGACAAAAATGGTCTGCTGGAAGCGACCATGCGCGACATCACCGGCCAGCTGCGCGATGCGGTATTAAGCCGCCTGCACGCCCTGCCGAACGGCAGCGCGGAGCAGCGTCTGCAGGCGATTGTCGGCGGTAACTTTGATGAGACCCAGGTAAGCAGCGCGGCGATGAAGGCCTGGCTGGCCTTCTGGGCAAGCAGCATGCATCAGCCCATGCTCTACCGCCTGCAGCAGGTGAGTAGCCGCCGCCTGCTGTCGAACCTGGTGTACGAGTTCCGCCGCGAGCTTCCGCGCGAGCAGGCCCAGGAGGCGGGCTACGGGCTGGCGGCGCTGATCGACGGGCTGTGGCTGCGCGCCGCGCTGAGCGGCAAGCCGCTGGATAAGACCCTGGCGCAGTCGCTCACCAGCCACTTTATCAGCCAGCATTTACCGACCGACTAACCGAGGAGAATTTATGTCCCGAATGGCAGAACAGCAGCTTTATATCAATGGTGGTTATACATCGGCCACCAGCGGTCGCACCTTCGAGACCATCAACCCGGCCAACGGTGACGTTCTGGCGACCGTACAGGCCGCCGGGCGTGAAGATGTCGACCGCGCCGTGGAAAGCGCAAAACGCGGGCAAAAAATCTGGGCGGCGATGACCGCCATGGAGCGCTCCCGCGTTCTGCGTCGCGCCGTCGACATCCTGCGCGAGCGCAACGACGAGCTGGCAAAGCTGGAAACCCTCGACACCGGTAAAGCGTATTCCGAAACCTCAACCGTGGATATCGTCACCGGTGCGGACGTGCTGGAGTACTACGCGGGGCTGATCCCGGCGCTGGAAGGCAGCCAGATCCCGCTGCGTGAGACCTCATTCGTCTACACTCGCCGCGAGCCGCTGGGCGTGGTGGCGGGCATCGGCGCGTGGAACTACCCGATCCAGATCGCCCTGTGGAAATCGGCCCCGGCGCTGGCGGCGGGCAACGCGATGATCTTCAAGCCGAGCGAAGTGACGCCGCTTACCGCCCTGAAGCTTGCCGAGATCTACACCGAAGCGGGCCTGCCGGACGGCGTGTTTAACGTCCTGCCTGGCGTGGGCGCAGAGACCGGCCAGTACCTGACCGAGCATCCGGGCATCGCGAAAGTCTCTTTCACCGGCGGCGTCGCCAGCGGCAAAAAAGTGATGGCCAACTCGGCGGCCTCGTCTCTGAAAGAGGTGACGATGGAGCTGGGCGGCAAATCGCCGCTGATTATTTTCGACGATGCGGATCTGGATCTCGCGGCGGACATCGCCATGATGGCCAACTTCTTCAGCTCCGGCCAGGTGTGCACCAACGGCACCCGCGTGTTCGTGCCCGCGAAATTTAAAGCAGCGTTTGAGCAGAAAATCGTCGAGCGCGTGGGCCGCATCCGCGCGGGCGATCTGTTCGATGAAAGCACCAACTTTGGTCCGATGGTCAGCTTCCCGCACCGCGACAGCGTGATGCGCTACATCGCCAAAGGCAAAGAGGAAGGCGCGCGCGTGCTGTGCGGCGGCGACGTGCTGAAGGGCGAAGGCTTCGATAACGGCGCGTGGGTGGCCCCAACCGTGTTCACCGACTGCACTGACGAAATGACCATCGTGCGCGAAGAGATCTTCGGCCCGGTGATGTCCATCCTCACCTATGAGTCCATTGAGGAAGCGATTCGCCGCGCCAACGACACCGACTACGGGCTGGCGGCAGGCATCGTCACGACCGACCTGAACCGCGCCCACGGCGCCATTCATCAGCTCGAAGCGGGCATCTGCTGGATCAACACCTGGGGTGAATCCGCCGCAGAGATGCCGGTCGGCGGCTACAAGCACTCCGGCATTGGCCGCGAGAATGGCGTGATGACGCTGCAGAGCTACACCCAGGTGAAGTCCATCCAGGTTGAGATGGGTAAATTCCAGTCCATATTTTAACCGGGAGGTTTATTTGCAATTTGACTACATCATTATCGGGGCCGGCTCAGCCGGCAACGTGCTGGCTACACGACTGACTGAAGATCCGAACACCACCGTCCTGCTGCTTGAAGCAGGCGGACCGGATTACCGATTTGACTTCCGCACCCAGATGCCCGCCGCGCTGGCGTTCCCGCTGCAGGGCAAGCGCTACAACTGGGCGTACGAAACCGAGCCAGAACCCTTCATGAACAACCGCCGCATGGAGTGCGGACGCGGCAAAGGGCTGGGCGGCTCGTCATTGATCAACGGCATGTGCTACATCCGCGGTAACGCGATGGACCTCGACCACTGGGCGAAAGAGCCGGGCCTGGAGCACTGGAGCTACCTCAACTGCCTGCCCTACTACCGCAAGGCAGAGACGCGCGACGTGGGGCCGAACGACTACCACGGCGGCGACGGCCCGGTGAGCGTTACCACCTCGAAACCGGGCGTGAACCCGCTGTTCGAGGCGATGGTGGAGGCGGGCGTACAGGCGGGCTATCCGCGCACCGACGATCTTAACGGCTATCAGCAGGAGGGCTTCGGCCCGATGGACCGCACGGTCACGCCGCAGGGCCGACGCGCCAGCACCGCGCGCGGCTATCTGGATCAGGCGAAACCGCGTCCGAACCTGACCATCCGCACCCACGCCATGACCGATCGCATCCTCTTTGAGGGCAAACGCGCGGTGGGCGTCGAGTGGCTGGAGGGTGAAAGCACCATCCCATCCAAAGCGACGGCAAAAAAAGAAGTGCTGCTGAGCGCCGGGGCGATTGCCTCTCCGCAGATCCTCCAGCGTTCCGGCGTGGGCAACGCTGACCTGCTGAAGCAGTTCGATATCCCGCTGGTACACGATCTGCCCGGCGTGGGGGAAAACCTGCAGGATCACCTGGAGATGTACCTCCAGTACGAATGTAAAGAGCCGGTCTCCCTCTACCCTGCCCTGCAGTGGTGGAACCAGCCGAAGATTGGCGCGGAGTGGCTGTTTGGCGGCACCGGCGTGGGCGCGAGCAACCACTTCGAAGCGGGCGGGTTTATCCGCAGCCGCGAGGAGTTTGAGTGGCCAAACATTCAGTACCACTTCCTGCCGGTGGCGATTAACTACAACGGCTCGAACGCGGTGAAAGAACACGGCTTCCAGTGCCACGTCGGCTCCATGCGCTCCCCGAGCCGTGGACACGTGCGCATCCAGTCGCGCGATCCGCACCAGCATCCGGCGATCCTGTTCAACTATATGTCCCACGAGCAGGACTGGCAGGAGTTTCGCGACGCGATCCGCATCACCCGCGAGATCATGCACCAGCCCGCGCTGGACAAGTACCGCGGCCGTGAAATCAGTCCGGGTATTGACTGCCAGACCGACGAGCAGCTGGACGAGTTCGTGCGCAACCACGCGGAAACCGCCTTCCACCCGTGCGGCACCTGCAAGATGGGCTATGACGAGATGGCGGTGGTTGACGGTGAAGGCCGCGTTCACGGGCTGGAAGGGCTGCGCGTGGTGGATGCGTCGATTATGCCGCAGATCATCACCGGCAACCTGAACGCCACCACCATTATGATTGGCGAGAAGATTGCCGATGCCATTCGCGGTCGCGAGCCGCTGGCGAAGAGCACGGCGGCGTATTATGTGGCGAACGGGGCACCGGTGAGACGCTAAGTCATTTGCCCTCTCCCCACCGGGGAGAGGGGATTCACTTCCCCGCCACAAATTTATTTTCATTTCCCTGCATCCAGTTTCCCCCCGCCCCTCGTATATGAGTATGTGAGCAACGCCTTTGCTCCTTAATCCGAGGATAAATGATGAAAAAGCTACTCAGTGTTGCATTCGTATCCAGCGCGATACTCTTCTGTGCAGGCGCATCAGCAGCCATGACGTCAGACACCGTGATGGTGGGCGGAGCGGCGATGTTCCCGAGCAAAAATATCGTTGAAAACGCCGTGAACTCGAAAGATCACACTACGCTGGTGGCCGCCGTCAAAGCGGCCGGGCTGGTGGATACGCTCCAGAGCAAAGGGCCCTTCACCGTGTTTGCCCCAACCAATGCGGCGTTTGCGAAACTGCCTGCCGGCACGGTCGAGAACCTGGTCAAACCCGAAAACAAAGCCACGCTCACCAGCATTCTGACCTATCACGTGGTCGCCGGTAATTACGATATGAAAGCGCTGGAGCAGAAAATTAAACAGGGCGGCGGCCACGCGGAGCTGAAGACCGTTAACGGTCAACCGCTGTGGATCATGAGTAACGGCCCGCACAATATTCAGCTCAAGGATGGTAAAGGTAACGTGGCGAACATCAGCACCTATGACGTCCATCAGAAAAATGGCGTGATCGATGTGATTGATACCGTCCTGATGCCTAAGTAGTTGTCTATACTTCGGAAGTGTGACGTTGCCTTCCGGAAAAAACATGGATAACGCGCTGGCTGAACAGCAGTTGAAATTAATGCAGGCGATCGCTAACGGCGATCGCCGCGCATTTGAACAACTTTACCGACTCACATCGCCTCACCTGTTTGCCGTTGCGCTGCGCATGCTGCGCGACCGCGCCTGGGCAGAAGAGATCCTGCACGACTGTTTTGTCACCGTCTGGAGTAAAGCCGAAACCTATAACGCTACCCTGAGCTCCCCGATGACCTGGCTTACGCATATTGTTCGCAACCGCTGTATTGACTGGCTGCGCAGCGGGCAAACCCGGGCTGCAGCCCGTGAAGAGGCGTATTCGGAAGATATTCTGCTGAGCGAAAGCGATGAGCAGAATAACTGGCACGACGATGCGCAGGCTGAGCGGCTCAGGCATTGTCTCGAACATTTGAGCAGCGAGCAGCGCCAGAGCATTACGCTCGCCTACTATCAGGGAATGTCTCACAGCGACATTGCCGACTGGCTCCACCAGCCCGTGGGCTCGGTGAAAAGCTGGATACGTCGGGCAATGGATCATCTTCGGGAGTGCGTGGGGCTATGAATGACGCAGAAAAACGCGACGACATGCTGGCAGCAGAGTATGCCCTCGGCACCCTGCGCGGAGGGGCGCGGCTTCAGTTCCAGAAAAGGGTCCTCCGTGAACCGGCTCTGGCCGCCCGCGTCGCGTACTGGCAGAAAATGTTCAGCACGCTGGATAGTCATCTTGTGCCCATCCCTCCACCCGAGACGGTGTGGAAAAGAATCGCCCTCGATCTGCCGCCCAAAAAGCCTTTACGCAAAAGTCGGCCTTATGTCGGCTGGATGGTTGCAGCCTCCCTCGCCGCCCTGTCGGTCGTTGCCTGGTATGCCATCCGTACCCCGGAACTCGCTCCGCTGATGGTCCTCAACGATGCCCAACAGCACGGGGAATGGGTCGTCAGCGCGGATGCCAGCCGCCAGCACCTGAGCATTGCCCCTCTTCGGCCGACGGCCGTCGCGGCGCAACACAGCCTCCAGCTTTGGCTGATCCCAGGCGGGCAGGCGCCGGTCTCCATGGGGCTGCTGCATAACGACATACCGACACGCGTCACCCTCAGGAACACAACGCTCCCTCCTGACGCCACGATAGCCATAAGCCTTGAACCAGAGGGCGGATCGCCCACTGGACTCCCCACAGGCCCGGTGCTTTACAGTGGCAAATTGTAATTCTCAGGCCCTGTTCGCAGGGCCGCTATCGTGCCCCCATTTCATTTATATACTTTTCTCGGTTACCTATAAGAATTAAATATTAAGCCTGTAATTAATGTAATTATTAAAAAACGACATTGACAGACTCTTGCGTACTCCATTAAGTTTTAAACGAACATCATTTTATTCCCGATACACAATATATCAAAAACCGCATTAATGAATTTGTCATTATTCATTAATGCTTCTCTGCCTTTTATTTTTTGCATCACTCAATAGCGAGATAAGATCATGAATAATAGTGCAAACAAGGTTGTTGTCATTACCGGTGCCAGCAGCGGTATTGGTCAGGCGATTGCCCTCCATTTAGCGAATAACGCGTTTTCGCTGGTGCTGGTGGCGCGCCGTCGGGACAGAATTAATGCCCTGGTGGATCAGATTATTCAGCAAGGCGGCAAGGCGATAGCCGTGAAGGCCGACGTGACCCGTCAGGAAGAGGTTCAGCGCGCCATTGACGCTGCCGTTGCCGCCTACCAGCGCGTGGATGTGCTAATCAACAACGCGGGCTTTATGGCTATCGCCCCCTTGAGCGAGCTGAAAACCGACGAATGGGACAAGATGATTGACACCAATCTGAAAGGGGTGCTGTACGGCATCGCGGCCGCGTGGCCGGTGTTCCAGCGTCAGGGCTGCGGGCATTTTATTAACGTTGCCTCCGTCGCGGGCATCAAGGTGCTGGCACCTGGCGGCGTGGTGTACAGCGCCACAAAATTCGCCGTCCGCGCGCTGAGTGAAGGCTTACGTCAGGAGGCGGGTAAAACTATCCGCACGACGCTTATTTCGCCCGGCGCCGTCGAAAGCGAACTGCAATTCGGCAGCTCTGACGAAGAGAGTAAAAAATTTCTCCATGAATTTTATAAGCAGGCTATTCCGGCTGACGCAATTGCCCGCGCGGTTTTATTTGCCATAGAACAGCCTGGCGACGTTGATATTAATGAAATTGTTGTGCGTCCAACGCAGGAAGAATTTTAGCCTGCGTTAAATAATACTGAATGAGGTGTCAGTATGATTAAATCATTAACGTCCTTATCAGATCTCAATATGCGAACGGGTGCCGATATTCTTCTTGAAGTGCTGGAGAGTGAAGGCGTGGAATATATTTTTGGCAACCCCGGCACCACCGAACTTCCGCTCATTGATGCCCTGCTTCGCCATGAAAATATTCACTATATTCTGGCGCTTCAGGAGAGCACCGTGGTGGCGATTGCCGACGGCTATGCGAAAGCCTCAGGCAAGACCGGTTTTATCAATTTGCATACCGCCAGCGGTCTGGGGCACGGGATGGGGAATCTCATTAATTCGCGGATCATGAAAACCCCGCTGGTGGTGACCGTTGGACAGCAGGATACGCGGCACTACGTCCGCGACCCGCTGCTGTATGATGATATTGTGTCCATCGGCTCTCCGGTCATGAAGTGGGCGCAGGAGGTCACCAGCGCCGACCAGCTCCCGGTGCTGGTGCGCCGCGCGTTTCACGCTGCCAGCTATCCTCCTGGCGGCCCGGTGCTGCTCTCTCTGCCGATGAACGTGATGGAAGAGCTGAGCGATGCCGGGATACAGACGGCGTCGAGAGTGAACTACCACACCGTGGCGGGCTCGCTGGACGAGCTGGCCGAAGAACTGAGCCAGGTTAAGCCCGGCAGGATCATGATTGTGGCGGGCGATGAGGTGCACTCCAGCGGCTCGACGCAGGAGATTGTCGAGCTGGCGGAAGCGCTCAGCGCCCACGTCTACGGCTCCTCCTGGCCGCTGAATTTACCTTTTCCCACTCAGCACGCGCTCTGGCGGGGCAATATGCCCACCACCGCCAGCGAAATCGCCAGCATCATCAACGCCTACGATGCCGTATTCATCATCGGCGGCAGAAGCCTGATCACTATTTTGTACAGCGAGGGGGAGGCCATTCCGGCGACCTGCGCGGTGTATCAGCTCTCGGCGGATATGCACGAACTTGGCCGCACCTATGCCACTCGCCTTTCGGTGATGGGAGATATCAAATTGTCCCTGCACGAACTGTTGCCAAAGCTTAAGCAGCGCCTGATCGCCAGCAGGCTGGTCCACCAGCGGCTGCTGGTTGCGGCCCGCGATGAACGGGAGAAGGAGTGGCAGCAACAGGAGGAACGTCTGGCCGCCGAGCGGCTACGCCCGGCGATCTCCCCGATGGTCGCAGCCTGGGAAGTCATCCGATCCATTCCGGCGGGTACCACCATCGTGGATGAGGCGATAGCGACCGCCAGGCATGTCCGCCGGTTCATCTCTGACCAGCAGCACCAGCGCTACTACTTTATGCGCGGCGGCGGACTGGGCTGGGGGATGCCTGCCTCAGTAGGGCACTCGCTGGGACGCGGACGGGAGCCGGTGGTCTGCCTGATAGGTGACGGAGCTTCCCTCTACTCGCCGCAGGCGCTCTGGACGGCGGCACACGAAAATCTGCCGGTCACCTTTATCGTCATGAATAACAGGGAGTACAACATCCTGAAAAACTTTATGAAGAGCCAGGCTGACTACAGCTCAACGCGGCTGGGGCGTTTTATCGGGATGGACCTGGTGAACCCGCATATCGATTTTCAGTCGCTGGCCACCGCCATGGGCGTCCACTGCTGCCGGGTGACCGAAGCTGCGGATATCGCCGAAGCGGTAACGCGCGGCCTGCAGTCAGGAAAAACCAACCTGATTGAAATCGCGATTTCCGCGGATTAACCGCGCGTTTACGCTGTACCCTACATAAAAAACTTATAACCGAAACGCCTCAAGCCGCTTTATCTGCCGCCCTTCCTCGTCAAAATTCTCTGCCGCCAGCCAGGCGCGCAGCTCCGCGTCTCTTTGCGGCCATTCGCCGTCAATAATAGAAAGCATATCGCTGTCGCGGTTGCGCCCTTTACGCACCAGCTTCTGGCGCAGGCGTCCCTCCCAGACAAACCCCAGCCGCTCCGCCGCCCTGCGCGACGCCACGTTCATGGAATCGCACTTCCACTCGAGGCGCCGGTAGCCGTGCTCAAACGCATTTTTCAGCAGCAGCCACACCGTTTCGGTGCCGATGCGGGAACCTTTCATTTTGCGCGACCAGGTGACGTGACCAATTTCCACCGACCCCAGCAGCCGCTCGTTGGCCATATAGCTCACCAGCCCCACCGCCCGTTCGTTGCGTAAGTCAATGACGGCAAACGGCACCAGCTCATCGTCCATGACCTTCGCCATGATCCAGTGCGCGGTGGCTTCCACGCTCGTGGGCTGCGTGCTGGCAAGCCACGTCCAGTCGCTGTCGTCGCCCAGCGCGTAGGCCTCATAGAGATCGGCCGCGTGGCGATCGGCGTCCAGCGGCTCCAGGCGACAATACTGGCCGAACAGCGGCGTGCGGGTCAACGCGCGCGCGCCTTTCCAGTCGGGAACGATATCGTTAACGGTTTGACCATGTTGATTGATTTCGGGCACGGCGATGACTCCCTGAAAGGTAAGGCATTTGTTATAGCAGGTTAAAAAGCAGGCGAAAAGCCGCGTGTTTTAATAGCCCGAGCGCATGCGATATTCCCGGAAGGCATAACTAAAGCTGAATTTCGACTTTGTGGAATGTCACAGTCGCCCTAACGTAGCGGAGCATAAAACAATCACAATATATTCTTCTCGGGGATCGCTATGACAAAAAAACTGTTGCCGTTACTGGTGCTGGCTGCGCTCTCAGGCGCCGCCCACGCCGCTACGCCGCCCAACACGCTGGTGGTTGCCCAGGGGCTTGATGACATCGTGAGCCTCGACCCGGCCGAAGCCAACGAGCTCTCCAGCATCCAGACCGTGCCGAGCCTGTACCAGCGTCTGGTGCAGCCGGACCGCGATAATCCGGAAAAAATCACGCCGATTCTGGCAGAAAGCTGGGACGCGGACGCGGCAGCAAAAACCCTGACCATCAAGCTTAAACCCGATGCGACATTCGCCTCCGGCAACCCGCTGCGCCCGGAAGACGTGATCTTCTCTTATACCCGCGCCGTGACGCTGAACAAATCCCCGGCCTTTATCCTCAACGTGCTGGGCTGGGACGCGAGCAACATCGCCAGCCAGCTGAAAAAGGTGGACGATCATACCCTCCAGCTTCACTGGACGGCGGACGTCAGCCCGTCGGTGGCGTTGAATATTCTCTCCACGCCGATTGCCTCCATCGTCGATGAAAAAGAGGTCGCCGCGAACGTCAAGGATAACGACTTCGGTAACGCCTGGCTGAAAATGCACTCGGCGGGCAGCGGCGCGTTCAAAATGCGCGTCTATCAGCCGCATCAGGCCATCGTGCTGGAAGCCAACGATTCCGCCCCCGGCGGCGCGCCGAAGCTCAAAAGCATCATCATTAAAAACGTCCCCGATCCGGCTTCACGCCGCCTGCTGATCCAGCAGGGGGATGCGGACGTGGCGCGCGATCTGGGTGCAGACCAGATTAGCGCCCTGGACGGCAAGCCGGGCGTGAAGGTGCTGAGCATTCCGTCCGCCGAGCAGAATTACCTGGTGTTTAACACCGGCAACAGCGCCAATCCGCTGCTGAACAACCCGGCGTTCTGGGAAGCGTCGCGCTGGCTGGTCGACTATGACGGCATCACGAAGAACCTGCTGAAAGGCCAGTATTTTGTTCACCAGAGCTTCCTGCCGGTCGGCCTGCCGGGCGCGCTGGAAGACAATCCGTTTAAATTTGACCCGGCAAAAGCGAAAGCCATTCTTGCCAAAGCGGGCATTAAGGACGCGCACTTCACGCTGGACGTGGAGAACAAGCCGCCGTTTATCACTATTGCCCAGTCGATGCAGGCGAGCTTTGCGCAGGGTGGCGTGAAGGTGGATCTGCTGCCTGCCGCCGGGAGCCAGGTCTATGCCCGCGTGCGCGCGAAGCAGCATCAGGCGGCGATCCGTCTGTGGATCCCGGACTACTTCGACGCGCACTCCAACGCCAGCGCCTTCGCGTGGAACGACGGGAAGTCCAGCACCGTGGCCGGACTGAACGGCTGGAAAATCCCGGAGCTGAACAAGGCCACGCTGGCGGCGGTTGCCGAACCGGATCCGGCGAAGCGTCTGGATCTGTACAAGAAAATGCAGGAGCAGCTGCAGCAGAGCTCGCCGTACGTGTTCGTCGATCAGGGCAAAACCCAGATCGTGGTGCGCGATAACGTGAAGGGGTATCAGCAGGGGCTGAACGCGGATATGGTCTGGTACGATCGCGTCACGAAGTAGCCCTTGTTGCCGGGTGGCGCTGCGCTGACCCGGCCTGTGTTCTCGGTTTTTGTAGGCCGGGTAAGGCGAAGCCGCACCCGGCATGAAGAGATTTCCCATGCCACATCTTTCCACCCGCGTGCTTCAGGGCCTGCTGACCCTGCTGCTCACGCTCTTCGGGCTGCTGCTCGTCACGTTTGCGCTCTCGGCGTTTTCACCGGTCGATCGCGTGCTGCAGATCGTCGGCGATCACGCCAGCCAGTCCACGTACGATCAGGTTCGCCACCAGCTCGGGCTGGATCGACCGCTGCCCGTGCAGTTCTGGCACTATCTGCAGAGCCTCGCCCACGGTGATTTAGGCACCGCCAGCGCCACCGGGCAGCCGGTGCTGCAGGATCTGCTGCACGCCTTCCCCGCCACGCTGGAGCTGGCAACGCTGGCGCTAATTATCGGCACGATACTCGGCGTGATTGCGGGTGTGCTGTGCGCCCGCTACGCCGGTTCGCCAGTGGACTTAGCGATCAGAACGCTCACCCTGCTCGGCAACTCGGTGCCGATTTTCTGGCTCGGCCTGCTGATGCTGGCCCTGTTCTACGCGAAGCTGCAGTGGAGCGCGGGCCCCGGCAGGCTGGATGACATCTGGCAGTTCACCGTCGAGCCGCGCACCGGCTTTGCGCTGATAGATACCTGGCTTTCCGGCGATCGCGAGGCATTCCGCAACGCCATCAGCCACCTGGTGCTGCCGGTGCTGCTGCTGGCCTACTACTCGCTGGCGAGCATTACCCGTCTGACCCGCTCCGCCTGCCTCAGCGAAATGAACAAGGAGTACATCCTGCTTGCCCGCGCCAAGGGTGCCGGGGAGATGGCCATTCTGCTGCGCCACGTGCTGCCGAACATTCGCAGCACCCTGCTGACGGTGATCGCCCTGGCCTATACCAGCATGCTGGAAGGTGCGGTATTAACCGAAACCGTCTTCTCGTGGCCGGGCATCGGACGCTATCTCACCACCGCCCTGTTCGCCGGAGACACCACCGCGGTCATGGGCGGCACGCTGCTGATCGGCGTCTGCTTTGTCCTGATCAATAACCTTACCGACCTGCTTGTGCGGGCGACCGATCCCAGGGTGCGCTGATGCCGTTTTATCTCTTCTTACGCCGCCTGCGCCGCTCCCCTGCCGCCGTTTGCGGGCTGATTGCCCTGGCGCTGCTGGTGTTTATTGCCCTGTTCGCGCCCTGGCTGGCACCGGTTGATCCGAACTGGCAGGACGCCGCCGCGCGCCTGCAGGCACCGAACGGCCAGCACTGGCTGGGCACCGACAGCTACGGGCGCGATCTGCTCTCGCGCCTGATTTACGGCACCCGTCCGGCGCTCGGGCTGGTGGCATTAGTCACCGTTATCACCCTGCCCGCCGGGCTGCTGGTGGGGATCCTGTCCGGCTACTACGGCGGCTGGCTGGAGCGAGTCCTGATGCGCTTTACCGACGTGGTGATGTCGATGCCGCGCCTGATCCTCGCCTTCGCGTTTGTGGCGATGCTCGGCCCGGGGCTGGTCAACGGCGCGCTGGCGCTGGCCTTAACCACCTGGCCCGCCTACGCGCGTCAGGCCCGGAGCGAGATTCAGCGTCTGCGCCACAGCGATTATCTGGCCGCCGCGGAGATGATGGGGATCCGCGGCCCGCGCCTGCTGGTCGGCCATATTCTGCCCCTGTGCCTGCCGTCCGCGATTGTGCGGCTGGCGCTGGATCTGGCGGGGATTATTCTGGCCGCCGCCGGTCTCGGCTTCCTCGGCCTTGGCGCACGGCCGCCCATGGCCGAATGGGGCGCGATGATTGCCGACGGCATGCAGGTGATTTTCGACCAGTGGTGGATTGCCGCTATTCCGGGCGGAGCGATTCTGTTTGCCAGCCTGGCGTTTAACCTGCTGGGCGATGGCCTGCGCGATGTACTGGAGCCACAGCATGACTGAACACCGCGTCATCGTCGATGCGCTGAATATCGACTACCCCGCCGCACGCGTGGTCAACAACCTGAGCTTTACGCTTGGCAACGAGCGGCTGGCGCTGGTGGGGGAATCCGGCTCCGGCAAGTCCATGTCCGCCCGCGCCCTGATGGGTCTGGTGCGTAAACCCGGTATCGTAAGCGCCAACCGGCTTAACGTGCTGGGCAACGATCTGCTGACCCTGAACGCCCGCCGCTGGCAGGCGCTGCGCGGCAACGGGATTGCGATGGTCCTGCAGGACCCGCGCTACGCCCTTAACCCTGTGAAAAGCGTCGCCGCCCAGCTTGATGAGGCGCTGACCCTGCATCAGCGCCTGCCGCGTCCGGAGCGTACGGCGCGTATTCACGACATCCTCCGCGCCGTCGGGCTGAGCGAGAACGTGCTGTCACGCTATCCCGGCGAACTTTCCGGAGGCATGGGCCAGCGGGTGATGATTGCGATGGCGCTGATCAACAACCCGCAGGTGCTGATTGCCGACGAACCGACCTCCGCGCTGGACGCCCGCCTGCGCAACCAGATCCTCGAGCTGCTCGTGCAGCAGTGCGAAGAACGCCAGATGGCGATGCTGCTCATCAGCCACGATCTGCCGCTGGTGGCGGAGCACTGCGACCGCGTGCTGGTGATGTATCAGGGCGAAAAGGTCGATGAGATGGCGGCAAGCCGGCTCCCGCAGGCGACGCATCCGTACACGCGAACCCTGTGGACCTGTCGTCCAGACGCCCATACCTATGGGCAGATGCTGCCGACGCTCGACCGTTCGCAGCCGTGGAAGGAGGCCAGCGATGGCGATCGTTGAGGTTAACCAGGTGCAGGTCGCCTTCGGGGAAAAAACGGCGGTTTCGGCCGCCAGCTTTAGCATTGAGAAAGGCGAGACGTTCAGCCTGATCGGTGAATCCGGCTGCGGGAAATCGACTATTCTGCGCGTGCTGGCGGGGCTGCAGCGCGAGTGGCGCGGCAGTATTGCGCTACTGGGAGAAGCGTTAATGCCAGGGCGACGCTTTGAAGGCGAGCTTCGCCGCAACGTGCAGATGGTGTTTCAGGATCCGTGGGCGTCGCTGCATCCCAACCACACGATTTCTCGCACGCTGTCGGAGCCGTTGAACATTCGCGGCGAGACGCAGGTCGCGGAGAAGGTGGCCAATGCGCTGCACGAAGTGGGGCTCTCCGCCGACGCGGGCAGGCGCTATCCGCACCAGCTTTCCGGCGGCCAGCGTCAGCGCGTTGCCATTGCCCGCGCGCTGCTGCTGCGCCCGCAGCTACTGCTGCTGGACGAGCCGACCTCGGCGCTGGATATGTCGGTGCAGGCGGAAATCCTGAACCTGCTTAATCGCCTGAAGGCCGAGCATGAGATGACCTATCTGCTGGTGAGTCACGACGCGGACGTGATTGCCCATATGTCCGACCGGGCGGCATTGATGGCGCACGGGAAGATCCAGAAGATGTTTGACCGTGAGGCGATGTTACGGGGCGAGCACAGGATGGGTTAAGTGCGTGCGGCGGTGCCCGGTGGCGCTGCGCTTACCGGGCCTACGTTTCGTGCCGCGTTGATGGTTTTTCGTAGGCCGGGTAAGGCGTAGCCGCCACCCGGCAAACAATTACTTCAGCAGCTTCACCGTGGCATCGATGTCGATCTCATCTTCGGTGAAGATCAGCGTCGTATTCTGGAAGGTGGTGATCGCCAGCTTCTTCACCGTGCGCATTTCGCCCGGCTTTTTATCGGATTTTGGCTTGATGCTGTTCATCAGCAGGCCCACCGACAGCACCGCGTTCTCTTTGTCGATTTTGGTATCAACGGGCTCTTCTTCGCTGAACACCACGAAGGATTTGATCGAGGTGAGCTTTACGCGCTCGCCTGCGATATAGAGATGTTTGCTTTCGGGGATCACCTTCACCGCATAGGCGGAAAGGCCTTTGTTGTTGGTGGTAGGCTCGAAGGTCACCGCGGCATCTTTCTTAATCAGATCGGGGTTCGCGACCTTAATCACATGAAAATAGCGGTTGTCGCCGTTTTCATCTTTGATAAATCCAAAGCCTTTATCTTTAAACCACGTTGTGATTGTACCGTTCATCGCTGTTACCGCCTGTCAGATCGTAATGACTAAAGTTTTGCAGCGCGCAGTGTAATGCACAATGACGGAGGAGACAAAAAAAAGCCCCTGCACGGGGGCAGGGGAAAACTCATGTCAGAGCTTATTAGAATTTAGTTGAACACCATCCCACCATCGATGAGCAGAGACTGGCCTGTCATGTAGTCAGAGTCCGGTCCTGCCAGGTATGAGACGCAGGCGGCGACATCTTCCGGCTCGGACAGGCGGCCAAGCGTAATGCGTTTGGCAAAAGTCTCGGTTCCGTAGCCGAGCGGTTTACCCGCCGCCTCAGAGACTTGACGGTCGATCTCTGCCCACATCGGCGTTTTCACGATGCCCGGGCAGTAGGCGTTAACGGTGATCCCCAGCGGAGCAAGATCCCGCGCGGCTGTCTGAGTTAGGCCGCGCACCGCGAATTTACTGGAACTGTAGACGGCCAGCTCCGGGTTACCGGTGTGGCCCGCCTGGGAACAAGCGTTGATGATTTTCCCGCCGTGCCCTTCTTTACGAAACGCGTCAATCGCGGCCTGGATCCCCCAGATCACCCCTTTCACGTTGATGTTGTAGACCTTATCGACAATCTCCGGCGTGATGGATTCGATTGGCGTGGACGGCGCAACCCCGGCGTTATTGACGATCACGTGGAAACCGCCCAGCGCGGTGCGGGCTTTCTCCACCGCCGCAAATACCTGCTCGCGGTCAGAGACGTCCACCTTCACGGCGACGGCGTTACCGCCGTTGCGGATAATTTCATCGGCCACGGCTCTGGCCGTCTCCGCGTTATAGTCGGCGATGGCGACGGCAAAGCCATCTTTCACCAGGCGAAGCGCAATCGCTTTACCAATCCCCTGGCCTGAGCCTGTTACGAGAGCAACTTTTTGCATTTCTCTGTCCTTATGTTGAGTCACAAAATCTGGCTGAGATGGAGCTGGCCCATCAGCAGCGGGTTATCGCTGTAGTCGACGGGAATGGCCACCACGGCCGGGCCATCCACATCCATTGCCGCGCGCAGCGTGGGTTCGAGCGCGTCGGCGCTCTCCACGGCAAAGCCTTTCGCGCCAAAGGCGTCGGCATAGACTTTGAAATCGACCGGGCCGAACTCGACGCCGGAAAGACGCTGGTATTTTTTCTCTTCCTGAATGGCAACCATGTTGTAGCCGTTATCCACCCAGATGATGTGCAGCACGTTAGCGTTGAGGCGCACCGCGGTTTCCAGCTCCATGCTTGACTGCAGGAAGCCGCCGTCACCGGAGACCGACACCACCTTGCGGCCCGGGTTGACCAGCCACGCGCCAATGGCCCACGGCAGCGCGACGCCCATGGTCTGCTGGCCGTTGGAGATCATCACCTGACGCGCCCGGAAGCTGTAGAGGTAGCGGGCGATCCAGATGTGGAAGCTGCCCATGTCGACGGTCAGGGTCACGTCGTTATTCACGATGTCCTGCATGGCCCGCACGATGCGCAGCGGATGCAGGGCGAACTGATTAAGCGAGGCGCCGCGACGATCGAGCAGATCGCGCTGATGCTGGCGGTCGACCAGAATTTCGGAGGCCCGCTGGCTCAGCTCAAGCTTATGGTCGATACGGTTCGCGAGCTGATTCAGCGTTTCGGCGATGTCACCCACCAGCTCCAGATCCGGCACGTAGTTACGTTCTTCATAGGCAGGCAGCACGTCGATGTGCACCAGCGTGGCGTCGCCGCTGTTCCACATGGACGGCTCGTACTCCACCGGGCTGTAGCCGATGCAGATAATCAGGTCCGCCAGATGGAGCAGCCTGTCGCCCGCCTGGTTATTGAACAGACCGACGCGTCCGGCGAAGCGGGTGAAGTGCTCCTGATTCACCGCCCCGGCGGCCTGATAGGTGCTGGTGACCGGAATACGGCTTTTCTCCAGCAGCGTGCGCAGCGCCGCGCTGTTGGCGGGCTGGCTCGCCATCAGCCCCAGCAGGATGACCGGGTTTTTGGCCTTTTCGATAAGCTTCGCCACGTCGTTGATAGCGGATTCCGGTGCCGGGCCCATCAGCGCGGGACCGCTGGCGGGTAAAATCGCCCCCGTGGCGGGCTGGTCAACAATGTCCTGCGGCAGGCTGACGAACGCGCCCCCCGGCCTGCCGTGCTCGGCGGCGCGAAACGCATTCGATACCACCTCAGCAATCGCGTCCGGCGCACTCACCTCCACGGCGTATTTGGTGACCGGGCTGAACATGGCGACGGTGTCCATGCTCTGGTGCACCAGCTTCGCTTTATCCGCCCGCTTCACCGCCCCGCCCAGCGCCACCACCGGGTCGCCTTCGCTGTTGGCGGTAGCAATGCCGGTGATCAGGTTCGAGCAGCCCGGCCCGGAGGTGACCAGCGCCACCCCGGCCTTGCCGGTCAAGCGCCCTACCGCCGCCGCCATAAACGCCGCGTTCGCCTCGTGACGCACCGGGATGATCTCAATGGAGGAGTCCAGCAGAGAGTCAAAGACCTTGTCGATTTTCGCCCCCGGGATCCCGAACACCTGCTTCACGCCCTGCGCTTCCAGCTGGCCGACAACCAAATCGGCGCCGTGCGCCCACTGACGTGACTGTTTCTCACTGTTCACGGTAGTTCTCCTGTTAGTTTTCGACGGCACGGATAGCCGCATCCAGATTGCTGGGGTGAAGGTTGGCCTGTAAAAAGGCGCTGTCGGCGGGCAGGTCAATCATCAGCTTGTGAATTTCACCGAAGGTGAGCACGCCGCTCTCCAGCTGGTAGTCAAGCAGATGGCCCCCGCCCTGACGGTCGTCGGTGATGAAGTGTTCGTGATAGCCCGCCACGTTGATCCCCTGCATATGCTGCGGCGTGCGGAACCCGACCAGCACCCCTTCGCGCTGGTTAAAGCGGAACACCGGCTGGTCGTCCAGCACGTCGGTCATCGCGCGGTACGGCGGCGTCTGGCGCGGTACAGTGCGGGTGTGGGCATGGCGGAAGTTGCCGTCAATGCGCAGCGCGCAGAACAGGTTATCGGAGGGGATCTGCTGGTCGATGACGTCGTGGATCTGCTGACGGCTGACCGGCGCGTCGAAGGTTTTACGGTACTGCGGCTGGAACCAGGTCATCACCGCGAACGGCGTTTTCTGCTCCGGCTTCGCGGCCCGGGCGCTGCCGTCGGCGCGCAGCTGGTACACCTGGCTACTGAAGGCAATCATTTCGCCTTCCAGCTCGTTGAAGGTGCCCAGACCAAAGTCACCGTGTGCCAGCAGATCGGCGATGGTGGTCTCCCCCTCGTACACGCCGCTTAGCAGGGCGCTCATTAGCGATGTCTGATAGATCACGCTGTCAGGATGCTGGGCGGAGAACCCGCGCAGGGTCTCGCACAAGCTGGCTTCACAGTCGCAGGCAGATGAATGCACCATCATGCTCGTCCTCTTCAACTTTATTTAGAAAGGTTAAATAAATGTTGACCCGATTCAGCAGAGAGTTCCAATATAGAAACCATGCTGGTTTGAGACGTTTTAGATATGGAACTTCGTTATCTGCGGTATTTTGTCGCGGTTGCACGCGAGCGACACTTCACCAGGGCGGCCGAAGCGCTGGGTATTTCACAGCCTCCTCTGAGTCAGCAGATCAAACGGCTCGAAGAGGAAGTGGGCACGCCGCTGTTCAGGCGCCTGACGCGGGGCGTGGAGCTGACCGAAGCGGGAGAAGCCTTCTACGAGGACGCCTGCAAGATCCTGGCGCTGAGCGACGCCGCGCTGGAGAAAGCCCGCGGCATCGCGCGCGGGCTGAACGGTAACCTGTCGATTGGCATCACCAGCTCCGATGCTTTTCATCCCAAAATTTTCGCGCTGATTCGCCAGTTTCAGGTGCAGAACATGGCGGTGCAGGTTCACCAGGTGGAAGCCAATATGTCGTCGCTGACGACGATGCTGGCGGAGGGTGAACTGGATATCGCCTTCGTGCGCCTGCCGTGCGAGAGCAGCAAGGCGTTCGAGCTAACAATCCTCGACCGGGAGCCGATGGTGGTGGCGCTGCATCGCGACCATCCGCTGGCGGCGTGCGATTCGCTGGCGTTAGAGCAGCTTCGGGATACGCCGGTGGTGTTGTTCCCGCAGGAGGTCGCGCCGGGCCTGTACGACCGGGTGCACGGCTGCTGCGAGCGGGCCGGGATCGACGTGCAGCACGCGCTGCAGTCGTCACAGCTTTCATCCTCCCTGAGCATGGTTTCCGCCGGCGGCGGGTTTGCGCTGGTGCCGAAATCCATGGCGGCCATTTCTCCGCCAAATGTCACCTACCACGCGCTGAGCTCGCCGGAGCTTTATACCGATATCGCGCTCTGCTGGCGGCGCTTTGAACGCTCGCGGACGGTGAAGCGGTTTCTGGCGATGATGAGCGAGGGGTAGCGGCCGGTTTGGTTGGTGGTTTTTGTAGGCCGGGTAAGGCGTAGCCGCCACCCGGCAATGCCCTTCTGGAAGCCGCCTCGCAAACCTGCAAGCAACCTTATGTAATTCAGGGTTATCCCCTTTCCATCCTTTTTTCACCGCCGTAAAGTGCCTGCGTTGCGGCCCATCCGTAACCGGGCGTAGGAACCCGTTAGCATAACGTGACATTTTTACTTAAAGAGGATGCTAAATGGCTACTGTCCCTGAGTTTTCTTATGCGCTCTCTGAAGAAAGCGCTGTTCACCACCTCATCGATCTTCAACTTTGCGATTCTGCAGATCTCTTCGAACTGGCTGACACCTGCGCCGCCTGTGTGAGCGTGCTGGTTGAAACTGACGATCCCGTGACGTTTTCTATACTTTGCGAGCGCTTGCTGGCACTGCTTAAACGCCTGCGTGAATGTTGCGATACAGAACTTCCCCCACATCTGGTTGAACAACTCATCGCGGGGGAGAAGATCGTTTCCTGCGTGCCGGACTGCTGGCAGGAGACGGCGTTGCAGGTGGATTATGCCGTGGCGTTGACGCTGGCAATCATGGGTGGAACGTTGCCTGCGCGCGTGGCGAAAGAACTCACCGGGTTGCTGCACGATATGGTCTGGCTGCTGGCGGAGTTTGTGAAGGAGCCGTATATCGCGGCGCACTGAGACGGGTGATGGAAGGCCGGAATTCTGCTGCTGCGGATGGGGGAGCATTTCGGCCAGATACCCCTCTCTTTTCCTGGTAATTGCTTGCGGAACGCCATCTGATACTCTGGCTGCACTCAAGGGATGACAAGGAAGAGAAATGCTGAATCCTGGATTCGTAACCCGCAAAGCGCTTGCTCAGTGGCAGGATGTCCCCGCTTTTTTACCTCAGTTCCAGTTTCATGAAAAACACCGAACGGTCATTCATACTGCGCATCCCGAACATATTCTGCCGTTGATTGCAAACTTTGACGTCCGGCAAGATGTCGTCATTCGGCGGCTGATGTTTTTACGGCAATTACCGCAGAAATTTCTGCGTAATCAGCAGGCTAACTCCATCGGCAACTTTGGCCTGCACAGTTTTACCCTTTTGAAAAACTCAGCATCTGAGCTCTGCTATGGCTTGCGAGGACAGTTCTGGCGTTCAGATTTTGGTCTGGAAAAAGTACCGGATGTCAGCGCTTTTCAGACGTCAGTGACGCCGGGCAGCGCGACATTGTTGCTACGCTATCAGGTAACGGAATTGGCGCCAGGGCAGCATGAACTCAATACAGAAACGTTCGTCTATTGCCCGGACAGAAGCACCCGGCTCAGAATGGCGGCTTACTGGCTGATAATCCGGGCGGGCAGCGGCTGGATCCGCAGGAGAACGCTGAAAGCGGTTAGGTTGAATATCGAGAAGCTGGACTGAAGTGCAACAGATAACCTTATGGCGTTCAGCATTAGCACTTCGCTTTAAATATCCGTTTCCGGACGAGAACTGCCGGGAAGAAATGTTTGAGGAGCGGTTATTAGCAAAAAGCGGTACCGATCAACCGCCTTTAAAATGAATACCTGCGCGGCGGATATTCACCCTTAACACAAATTTACGCGAAAAATTACCTGTACAGTACACTTATTTATCGGTCAGTTGCGTTTGTAATAGACTTCGTTTAATCTATTGTTAATTATAAAATTTACCAAAGGTCCATATATGGAATGGGGATGCATAAAGTGTGGGGTCGAAATACCTCAGGACAGAGAGTTTTGCGACAGTTGCGAAGATAAAAACTTCAGGAAAATTGGAGGTTTTCTTTTTCTCCCTCTTATAGGATTATTGGTCACTGCTGCTTCCTATCTTTTTGCAATGACAGATGCATTTAAATTTACGATAGAAAACTATTCGCATTTGAATGCAAATGCAAAAATCTTCTTCATGCTTTCCCTGGTTATTTATATTGGCGAATTTCTTTTTACAGTCACCGTTCTTTCATTTTTCCTAAAAAAGAAGAAATCGCTACCAAAGCTTTATGTTTTGTTTTTAATATCAATCGTGACGACAATGTCATTTAATACCTACTTGCTTTACATATTAATTCCTGGCGCTGAAATTGGATATAATGAACTTGTACCTGTTTTTAGAAACGTAATTACGGCTTTAATTTGGATTCCCTATTTCATAACCTCTGTTCGCGTAAAAAGAACGTTTATCCGATAAAAGCACGAGTGGCTTCATCATTTTGATGACAGAAGATGCATGGCTATACTAATGCACATACAGTCATCAACACTGAGCGGACGCTATCACCGTCCGCTCATTATACGGAAAGGGCAGAAAAGTGGGTAAGGTCCGCACTGAGTTAAGAACGGACACTCTTGTAGAAAGCATGGCGTCGGATTATAGTGAGAGCATTGATTGATAAGTGAGTAGAATCAGAACAGTAGCCAATGAAACAAAAACTTCGCAAACGTAACCAGGACTGGATATCAAGGCAATTACAACGTGCGCGCAAAGAGAAAATGCCGTTAAGTTTCTTTATTAATTTTCCTTCAATACGAGCAACTGCGTGTAATGGTCAGCGCCTTAAACGGCGTGGTCGTCTCAAGCCTGACTGGAGTCGCGCATTGTTTCATCCGGGGTGGGGAGAAGTGCCGATTATTGGACCGCAAGGCTCAGTGTATTGGTTTGAGGGGTTTGATAAGGAACAATTACCTGCAGAATTGATGCCGCTATGGGAAGATGTTTGATTGTATTGACTTTGAATTAATAACTTTCAGTGTAACGCTTAGACAGTGAGGAGTAGAGGCCAATTCTACTCAAAGACTAACGTATTCCTGTTAGCCATTAACCGATTTTATCTAGTTAAAGATAATCTACATAGCTGACCGAATCTGCGTATCCCCAAATTCTATAACCGGTTGATACCTCGATTCCTGGGAGATGAATAGCGCGAAGAATAGTACCTACCATGGTATGTTGTTCAACTGAGTTTGTCATAATATCAAGATACTTGATATCCAAATAGCCACCTTCACAGAAATGGTAAAACCACTCGCCATCAACTGCAGATTCATAGCCATTGAGAAAAGTGATTTTCCATAAGGGGGAAGATTCAATGCTAACCATTGCCATGCGGATCTCATTCCATTTTGTATTATTCATGCAGCTATAAAGCATTTGAACCTCCCGGGATCTGCTCCCGACAGATTAACACGCTACCAGGATAACAACGTAAAATTATGGCACAAAGCTGAACTTCATATTCACTTGTCTTCCCCCCTCTCTATCGCCCCACCGCCACTCTCAGGTACGAATCCGTGAACGCGTTTATCACCATGTTCATAAAAGTGATGGGCAGCACGGCCGCCCATTACTTTGCCGAACGGAAAAACAGTAACCGTTAACCCGGCCCCTCGCTCCCCGCCGCCAGCAGCGGCACCACCACGTCGCTGATGGGCACCGCAATGCCGTGTTTGCGGCCGTAGCGCTGGATCACGCCGTTGCGGATGTCCCACTCCATCGGGCGATCCGCCTGACGGTCAGCGAGAATCGACGTGCCGAGGTCCTCAGGCGCGCGCTGAAAGTTCGCCAGAATCTCCTGCGCCACGTCATCGGCCAGCTTCGCCCCCTCGGCGCGGGCGACAGTAAGCCCCTCGCGCAGGTAGGCCAGCGCAAGCTCGCTGATATCCTCGCGCCTGAACATCCCGGCGCGGCGGTTAGCGAGCACCATCAGCCCGGCGACCGCGTTTTGCAGCAGCTTGCGCCAGGCGACGGTGGGGAAATCAGCCGACAGTTCAACTTCACAGCGCGTACCGCGAAGCGCCTCGGCCACCCGCTGCGCCTGCGGCACGTCCGGCAGCGTCAGGCGCGGCTTCGCCCGTAGCCAGACGGAGGCATCCGGCTCGCGCTGCGCCGGGAACCAGACCACCGACGGCAGCACCGTTGCGCCACTGACCAAAGGCTCAAGCTGCGCCTTCTGCTCTACGCCATTTTGCAGCGCGCAGACCACGGTATTTTCATCGCAAAGGGCGCGCAGCCACCCGGCGCTGTCGGCATTTTGCGTCGTTTTTACCGCGATAAACACGAGGTCAACGGGGCGCGTGATGGCCGCTGGATCGGTTAATACCGGACCGGGCACCACCGTTTCACCCTCATCGTGACGCAGGCGTAATTCCGGATGCGCGGTGCGTCCGCAGAGCAGCGGCTTGCGGCCCGCGTCATGCAACACCGCGGCAATGGTGGTGCCAATCGCACCGGGACCAATCAGCGCAATGGTTGGATAGTCAGACATGAGTCACTCCCCTTTTGCTAAGCCTGCTATCAGTTATACCACCCTGAGACGAGCGCGCCACACCCGTTGTCTATACTCAACATTCACAGACAACGGAGTGCGCCATGCCTTTACCCGATTTTAAATCCTCTGAACCGTTCACCCTTGGCATCGAGCTCGAACTGCAGGTGGTTAACCCGCCGGGATACGACCTCAGCCAGGACTCCTCCGCGCTCATCGCCGCCGTCAAAGACGACATCAAAGGCGGAGAGGTCAAACACGACATTACCGAAAGCATGCTCGAAATCGCCACTGGCGTGTGTCAGACCATCGACCAGGCGGCGGCGCAGTTCTCGGTGATGCAGCAGAGCATCCTGCGCGCCGCGGCGGAGCAGCATATCCAGATCTGCGGCGGCGGGACGCACCCGTTCCAGAAGTGGCAGCGTCAGGAGGTGTGCGACGACGAGCGCTATAACGTCACGCTGGAGCGCTTTGGCTATCTGATTTTGCAGGCGACGGTATTCGGCCAGCACGTGCACGTCGGCTGCCGGACCGGGGATGACGCCATTTACCTCCTGCACGGCCTGTCGCGCTTTGTACCGCACTTTATTGCCCTGGCGGCCGCCTCGCCGTACATGCAGGGCACCGACACGAAGTTCTCCTCGTCGCGGCTCAATATCTTCTCCGGGTTCCCGGATAACGGACAGATGCCGTGGGTCAACAGCTGGCAGGAGTTTGAAGGGCTGTTCCGCCGCCTGAGCGCCACCAGCATGATCGACAGCATCAAAGATCTGCACTGGGATATTCGCCCCAGCCCGCATTTTGGCACCGTGGAGGTGCGGGTGATGGATACGCCGCTGACGCTCGGCCACGCGATTAACATCGCCGGGCTGATTCAGGCCACGTCGCACTGGCTGCTGACCACGCGGCCGTATAAGCATCAGGAACGGGATTTTCTGCTCTACCGTTTTAACCGTTTTCAGGCGTGTCGCTACGGGCTGGAGGGGATCCTGACGGACGTGCACACCGGCGAGCACAAAACCGTGGCGGAAGATATCGCCTGGCTGCTGGAGCAGGTGGCGCCGTCGGCCGAGAAGCTCGGCGCGACAAGCGCAATCAATGAAATTGCCCTGCTGTTAAAGCAGGGCAAGAGCGAGGCGCAGCGCATGCGGGACTTTATCGCCGACGGCGGCTCGCTGATTTCTCTGGTGCAGAAGCACTGCGAGCTGTGGGCGACGAGTCCGTAAGGCCGTGACCCCACTCCCGCAGGCGCTGGAACAGCACGAACAGGGCCGGGATGAACAGAATCCCCACCACGGTCGCTACCAGCATGCCGCTGAACACCGTGGTGCCGATGATGCGGCGGCTCTGGGCGCCCGCCCCGGTCGCCAGCATCATCGGCAGAACGCCGATAATGAACGACACGGCGGTCATCATCACCGCGCGGAAGCGGCGCGAGGCCCCTTCCCGCGCGGCATCGACAATCGCCATTCCGTCCATACGCCGCGCGCGGGCAAACTCCACGATAAGAATCGCGTTTTTGGCCGCTAGTGCGATCAGCAATACCAGACCAATCTGCACGTACACGTCGTTGGCGTAGCCCGCCAGCCACAGCCAGACCAGCGCCCCGCCGAGGGCGAACAGCACCGAGAGCATCACGCTCGCCGGGAGCGTCCAGCTCTCGTACTGGGCGACGAGGAACAGCCACGCCATCACCACCGCCGCCAGCACGATCCAGATCGCCTGATTGCCGGTCTGCTGTTCCTGGTACGACATGCCGCTCCAGGCGTAGTCGTAGCCGGCTGGTAGGCTCTGCGCCAGAATCTCGCCCATCGCCGCCATGGCGGTGCTGCTGCTCACTCCAGCCGCTGCCGAGCCGCTCACCGACACGGACGGGAACTGGTTGTACTGCTGCAGGAACGGCGCGCCGACGGTTGGCGTGATGGTGACGAGGTTGCTCAGGCGCACCCGCTCGCCGCTGTTGCTGCGCACGAACAGCTCGCCGATCTGCTCGGCGCGCTCGCGCCACTGCATCTCGTTCTGCATTACCACGTGGTAGACGCGGTTGTTGATGCTGAAATCCCCGGCGCGGGTGCCGCCAAAGGCGGTTTGCAGGCTGCTGAAGATGCGCGATACCGGCACGTCGAGGCGGGCGGCGCGCTCGCGGTCAACGGACAGCGTCAGCTGCGGCACGTTGCTGCTCCAGGTGGTGAACACGCGGCTCAGCTGCGGGTGCTGGTTGGCTTTCATCAGCACCTCGCGGGTGACGCGCTCCAGCTCCGCCGGGCTCTGCCCCGCCTGAGACTGGATACGCAGGTCGAAGCCCGAGGCGTTGCCCAGCCCCG
Source organism: Enterobacter sp. 5-4 (assembly GCF_000612205.1). Taxonomy (NCBI): domain Bacteria; kingdom Pseudomonadati; phylum Pseudomonadota; class Gammaproteobacteria; order Enterobacterales; family Enterobacteriaceae; genus Enterobacter; species Enterobacter sp. 5-4. Next base: position 264,348 of record NZ_JFHW01000022.1, on the reverse strand, counting down.
GCAGCGTCGGCGGCGCGAAGGTCATGATGGTCGCCTCCGGCAGGGCCAGCAGCTGGCGCTGAAGGGTACCCATCACCTCATCCAGCGGCGGACGCTCGCTCCAGTCTTTGAGCATGATGGAGATAAACCCGCCGTTGGAGGCGCTGGTGCCGTTGAGGATGTTAAACCCGGAGACCTGAATCACGTCTTCCACCGCCGGATTTTGGGCGATCAGCTCCCGCGCGGTGGTCATCACCGCTTCGGTGCGCTCCAGCGAAGCCGCTTCCGGCAGCTGAACGCTGGCGAAGAAGTAGCCCTGGTCCTCCTGCGGCAGGAAGCCTTTTGGCATCGACGTAAAGCTGAACAGCACGACGGCCGCCGCGCCTGCGGTGGCCAGCAGCGCCAGCCACGGGCGCAGGTTTAAGACCTGCACGAGGCTGGTGTACAAACCGCGCGTGGCGTCCAGCCCGCGGTTGAAGACGCGATAAACGGCCGCCGGTTTCTCCGGGCGCGGACGCAGCAGCATCGCGCACAGCGCGGGCGTCAGGGTCAGCGCCACCAGGCTTGAGAGCGTCACGGCCGTCGAGAGGGTCACCGCGAACTGGCGGTACAGCTCGCCAACAATCCCCGGCAGCAGCGCCACCGGCACAAACACCGCCAGCAGCACCAGCGTCGTCGCGATGACCGGCCCGGCAATCTGGCGCAGCGCCAGTGCGGTCGCCGCCGTTCGGCTCTGCCCTTCCGCCATCAGCGTTTCAACGCTCTCCACCACCACGATGGCGTCATCCACCACCATGGTCAGCGCCAGAATGATGGCGAACAGGCTCAGCGTGTTGGCGGAGTAGCCGAGCGCGTAGAGCACCGCAAAGGTGCCCACCAGCGACACCGGAATGGCAAGGGCGACAATCAGCGTCGCGCGCCAGCTTTGCAGGAACAGGGAAACGACCACCACCACCGCCAGCATCGTGAGCGCCAGCGAGACGCCGATCTCTTTAATGGTGGCGGCAACGAAGGTGGTGGTGTCGAATTTCACCTCATAGACCAGGTCGTCCGGGAAGCGCATCGAGAGGCGCTCCAGCTCCCCGCGCACCGCGTCGGCCACGCGCAGGGCGTTGGCGGACGGCGTCGGGTAGATACCCAAATAGGCGGAGTCATGTCCGTTCAGCTGCGCGCCGGAGCTGTAGCTGCGCGAGCCAAGCTCGATGGTGGCGACATCCTTCAGGCGCACCAGCTGGCCCATTTCCCCCGCGCGGATGATGATATCGGCAAACTCGTCGGCCTGGCTTAAGCGCCCCAGCCCGTTGATGGTCAGGGTCTGCTGCTGGCCGTTAAACACCGGCGGGGTGCCCACCTGGCCGGCCGCCCCCTGCACGTTCTGCTCTCGCAGCGCCTGCGCCACGTCATCGGTGGTGACGTTCAGGGCGTTCATGCGGTCCGGGCGCAGCCAGATGCGCATGCTGTAGTCGCGCGCGCCGAACATCTGTACCTGCCCGACGCCCGGCAGACGCGACAGTGCCTCGCGCACCTGGGTGCTGGCGTAGTTGCTGACGAACAGCGGCGTGTGGGTGTTGTTCGGTGAGTAAAGGCTTACCCCCATCATCAGGTTGGTGGCCCGCTTGCGCACCTGCACGCCGTTTTGCTGCGCCTCGGTGGGCAGCTGCGCCACGGCCTGCGCCACGCGGTTCTGCACGTCGATGGCGGCGAGGTCCGGATCGGTGCCCGCCGCAAAGGTGATGTTCAGGCTGTAAGTGCCTTCGTCCGAGCTGGTGGACTCCATATAGAGCATATGGTCCACGCCGTTCAGCTGCGTCTCCAGCGGCGTGGCGATGGCCTCCGCCACGTCGGCCGAGCTGGCGCCCGGCCAGCTGGCAGAGACGTTCACCACCGGCGGCGCGATCTGCGGGTACTGCTCCACCGGGATAATCCTCAGCGCAATGGCCCCCAGCAGGGTGATGACCAGCGCAATCACCATCGCGAAGCGCGGGCGTTTGATGAAAAACGTCAGCATGATGGCTCCTTAATTGAGTATCTGGACGGCAGCGCCGGGCTGCACGCGCTGCGCGCCGTCAGTAATCGCTCGCTCGCCGGGCTTCACGCCAGAGGCAATCTGGAACTGCTGGCTAATCTGACCAGCCACGTTCAGCGGGCGCATTTCGGCGTTGCCGTCGGCATTAACGACCCAGGCAAAGTAGCCGTCGCCGTTCTGCTGGACCGCGGCGGCGGGCAGGGTCAGCACCGGCTGTTCACTTGCCGGGCGCAAAAACACGTTCACATTGCCGCCGGGCAGCAGCTGATGGCGCGGATTGGCAAACTCGGCGCGCAGCATCACGCTGGCGGTACGCGGGTCAACGCGGTTATCCACTGACGTCAGCTCGCCGCTGATGCGCTGGCCGTTGCTGTCGATCAGCGCCTGCCAGGCACGCTTCATGGCGTTGATATCCGCATGCTGTCCGGCTTTGGCGGCAAACGCCCCCTCTTCCAGCGCAAAGGCGATGCGGATCGGGTCAAGCTGCACCACCTCCACCAAAACGCCGCTCGCCGGGTTGACCAGGCTACCCACGTGGAAGCTGCTGTGCCCCACGCGGCCGTCAATCGGCGAGGTGATGCGGGTGTAGCTCAGGGTGACGCGGCGGGCGTCGAGCCGGGCCTTCGCCTGCTCGAGAGCGGCGCTGGCGACGTCGCGCTGCATGCGGGCGTTGTCCACGTCGTGACGGCTGATGGCGTTGCTGCTGCCGAGACTTTCAAAGCGGGAAAGCTGCTGCTGCGCCTGGCGCAGCGTGGCTTCGGCGCTTTTCACTTCGGCCTGCGCCAGGCGCAGGGCGGCGCGCGGCTCGGCGTCGTCCAGCTCAAACAGCACGTCGTCTTTTTTCACGTACTGCCCGTCGCGGAAGTGGATTTTGGCGATCGCGCCCTCCGTGCGTGCGCGTAGCTCAACGGTGTGAATGGCTTCGATGCGGCCCGGGATTTGGCGCTCGGCGGCGTGGGCGGTTTGCTCCACGGTGGCGACGCGAACGGGAATGGCGGCAGCGAATGCGGGTGGCAGGGTGCAGGCGAGGAGCGCGAACAGGAGTGGGAGTTTCATGGGAGTACCTCAGGGTTGTTGCCCTCATCCCGGCCCTCTCCCTGTGGGAGAGGGAGGTCAGAGTCCCCTCTCCCACAGGGAGAGGGTTAGGGTGAGGGCAAAAGGTTATGCAGCCTTACGGAACCTGCGGGTCAGTCGCTTCTCGATTTCGACGACGAAGAACATCACGCCTGCAACGGCCAGGGTCACAAACCAGTAGCGCAGCGGCAGCGCTTCGGTACCGAACAGCATCTGCATAAACGGCAGGTAGATAATCGCCGCCTGGAGCAGGAACAGCACGCCCGTCACCAGCCAGATCCCTTTGTTCGCCAGCAGGCCGCGGTTGAGGGAGAACCCTTCGGTGTTGCGGCAGTTAATCATGTATACCCACTGGGCGCAGACCAGCATCTGCAGCAGCACGGTGCGGATGAACTCCGCGCTGTGGCCGCGCGGAGCCAGCCAGGCTTCCAGCGCAAAGGCGGCGATGGCAATCATGGTGCCGACGAAGGCCACGCGCCAGACGGCGTAGGCGTCCATCACGTGCTGGCCGGTCTGACGCGGCGGACGGCGCATGATGTTGCGCTCGGCGGCTTCAAAGGCCAGGCCGAAGGAGAGCGTGGCGGAGGTCGCCATGTTCATCCACAGGATCAGCACCGGCGTCAGCGGAATGATGTTCCCCGCCAGCAGCGCAATCACAATCAGCAGCCCCTGCGCCAGGTTGGTCGGCATGATGAACAGGATGGTCTTCTTCAGGTTGTCGTAAACGCGACGCCCCTCTTTCACCGCGCTGGCAATGGTGGCGAAGTTATCGTCCGTCAGGACCATGTCCGCCGCCTCTTTGGTCACTTCCGTGCCCTTAATGCCCATCGCAATGCCCACGTCCGCCTGACGCAGCGCCGGGGCGTCGTTCACGCCGTCACCGGTCATGCCGACAATTTCACCTTTGTCCTGCAGCGCTTTCACCAGGCGCAGCTTATGCTCCGGGCTGGTACGGGCGAAGATGTCATACTTCACCGCGGCTTCCGCCAGCGCGGCGTCGTCCATCTTCTCCAGCTCATAGCCGGTGACCGCCTGCTCGCTGTTGCTGATCCCCAGCATCTGCCCGATGCTCATTGCCGTCTGCGGGTGATCGCCGGTGATCATCTTCACGCGGATCCCCGCCTGCTGGCAGGCGTTAATCGCGTCAATCGCTTCCGGACGCGGCGGATCCATCATCCCGGCGATGCCGAGGAAGATCAGACCGTGGCTCAGATCGTCGTGCGTCAGTTCCTGCTCGCCGTTCGCCGGCTTGAACGCCGCGGCGACCATGCGCAGCCCCTGACGCGCATAGCGCTCCATCTCACTTTCCCAGTACGCGCGGTTGAAGGCTTCCGCACCGTGACGGGTCTGCTGCTGCGCGCAGAGGGCGAAAATGACGTCCGGCGCCCCGGTGATCAGGATCTGCTCCTCACCGCCAATCTGGTAGTGGGTGCTCATGTACTTGTACTGCGAGTCGAACGGGATTTTGTTAACCAGCGTGGTCGTGACCGGCTCAAGGTTGGCCTTCGCCGCCAGCACCTTCAGCGCGCCCTCGGTCGGCCCACCGGTAATGCCCCACAGCCCGCGCTCGTCCTGAATCAGCTGGCTGTCGTTACACAGGTCGATGGTGCGCAGGTACTGCTCCAGCACGGTGCCCGGCTGGATGTGGACCGGCTCGTCGCTGCCTTCCAGGTAGAGGTTACCCACCGGCTCGTAGCTGTTGCCGTCCACGCGGTAGCAGGCGTCGGCGGTGATGATGGCTTTGACCGTCATCTCGTTCATGGTCAGGGTGCCGGTTTTATCCGAGCAGATCACGGTCATCGCGCCAAGCGTTTCCACCGTCGGCAGCTTGCGGATGATGGCCCGCTTGCGCGCCATCGCCTGCACGCCCAGGGAGAGGATGATGGAGATAATCGCCGGCAGACCTTCCGGTACGGAGGCGACCGCCAGGCTGATCAGGGAGAGCAGCAGCTCGCCCATTGGGATCTCGCGGAACGCCAGGCTGAAGACAAACAGCGCGGCCATCATCGCCAGAATAATCGCGAAGATCGCCTTACCCAGCTTGTCCATCTGCACCAGCAGCGGCGTACGGTGCTTCTCGATACCCGCCATCATCTGGTTGATGTGGCCGAGTTCCGTATCCTGACCGGTGGCGGTGACCACGCCGATGCCGCCGCCCGCGCTGACGGTCGTCCCGGAGAAGACCATATTGGTGCGATCGCCCAGCGGTAATTCGCCGCTCAGCGGATTAACGTGTTTATCCACCACGGTGGATTCACCGGTCAGAATCGCCTCTTCCACGCGTAAATTATGCGCTTCAATTAAACGCATATCCGCCGGAATACGATCCCCCGCACGCAATACAATAATATCGCCCGGGACTATTTCAGTTGTGGGAATTGTTTCATGGTTGCCGTTACGAATAACGCGCGCCTCGCTGGCGAGCATATTACGAATACTCTTCAGGGATTTTTCCGCGTTGCTTTCCTGAATATGACCAATTAAGGCATTGATTACCGCAACGCCCAAAATAACCAGCGTATCAACCCAGTGGCCCATTACTGCCGTTAATACGGCGGCGGCCAGCAGGACATAAATCAGCACATCATTAAAATGGGCCAGGAAACGCAGCCAGGCGGGTTTGCCTTTTTTCTCCGGCAGCGCGTTCGGCCCTGTTTTTTGCAGACGCGCCTGCGCCTCTGCACGGTCCAGGCCGCTGGCCTGGCTCTGCGCGTGTGCAAGCACCTGCTCTACGGTCTGCTGGTATGCCAGCCCGCCGGAAGGCGGCACGTTCGGAATCACTTTTTTTTCAGTCATCGTATTTTTCCTTCAATTTCCGGTGAACAGAAGCCTGAATTCCTTTCGGGCTTAAATAAATTCATTTTAAAGTCTTGCGGGTAAAATTGATCTACCGCAATATAATGACTTCTCGGTTATTCAAAACTGATTAAAACTATTTCGACGATCTGATTTTTACAAAATATTTCTAAACCAAAACTAAACGAGGGGGAACCATGTGGGGTATTTATCGCGGGCGCAGACTGGTGTTATACGTTATCGCGGCCATTGTTATTGCCACGTTAATTGGTTATAGCACCTATACATTTGTAAAATTATTTTCCTGATGCGGACGTTTATTTACACTACGCGATAATTATTTAATCGCGTCTGGGATATTTATCTATTTCTGTTAATTATTCAAAGAATAGCGCATTCGTTTTATCCGTAAACGTGCGCCGGGTTTATATTGCTTTACGTTCCGGGATGCCGGACAATGACATTTTTAACTGACGATTAACATTACGATGAAACACCCGCTAGAGTCGCTGCTCACCGCAGGCGGCATTTTATTGCTGGCACTGCTTTCATGCCTGCTGCTCCCTGCGCCTTCGCTTGGGCTGGTACTGGCGCAGAAGCTGGTTCAGACCTTTCACATGGTCGATCTTAACCAGCTCTATACCATTCTGTTCTGCGTGTGGTTTTTACTGCTCGGGGCGATTGAATTCTTTGTGCTGCGTTTCGTCTGGCGACGCTGGTTTTCACTGGCGTCATGAGCCCATAAAAAGGCCGGGTGGCGGCTACGCCTTACCCGGCCTACACGCGACAGGTTAATGTGTCTGGCTATGGTTCTCTTTACGGTACGCGCCAGGCGGCTGGTTGAACGTGCGGGTAAAGATGCGGGTAAACGTCTGCTGCGAGTCAAACCCGTAACGCAGGCAGATGTCGTACACCCGGGCGTCGGATTCACGCAGATCGCGCGCCGCCAGCAGCAGCTTGCGTTCACGGATATAGCGCCCCAGACTCTCCCCTTTGTACTGCATAAACAGCCGCTGCAGGTGCCACTTCGAGTAACCCGCGTGGCGGGCAATCTCTTCTATTCGTAATGGCTGGTGCAGATTGTCGTCGATCCATTCGACGATAGTGTCGATGACTTGAGCGGAAATGGTCATACTGCTGTCCCCCTCTGCTTCTCGCTTAAACATTATTCCCACCACGCACGAAAGGTTTGCGCGGTGTCGCTTACCCGGACGGGCTCGCCCAGTTCCGGCGTCAGCAACCGATAATTTTTATCCTGGCTGGCTTTTGCCAGCTGGATCAGCGGATCGTTCCAGGCGTGTTTCGCCAGCACGAAGCGTCCGTTATGCCCGGGCACCACGGCTTTCGCGTTCAGATCCGCCGAGGCCTGCGCCGTTTCCTCCGGCAGCATGTGGATGTACTTCCAGTCCTGGTCGTACTGGCCGTTTTCCATGATGGCGACGTCCACTTCGCCAAACTGTTCACCGATGGCCCTGAAGTGCGGGCCGTAACCGGAATCCCCGCTGTAGTAAACCTTCTGCTCTGGCGTGACGAACATGAAGCTGCCCCACAAGGTGCGATCGCGTTTGATGCCGCGGCCGGAGAAGTGACGCGCCGGCAGAACGTGCACCGTCAACGCATCGCTGATGCGCACCGACTGGTTCCAGTCGCGTTCGTCGATAATCTCGGGCTTCATCCCCCAGTAACGCAGGTGGGAGCCGACGCCCAGCGGCGTCACCACCCGCTTCACCTTCGGCAGTAGCGCCCTGATGGTGGCGTAATCCAGATGATCGTAGTGATCGTGCGAGATAATCAGCAGGTCGATCGCCGGCATGATTTCTGCCCGCCACGGATACTCGCCGGCAAAAGCCTTATTGAGGAACGAGAACGGCGCGGCATAGTTGCCAAGAACCGGGTCAATCAGGATGCGTTTGCCCGCGAGCTGCAGATACCACGAGGAGTGACCAAGCCACACCAGGGTGTCCTGCTCCAGCGGCAGGCTCGCAAGATCGGTTTTCACCAGCGGCAGCGGCTGGGCCGGGCGAGCGTTTTCGGTTTTTTTGGTCAGAAACTCCCACATCGCGACCAGCATATTTTTGTCACCGTTATAACCCGGCGTCGGCAGCGTATTGTGGAATTTCCCCTCGCGATACTGTGGAGAGGCCTCCACTTCAGTAAGCCGTTCACCCTGCGGCGGCTGGCCGAATCCGGCATTCAGAACAAACGGTAAACTCGCGGCTGAAGCAATAATCATGATTAACACCACGCAGATGAAGAGAGGTTTTTTCATATCCTGACCCGAAAACGCGCCCCATCCGATAGCGTGCGCAGGGTAAACTTGATTATGAGTGAGTAAGCACTCATTATAGATATGATGATAAAGTCGTCAAGACGTTTTCGATCTTTGACATTCCGCGTTGCAGCGTGTGAAAGCACGTGTTTCAATCAGGGTTTTTATAATTGACAGGAGGAAAAATTTAGTGGCACGTCCGAAGAGTGAAGATAAAAAACAGGCCTTACTGGACGCCGCAACCACGGCGTTTGCACAGTCAGGTATTGCCGCCTCAACGGCGCTCATTGCCCGTAAGGCGGGCGTCGCCGAAGGCACCCTGTTCCGCTACTTTGCTACGAAAGACGATCTGCTGAATGCCCTCTATCTGCACCTGAAGCAGGATCTCTGCCAGACCATGCTGGCGAACCTCGATCGCACCATTACGCTGCCCAAAGAACATACCCGCAATATCTGGAACAGCTATGTGGACTGGGGTATTCGTAACCCCGTTGCCCATGCGGCGATCCGCCAGATTGGCGTCAGTGAAAAGCTGAGCGCCGAAACGGAACAGGCGGTGAAAGAGATGTTCCCGGAGCTGCATGAGCTCTGCCGCCGCTCGGTGCGTCAGGTGTTTATGTCTGATGAATTTAAAACGTTTGGCGATGCGCTTTTCTTATCGCTGGCCGAAAGCACGATGGAATTTGCCACCCGCGATCCGTCCCGCGCCGTTGAATTTAAAGCGCTCGGCTTTGAGGTAATGTGGCGCGGGCTTGCCCAGGAAGAGAGCGATGGACAGTAAAACGTTGCAGGAACACGCAAAACGCGTGGCGCTGGAACTGCCGTTCACCGAACACTGCTGGCCGTTTGGGCCGGAGTTTGACGTGTTTAAAGTGGGCGGGAAAATTTTCATGATTGTGGCCGTCGCGCACGGGCGGCCGCACGTTAGCCTGAAGTCAGACCCGGAAAAATCGCTGTTAAATCAGCAGATTTATCGCGGCGTTGAACCGGGCTATCACCTCAACAAAAAGCACTGGATTTCCCTTTACGGTACGGACGACGTGACGCCGGAACTGGTTACCGATCTCATCAATGATTCCTGGCATCTGGTGGTGGATAAACTGCCGAAAAAAGACCAGAAGTGGATCCGGCCGGTCTGATTGTTCGTCTGAGACGAACAGATTAAGCGCTCGAATTGCCCTTATCTTTTTCCGCGTCCCGCTGTAATCTGCTCACCTTTCGCGCCCGCACGCGGGCGAATTTCATCATCAGGAGTTGTTATGGATATCATTTCTGTTGCGCTGAAACGCCACTCCACCAAGGCGTTCGACGCAAGCAAAAAACTGACCGCTGAAGAAGCGGAAAAAATCAAAACCCTGCTGCAGTACAGCCCGTCCAGCACCAACTCCCAGCCGTGGCACTTTATTGTCGCCAGCACCGAGGAAGGAAAAGCGCGCGTGGCGAAGTCCGCGGCGGGCACCTATGTGTTCAACGAACGCAAAATGCTGGATGCTTCTCACGTGGTGGTATTCTGCGCGAAAACCGCGATGGACGACGCCTGGCTGGAGCGCGTTGTCGATCAGGAAGAGGCCGATGGTCGCTTTAATACCCCGGAAGCGAAAGCGGCAAACCATAAGGGCCGTACCTACTTTGCCGACATGCACCGCGTGGATCTGAAAGATGACGACCAGTGGATGGCGAAGCAGGTTTACCTGAACGTCGGTAACTTCCTGCTGGGCGTGGCTGCGCTGGGCCTGGACGCGGTACCGATTGAAGGTTTCGACGCCGCGATCCTCGACGAAGAGTTTGGCCTGAAAGAGAAAGGCTTCACCAGCCTGGTGGTGGTGCCGGTTGGGCATCACAGCGTGGAAGATTTCAACGCCACGCTGCCGAAATCTCGCCTGCCGCTGAGCACGATTGTGACCGAGTGCTAAACAAAACGGGCCGCTCTGTGCGGCCCGTTACGCTTTACTGATGACTAACCTGCGATGTGGGTGCACATCACGATCGTGTCCCCAGGCAAACGCAATCCAGCGCTCTTCCAGCTCGGCATATGAGCTCACCGGCGTTAAGTGCCACTCTTCTCCAACCGTACCGTCAGCCACGCTTATCCGATAATTCATGCTGAACGCCCAGTCTATCATGCGTAACCAAAACCGCTGTCCGTCGCCGGTTTGTTCGCTGTCAGACACAACAATGTCGTATTCGCTTAGCAGAGACGGCTCTTATTCCCTGAAAGCCCCTCGCAAAAATTATTTCCCCTGCGCCGCCAGCCACGCCATCGCCCGCTCTCCCGCCTCATCCACCGGCAGATACACCAGCAGCCGCGATCCGTTTCGCGGCGCGGAATACCAGTACATCTGCTGCAATGTAAAATCCCCCAGCTCGGGATGGGTAAACAGCTTGAGCTGGTTCTCCACGCCGCGCACGTCGTTGCGCTGGTGCCACAGGGTTTTAAACTCTTCGGACACTGCAAAGAAGCGCGCCAGCTTGGCCTCCCACAGCGGATCGCCCCGGTGTTCGGCCATCGCCGCGCGGAAATAGGAGACAAAGATGGGCAGCACGTCGTCGCGTCTGCCGAGCCGCGCGCGCCACGCCGGATGCGTGAGGAACAGATAAATACAGTTGCGATCTTCGGGAGGGATGTCATTGAAATCGACGCCCATCAGATGCCCGAAGCTGTCGTTCCACGCCACGATATCGAAGTTCGGTTTCTGAATGCTGGCGGGTTTCGGCATCAGCGTATCCAGCAGGCGGCGCGTGCCTTCGCTAATGCCCTCGCAGCAGACCGCCTGCGGCGCTTCACCCGGCGGTAAACCTGCTAACACAAACAGATGCCGGGCCTCGGTCGGGGTACATTGCAGCGCTTTTGCCACGGCCGCCATCACCGCGCTGGACGGATTGACGTCCCTGCCCTGCTCAAGCCAGGTGTACCAGGTGACGCCCACATCAGCGAGCATCGCCACCTCTTCCCGGCGCAGGCCCGGCGTGCGGCGGCGACCGCTGCGCGGCAAACCTAGGCGCTGCGGATCGAGACTTTCCCGCCGGGCGCGTAAAAATGCCCCGAGCTGTTTTCGGGTGTCATCCTGACGTGAAACGACCGGTTCAGACATCAGCGCCATAAATCCCCCTGCATGGTAGTGCCAGTACCAGTATAAGCAAGAACTGGTACCCGTTTATCTGATGGTAGATGCTACGACCATCTGTTGAATGACGCAATGGAGTTACCATGAATACGTCAGTTGTTTCACCGGGTCGCGCTGGCCTGATATTGCTGTTAACCGGCCAGATGCTGCCGATGATTGATACCTCAATCACCAACGTGGCGCTGGACGCCATCACCCATTCACTGCATGCGACCGCTACCGAACTGGAGCTGATCGTCGCCCTCTACGGCGTGGCCTTTGCCGTCTGCCTCGCGCTCGGCAGCAAGCTGGGAGATAACTTTGGCCGTCGTCGTCTGTTCATGTTGGGTGTGGCGAGCTTTGGCCTGGCCTCGCTGCTGTGCGGAATGGCGGGGAACATTGAACAGCTGCTCGCCGCGCGCATCGTTCAGGGCGCGGGGGCCGCACTGATCGTGCCGCAAATTCTTGCCACGCTGCACGTCACGCTGAAAGGCACCGCCCACGCCAAAGCCATCAGCCTGTTCGGCGGCATCGGCGGGATTGCGTTTATCGTGGGACAAATGGGCGGCGGCTGGCTGGTATCGGCGGACATCGCCGGGCTGGGCTGGCGAAACGCCTTCTTTATCAACGTGCCGATTTGTCTGGTGGTGCTGGCGCTGAGCCGCCGCTTCGTACCGGAAACCCGTCGCGAGACGCCGTCACGCATCGACTGGCCGGGTACCGCGCTGCTGGCGGTCATGCTTTGCTGCCTGCTGTTCCCGATGGCGCTCGGCCCGCAGTGGAACTGGTCGTGGCCGCTGAAGACGATGCTGCTCGCCCTTGTCCCGCTGGCCTGGCTGATGGCGCTGAACGCGCGCAAAAAAGAGCGTGAGAATGCCCACCCGCTGATCCCGCCGCGCCTGCTTGCGCTTCGCAGCGTGCGCTTTGGCGTCCTGATTGCGATGCTCTTTTTCAGCGCCTGGTCCGGGTTTATGTTCTGTATGGCGCTGACCATGCAAACCGGCCTGGGGATGGCGCCGTGGCAGTCCGGGAACAGTTTTATCGCCCTGGGCGTGACCTACTTTGTTTCGGCGTGGTTCGCGCCGCGGCTGATTGCCCGCTACAGCACCAGCACAATCCTGCTGACGGGTCTGGCGATCCAGATTACCGGCCTGCTGGCGCTGATCGCCACGTTCCGCGTTTGGGGCATGGAGAATACCACCCTGACGCTGGCACCCGCGACCGGACTGGTGGGCTACGGGCAGGCGCTGATCGTGAACAGCTTCTATCGCATCGGGATGCGCGACATTCAGCCTGACGACGCGGGAGCCGCGAGCGCTATTTTAAGCACCCTGCAGCAGGCCGCGCTGGGCCTTGGCCCGGCCATTTTTGGCGCCATTTTGCTGCACGCGCTTCAAAACCATCACGGGGATTACACCCAGGCGGTGAACGTCTTCCTGATGGTGGAAACAGCTATGATGGTGGTACTTGCTCTGGCGACGCTGCGTATCCGCCATAGCCTGTGCCTGCCGGTGGCGAAGATCTGTCAGGCCGCCAAATAAGTTCGTGAATTTGCATAATAGATCCGCAGCCGCCATTATGGGGCTGCAAAAATACAGGAGACGTTATGCAGGAATTGATTGCTCAGGTTGAAGAGTTAGGCATTGAAATTAATCACACCACCTCTTTAGTGATTATCTTTGGTATTATTTTTCTTACCGCCATCATCGTTCATTTTATTCTGCACAAAGGGGTACTTCGCGCATTCGAAAAGCGCGCGCAGGCCAGCAGCCATTTATGGCTGCAGATCATCACCCAGAATAAATTATTTCACCGTCTGGCCTTTACCCTGCAGGGGATAATCGTCAACGTCCAGGCGGTACTGTGGCTGCAAAAAGGCAGCGAAGCGGCGGAAATACTCACCACCTGCGCGAAGCTGTGGGTGATGGTCTATGCCCTGCTCTCCTTCTTCTCGCTGCTGGACGTGATTTTCAATCTGTCGCAGAAAATGGCCACCGCGTCGCAGCTGCCGCTGAAGGGGATTTTCCAGGGCATCAAGCTGGTGAGCGCCATTCTGGTGGGGATATTGATTATCTCCCTGCTGATTGGCCAGTCTCCGGCGATTCTGATCAGCGGTCTGGGCGCCATGGCCGCCGTGCTGATGCTGGTGTTTAAAGACCCGATACTTGGACTTGTAGCGGGTATCCAGCTTTCCGCCAACGATATGCTCAAGCTCGGCGACTGGCTGGAGATGCCGAAATACGGTGCCAACGGCACGGTGACGGATATCGGCCTGACCACCGTGAAAGTGCGCAATTTCGATAATACGATTACGACCATTCCGACGTGGGCGCTGGTCTCCGACGCCTTTATCAACTGGAGCGGCATGTCGGCCTCCGGCGGACGACGCATTAAGCGCAGCCTGAACATTGATACCACCAGCATTCATTTTCTCGACGAGCAGGAGCAGCAGAAACTCATTCAGGCGAAACTGCTGAAGCCTTATCTGGCCGCACGCCATGAGGAAATTAGCCTGTGGAATCAGAAAAACGGTGAAGGGGAATCGGTATTAAACCTGCGCAAGATGACCAATATCGGCACTTTCCGCGCCTACCTGAACGAATATCTGCGCAACCACCCGCGCATTCGTAAAGATATGACGCTGATGGTGCGTCAGCTCGCGCCTGACGCGAATGGCCTGCCGATTGAAATATATGCCTTCACCAACACGGTGGTCTGGGCAGAATATGAGGAGATTCAGGCCGACATCTTCGACCATATTTTCGCGGTGGTGGATGAATTTGGTCTGCGTATTCACCAGTCGCCAACCGGGAACGATATTCGCTCCCTGGCGGGCGTTATCGCAAAATAATCAGGTACTGGCGCGGGAAATAAAGCGCCAGTCCATCATCACCCTTTCCGTGGGCGCGTCCGGGTTGTCGATCTTATTTAAGAGCAGATCGACCGCCTTGCGCCCGATATCCCGCGACGGCTGTTCGATGGTGGTGAGCGAAATCATGTCCGCCAGCTCCGTACCGTCAAAGCCGACCACGGCAATATCCTCCGGCACCCGAAGACCTGCCTGCTGAATGGCGCGCAGCGCGCCCGCCGCCAGCGTATCGGAAACGGCAAATACCGCATCCGGCGGATTATCTTTTAACAGGTTTTGCATCGCCGCCATGCCCGCCCCGGAGCTGAGATCGCTGGCATACTCCACCGCCTGATAGTCCAGATCGCGCAGGTGGATCACGCTCTTGTAGCCGCGTTCGCGCAGGCGGGCATATTTGTAGCTGAGATCGTGGTTGATCATCGCGATACGCTTGCGGCCGCCGTCGGCCAGCTGGCTGACGGCATGCTGTGAAGCGTCCACATCATTGATGCCGACGCAGGAGACCGCGCCCGCATCGGCATATTCGGCGCACTGCACCCACGGTGCAGAACCAATCAGCGCGGCAAGTTCCGGCAGCTTCGAGAAGGCGTCCATGGTGATAATGCCGTCGACGATTTTGCCGGAGAGCAGGCTTAAGCCCGAGCGGGAGCGCTCGATGTCCGAGCCGGAGTTGCACAGCAGAATGCGGTAGCCGTTTTTCTCCGCCTCGGCTTCGATGCCCTTCACCACTTCGGCGCAGAACGGGTTGGCAATGTTGGACACCATCACCAGGATCATATAGCTGCGGGCGGTGCGCAGCTGACGGGCGAGCAGGTTTGGCTGGTAGTTGCTCTCCTGAATCGCCCGCAGAACGCGCTCGCGGTTTTTCGCCTTCACGGTGTCGCTGTTATTCAGCACGCGGGAGACCGTCGCCACGGAGACCCCGGCCAGCTGAGCGATTTTCTGAATTGACATAGCGACGACACATCCTGCGGTTAGCGTTTTGTGCAGGCTACCATAAATTTATTGCCCGGCGAACCGGGCAACGCGTTATTGTTCCACGCGCACCCAGCGCTGCTGCTGATGGCTTTTCACAATGGCATCAATGATATACATCACGTTTGCGCCATCGTGAAACGTCGCAAACTGCGGCGTATCCGGCATCGCGCCCGCCTGCACGGCGCGGTAGAACTGCGCCATCATATTTTTGAAGGCGTCCGGCCAGCCTTCGATATGTCCGCCGGGGAAGTGGGCGCTGTCGGCCACGTCAGGGTTCATCAGCCCCGGATCGTCGGTGAGCGTCTGGTTGGCCTGCGCGCGATGGCCGATCCACAGCTGCTGCGGCACCTCCTGGTCCCACGCCAGCGAGCGCTCGCTGCCGTTGATCTCAAACGTCAGGCGGTTTTTACGCCCGGCGCTCACCTGCGAGATGCTAAAGCAGCCCTTGCTGCCGTCGTCAAAGCGGAACAGCACCGAGCCGAAGTCTTCGGTGGTGACCGGTTTGTCTACATACTCCGCCTGCTCGTCGTGGGAGAAGGTTTGATTCCCGACCTTGCTGGCCCTGCGCGTCGGCCAGACGATGGATAAATCAGCCATCACCTCGGTAATGCGCCGCCCGGTAACGAACTGCACCGTGTCGCACCAGTGGGAGCCGATATCCGCCACCGCGCGCGATGCGCCGCCGAGCGCGGCATCCACCCGCCAGTTGTAGTCGGTTTCCAGCAGCATCCAGTCCTGTAGGTAGCTGCCGTGTGAGGCAAAAATCCGCCCGAGGCTGCTTGCGCGCATCATGCTCGCCGCCTGACGCACCATCGCAAACTGGCGATAGACAAAGCTCACGCCATGCACCACGCCCGTCTGCTCCGCCAGCGCCACCAGCTCGCGCGCCTCCTCAGGGATCATGCACAGCGGCTTTTCGGAAAACACGTGCTTGCCCGCGCGCAGGATCTGGCGGTTAATCTGTGCATGCAGGTGGTTCGGCGTGCAGTTGTGCACCACGTGCAAATCAGGGTGCGCGAGCAGCTCCTCAACGCTGCCGTACGCGTGCGGTACGTTTAGCAGGCGCGCCTTTTCCTGCGCCTTAACGAGCGAGCCGTCGCACAGCGCGACCACCTGAACAAACCCAAGGCGCCTGAGCGCCTCGATATGTGCCGGGCCAATAAACCCGCTGCCGACGATCCCGACGTTAATCATGGCTGCCCCCTGCGGCGAAATCGTCAAACGCGCGCCCGGCAACCGGAATGATGTGGCGGCGGATAAATTCGCTGCCTTCACTCGCCCCGGTATCGCCATCCTTCAGGCAGCACTCCCACTCCAGCACCGCCCAGCCGTCGTAGTCGTACTGGGTCAGCTTGCTGAAGATGCCCTTAAAATCGATTTGCCCGTCACCGGGCGAGCGAAAGCGTCCGGCGCGGTTGATCCACGGCTGGTAGCCGCCGTAGACGCCGCTGCGCCCGCTGGGGCGAAACTCGGCATCCTTCACGTGGAACGCTTTAATACGCGCATGGAAGATGTCGATAAAGGTCAGATAGTCCATCTGCTGGAGCAGCATATGGCTTGGATCGTAGAGAATGTTGCAGCGCGGATGGTTGTCCACCAGCGCAAGAAAACGCTCGAAGGTGACGCCGTCGTGCAGATCTTCCCCCGGATGCAGCTCAAAGCAGACGTCCACCCCCTGCTCGTCGAAGGTATCCAGAATCGGCCGCCAGCGGTTTGCCAGCTCCCCGAACGCTTCCTGAAAACGCTGTTCGTTATGCGGCGGCCACGGGTAGAAAAACGGCCAGGCCAGCGAGCCGGAGAAGGTGGCGTGCGCTTTCAGACCTAATCTTGCCGAGGCGACCGCCCCCTGCTTCAGCTTCTCCGTGGCCCACGCCCGACGCGCAGCATCGTTACCGCGCACGGAAGCGGGCGCAAAGTGGTCAAACGCGTCGCTGTAGGCGGGGTTCACCGCCACGAGCTGCCCTTCCAGATGGGTCGACAGTTCGCTGATAACCAGCCCGTGCGCGGCCAGCTTAGCGGCGATGTCGTCGCAGTAGGTCTGGCTCTCCGCCGCTTTCTCGACGTCAAAGATGTGCGGATGGTTGCAGGGGATCTGTACCGCCTTATAACCTTTACCTGCCGCCCATTCAGCCAGCCCGTCGAGCGAATTAAACGGCGCTTCTGCGCCAATAAACTGCGACAGAAAAATGCCGGGTCCTTTCATCGTCCTCATACCACCTCCTGAACGTTACGCCTTGTCATCGTCATACTTAAACGTGAGAAGGAAAATCAGCGCGATCGCCGCGGCCGCTACCGCCGGGATCCACCAGAATGTCACCCACGCCTGCGGCACGGTCTGCCCTGCCACCAGGCGGTTATAGAGCGCGCCGGAAATCTGCGAGCCGAGCAGCATGCCGATGCCGTAGGTGAACATCACGATCATGCTCTGGGCCTGGCCTTTCACCTTTTCGCCCGCCACGCGGTCGGTGTAGATAAAGCCGACGACAAAGAAGAAATCGTAGCAGACGCCGTGCAGCAGGATGCCGAGATACAGCAGAATGCGCCCCTCCTCGCTGACGCCCAGCGCGAACATGGCGTAACGCACAAACCACGCCAGCATGCCGATCAGCAGCATGACCTTCACGCCCAGACGGCGGAACAGCAGCGGAATAACCAGCATGAAGACGATCTCGGACATCTGCCCGAAGGACATGGCGGTGCTGACGTCGGCAATTCCCGCATCCGCCAGATACGAGGCGGTGTAGGCGTAATAGGTGCCGAGCGGGACGGAGATCAGCATCGCGCAGACGGAGAAAACGAAAAAGTGGCGGGTTTTGAGCAGCGCAAAGGCATCCGCGCAGAAAAGATCGCGCACCTTCACCGGCAGGCCTTTCGCCGGAGCAGGCGTGTGCGGCAGCGTCAGGCTGTAAAGCGCCAGCAGCACGGAGCTGGCCGCCGCCACCTGAAAGATGGTAACGCTTGCCGCCACGCCGGTGACGCCGATAAAAATGCCCGCCACGATCCAGCCGATGGTGCCGAACACGCGCACCACCGGGAAGGTTTTATCCACGTTTGCCAGGCTGTGAAACGCGATATTGTTGGTCAGCGCCAGCGTCGGCATGTAGCAGAGCGTGTAGCCAAACAGCAGGCCAATCAGCAGCGCGCCGTTCTCGGCAATCAGCGCCCCCGGCACGAACCAGAGGATCGCCGCGCCCGCCAGGTGCATCACCGCCATCACCTTCTGCGAGGCGAAGAAGCGGTCCACCAGCATGCCAAGCACGAACGGCGAGAGAATGGAGGCGATAGGCCCGGCGGAGAACGCATCGCCAATCAGCAGAGACATGTTGTGCTGGGTCATCACCAGCCCTAGCGTAACCGACCAGCTACCCCAGATAAAAAACTGCAGAAACATCATCAGCGACAGCCGCGGCACCAGCAGCCGATGCTGCGCTATCGTCTTTTCACTACTTTCAGTTGACACCATAATAAGCCTCACCCGGAAAAAGTAATCGATTACAAAATGATTCAAATGAAAAGTAATCGATTACAAAATAAAGATCCTGTGGATCGAAACAGATTTGGGAGGGGGGTCACGATAAAGATGAAGCAGTGTTTTGTAGGCCCGGTAAGCGCAGCGCCACCGGGCGTGAAGGCAGTTGCGGTCTGGTTTGGTGCGGTCTGTTGCCCTCACCCCGGCCCTCTCCCACAGGGAGAGGGAGAAAAACGGGCTACTTTTTGCGTGAGAGCTTAAACGCGATAAACAGGAACACCACCCATACCGGCAGCAGCATTGCTGAAAGTCGCATCTCATCCATGGTGCACATCAGCACCAGAATCAACGCCAGGAACGCGATACAGAGGTAGTTCCCCGCCGGGTAAAGCAGCGCTTTGAACTGCGTTTCGCGCCCCTTGCGGCGCATCGCGGCGCGGAATCGCAGGTGCGCGAGGCAGATCATGATCCAGTTCAGCAGCAGCGTAGCGACAACCAGCGCCATCAGCAGGCCGAAGGCCTCTTTCGGCAGCAGATAGTTGATCAGCACCACCAGCGAGGTAATCGCCCCGGAAAGGAACAGCGAGTTCACCGGCACGCCGCGACGGCTGACGCGGGTGAGGAATTTCGGCGCGTTACCCTGCACGGAGAGACCAAACAGCATGCGGCTGTTGGAGTAAACGCCGCTGTTATAGACCGACAGCGACGCCACCAGAATGACGAAGTTCAGCGCAGAAGCCACCACGTTGCTGTTGAGATCGTGGAAAATCATCACGAACGGGCTGCTGTCTGACTTCACTTCCACCCACGGGTAGAGCGCCAGCAGCACCACCAGCGAGCCGATATAGAACAGCAGGATACGGTACACCACCTGGTTAACCGCTTTCGGAATGCTTTTATGCGGGTCGCGCGCTTCCGCGGCGGTGATGCCAATCAGCTCCAGCCCGCCGAAGGAGAACATGATCACTGCCAGCGAGAGGATCAGCCCTTTCCAGCCGGTCGCCAGGAAGCCGCCGTGCTGCCACAGGTTGTCGATAGTGGCCCGCTCGCCGCCGTGGCCGGAGAACAGCAGCCACAGGCCAAAGCCGATCATGCCGATAATTGCCAGCACCTTGATCAGCGCAAACCAGAACTCGGTTTCACCATACAGGCGCACGTTGACGAGGTTAACGGCGTTGATAATGATGAAGAAGGCCGCCGCCCAGATCCACGTGGGCACGTCCGGCAGCCAGTACTGCATATAGATGCCTGCGGCGGTCAGCTCCGCCATCCCGACCAGCACGAACATCACCCAGTAGTTCCAGCCGGAGAGGAAGCCTGCGAACGGGCCCCAGTATTTATAGGCAAAATGCGCGAAGGAGCCTGACACCGGCTCTTCAACGACCATCTCGCCAAGCTGGCGCATGATCAGGAAGGCGATAATCCCGGCGATACCGTAACCCAGCAGCACCGCCGGACCGGCCATCTGAATAGCGGGGCCGATGCCGAGAAAGAGCCCGGTACCGATTGCGCCGCCAAGGGCAATTAACTGAATATGTCGATTTTGCAAACCACGTTGCAGCGTTGGATTCTGATCCGACGAGGCTTCAGCGCTACCATGGCCTGAAGCGGATGACGCGTCTTTCACGTCCTACCCCTGTCTCTTTTTTAGAAGGGGCACGTTTTAACACTTCATGCTGGCGGTAGCAAGTTTAACGCCGGGAGCACGGCATGCCCCCGGCGATGCAAGGTTATGAGCCGATGATCCCGCCGTCCGCTTTGACGATGACCACCGTTGAGGAACGCGGGCGTCCGTTCGGGTTCGCGTCTGGCCAGTTGGAAACAGCGCGAGGGTTAGCAGGGTCGGTGATATCATCCCCGCCCTCCCCCGGATGCTGAATGTTGATGAACAGCGTCCGGTTATCCGGCGTAAACGCAATCCCGGTAATTTCACACCCGCGCGGTCCGGTCAGGAAACGACGGTACTCGTTGGTGCCCGGAATGGTGGCCACCATCTGGTTATTGCCCATCCCCTCGTAGGCTTTCTTATTGATGGTGCTGGAAGAGACGTCGGTCTGGATCCACAGCACGCCCTGATGATCGAACGACAGGCCATCGGGGCTGCCGAAGGCCGCCCCCTGCATGGAACCTTTAGCCTTCGGATCGTCGCTGTCGGTCCGCCCGCCCATCACCAGAATATCCCACTTAAAGCGAGCGGCAGCAGGATCGGCCCCCTCTTCGTGCCAGTGCATAATATGACCAAACACGTTATTAGCGCGCGGGTTGGCGGCATCAACCGGTGCCTTACCCTCCTTCCCGCGATCGCTGTTGTTGGTGAGCGTACAGTAGACGCTGCCGCTGGCGTGCGGGTCAACCGCTATCCACTCGGGGCGATCCATCTTCGTTGCCCCCACCGCGTCTGCCGCCAGGCGGGTTTTAATCAGCAGATCGCCCTGGTTTTCAAACCCGTTGCTCTTATCCAGACCCTTTTGCCCGAAGATCAGCGGCAGCCAGTCGCCGCTCCCGTCTTCGTTGAAGCGGGCAACGTACAGCGTGCCTGACGTCAGCAGTTGCATATTGGCTTCACGGTTCGCGGGATCGTATTTTTTGTCCGAGACAAACTTATAGACGTACTCGAACTTCTGGTCGTCCCCCATATAGACCACCACGCGGCTATCGGCGGCAAGCGTGACGGCCGCCCCCTCATGCTTGAAGCGGCCCAGGGCGGTGTGCTTGCGCGGCGTGGAGGTCGGGTTGTAGGGATCGATCTCCACGACCCAGCCGAAGCGGTTAGGTTCGTTAGGGGTTTTATCAACGCTAAATCGCTCGTCCACCTCGTTCCAGCGGTAGGATTCATCGCTGTCGCTGATGCCGTAGCGTTTTTCCAGCGGGTTGAGATCGGTTTTTTTGACAAAAATATCCGACCAGTTCTCCTCGCAGGTGAGATAGGTGCCCCATGGTGTATGGCCGTTGGCGCAGTTCTGCATGGTGCCCAGCACGCGCTCCCCCTGCGGGTCGGCGGTGGTTTTCATTAAGTCCTGATGCCGCGCCGGGCCGGTAAGCTGCATCGGCGTATTGACGGTAATGCGGCGGGCATACGAAGACGGGCGAACCACCTGCCAGTCGCTGCCCGATTTTTTCACTTCCACCACCGACACGCCCATCGCGTTCTGCCCCTTGCGGGCCTTGTCGAGGCTCCAGTTCGCCGTACCGTCGGTAAACATCATCCCGTTGTCGATGTACTCATGGTTCATTGCCAGCAGGCCATGCTCCGGGTTTTGCTCCCCTTGCGGCAGGCTAAACCACGCCATGCCGTCATGATGCATGCCCGCCTGCGCAGCCTGTTCGTCCGCGGTGTTGCTGGCATCCGGTTTAAAGGCCGGCATGTTGTTTTTGATCCCCGTCGGGTCACCCCAGCGATAGAACGGGCGGGCAATATAGCCTTCCGGCACCCTGACCGTATCTTCGGTGGAGACGTCGATGCTGGTAAAGCCCAGGGAAACCGCTTTTGCCAGCGCGGAAGGCTTCGATACCGCGGCAATGGCGTTCTCAGGTTTGATCAGAAAGGGGAATGAAACGGCAGCGCCCGCCACGGCGCCCATCTGGAGAAAACGACGGCGGGAGAGGAACACCTCTGCAACCTCGGAGAATACCGGGTTCGCGCTGCGGTTAGCGATGTCGTCGCGATGTTCTTTTTTAAAAACGGATTTGAGGGGTCTGCCCATAGCGGCTTCCTGTCATTGGCCAAGAGGTAAGGAGTCGGCGACCAGTCTAAGAAGCTTTTATTACAATTTTATAACACAACGGCGGAGGTATGGGGCGTCCCTGCCCCGGATAACGAGGTGGAACGCTTAGAACTCGTAGCCAACCGAGACCTTAAAGGTACGCGGCTCGCCCTGCGTGATGTAGGTGCCGGAATCGTCCACGCTGGCCCAGTAGTTTTCATTGGTCACGTTGTCGATGCCCGCGCGCACCGTCATCTGGTTTGCATTGTGGTTCACCGCGAAGCGATAGCGCATCCCCAGATCCAGCGTGGTGTAGCTGTCGATCTTTTTGGTGTTGGCAAGATCGGCGTACTGCGCGCCAGAGTGGTTGACGCGGGCGGTCGCCGTCAGGCCATCAATCGGCTTGATGTCATACTCTGCCCCCAGCACGGCGTAGACGTTCGGGACACCAATGGCATCGTTGCCCTGATTTACGCCGTTTTTGGTTTTGGTCAGCTCCGCCTGCAGCCAGGTGGCGCTGGCGTTGAGGCGCATCCCGAGCATCGGCTCGCCGAAGACGTTTAGCTCCACGCCGCGGTTACGCTGCTCGGCATCCAGGCCATAGTGATTGTTAGCATCGAGGATCGCCGACGGCATCTTGATCTCAAACAGCGCAAGCGATCCGCCCACGCGGCCAAAGTCCGCCTTCACGCCCACTTCGTTCTGCTTAGAGTGAACGATACCGGTGCTCTGGCCGTAGTTGGTCGCGGTATTAGGCGCGGTTTTGCCCGGCTGCAGCGCTTCGGTGTGGTTGGCGTAAAGGGAAATTTCTTCCCACGGCTTGTAGACCACGCCGTAGGTTGGCATCCAGCGGCTGCCGTCGAAGCCGTCTGCCGCGTTTTCCGCACCGGTAACTTTGTTATACCCGCGAATGACCACCTTCTGATGGCGCGCGCCAGCGGTGAACAGCAGTTTGTCGTCCAGCACGCCCAGGGTATCGCTCAGCAGCCAGCCCTGGGTGCGGGTGCGCCCGCTGGTCAGCGGATCGCTGTACTTCCCGCCTGAGCCGTTGAGGTTGGTGCTGTCCGGCATATCGACGCCGGTGTTGTGGTAGATGTTGGTGGTCGGGTTATCCTTCGTCGCCGACATTTTCCACGCGATCTTTTCATTTTTGGTCATCGCCGAATAGCCAACGTTGACCTTGTGCGAGACGAAGCCGGTATTGAAATTACCGCGTATACCCGCCATGCCGCTGACGGAATCGCTGATGCGGTTGGTATCAAGGCGGCTGACCGTTGCTTTACCGCTTTTATCCAGCAGCTTCGGCGCGCTGTAGATCCCTTCCTCGTGCGCGTGCTGCGCGCCCAGGCCGGTATAGGCGGTCCAGCCGTCGGTGATGTCGTACTCGCTGCGCCACATCCCAAATTCGTTTTCGATGTTGCTGTAGGCCCACTTCTGCGAGAAGTTGCGATCGTTTTTCGGCGGCTCGGGCACGAAATCCACCGCCGAAATATTGACGCTGGTCGGGCTGCCGTGGAAGGTTTTCTTCTGATAACCCAGATCCAGCGAGGTGCGGAAACGGTCGCCTTTGTAATCCAGACCGGTGGAGAGCAGCGTGGTGCGGCGGCGGTCGTTCGGTATGCCGGTTTCCCCTTCGCGGTGGACCAGGTTCACCCGCGCGCCAAACTGGTCGCTGTCGCCGTAGCGACGGCCCGCATCCAGCGTGGTGCCAATCTGGGAGTCCGAGGTGTAGTCGACGCCCACTTTCGCCTGCGGGAGTTCGCCCGCGTGTTTTGGCTCAAGGTTGATCATCCCGCCCACGCCCGAGCTTGCCGCGCCGTTCATCAGGGCGTTTGCCCCTTTGAAGATCTCGATGCGGTCGACCATCTGGGCATCCACCACCTGACGCGGCAGCACGCCGGACAGGCCGCCAAAGGTCATGTCGTCGCCGTCAAACTTCAGACCACGGATGCGGAAGGTTTCAGCGCTGTTGCCGTACCCCTGAACAAACTGCACGCCCGCGTCGTTGGCGACCACATCAGCAATGGTTTTCGCCTGCTGATCTTCCACCAGCTTCGAGGTATAGCTGATGATGTTGAACGGCACATCCATGGCGTTCTGCTGACCGAGCATCCCCATACGCCCGCCGTTCGCCACCTGTCCGTTAAGGAAGGCCGGTACCAGCTGGTCGCCACCGGGTTTGAAATCGCTGACCGGTGCAGAGTGCACAACGAGGGTATCTTCTTTTTGATCGTCCGCCGCGAAGGCGGAATGCGTTACCGCGCCAACGGCGAGCGCCAGCAGCGTTTTGTGTATTCTGGTGTTGTTCATCGTTAACTCATTTGAAAGTGCGCGCAAAAATAGCCCGTTGTCAGGCCTTAGAATGTATTGATAGCAATGCAAATGAGAACTATACGCATTATCCATGCGTTAGCAAGCGTAACCGCGAACAACAGGAAGAGGTGGGGAGACAGGATGAGGAACAACCACCCCAAAATGGGGTGGCTGCAGTAACGTTATTTTTTCTTGTAGATATTAGCCGTACCGTGAATTTTATTGTTGGTGTTACCTGAGGTGAGCACCAGAACATCCGCGCCTTGCTTATCGGCTTTCTCAATCAGTTCTTTTTTTGCATCATCAACCGATACTTCATTTGAGGTGCTTACCGTACCGATTTTTTGATACTGAGACTCGACTTTCTTGAACTCATTTTTAGTCAGCAGTTGGGCAGCAAAAGCATTGGTCGTAAACAGTAACGCCGTTCCCAACAAAATAGCAGTCGTCTTTTTCATAACCTTTTTCCTTGAGATTAATCAGCAACTACGAAAAACCTCACGCATGATGGTGAGGTTTTATGAGCATGGTAGAGAATCTCAGGAAATGCCATATATTCTGGAAAATTCTTTTATAACAACCCATTGCATGAAATTATTAATGAATATTAAGAATAGTCGAATACACGCGCGGTGCCAGCAATATCAATGCGAACCGCCGTGCCCGGGTTCCATCCAGGCTGGCTGACGGTCTTGAGGGTCACGGGCTGCGGCTGTCCGGTAAGCCCAAGGGTGAGCGTCGACAGGTGACCGGTAAAATCCACATCAAGAATGGAGATCGGGCTTTCATGTGAGGCGCATGCCGTCACGCTCAGCTGCTCCGGGCGCAGCATCACTCTGCCCTGCCCTGTCGCCAGCGGGTTGTCTGTGGGCACCTTACCCAGGGCGCAGAGGGCGTAGCCCGCGGTGAGCTGCGCAGGCAGGATCAGCGCATCACCAAGAAACAGCGCCGTCTCTTCGTCAACGGGACGGGTGTAAACCTCATAAGGCGTCCCGACCTGCGTGAAGCGTCCGGAACGCATGACGGCAACCTGCGTGGCAAAGGAGAGCGCTTCGTTCTGATCGTGGGTAACCAGAATCGAGGCCACGCCCGCTTCGGCCAGCAGATCGGCCGTGGCCTTTCGCGTCATGGCGCGCAGGCCAGTATCCAGCGCCGAGAACGGTTCATCCAGCAGCATCAGTGAAGGACGCTGGGCCAGCGCACGGGCAAGGGCCACGCGCTGCTGCTGTCCGCCGGAAATCTCGTGAGGCCAGTGCGTGGCGAGCTGCCTGTCCAGCGAAACCATCTCCATCAGCGCCTCAACGCGCTGGCGTTTTTCGTGGCGGGTCCCGCCCAGCCCCCAGGCAATGTTGTCTGCCACGTTGAGGTGCGGGAACAGCGCGCCCTCCTGCGGCACAAAACCGATCCCGCGCTGGTGGGCAGCGACAAAACGGTTTTCCTCAAACAGGGTTCTCCCCTGCATAACAATACGACCGGTGTCAGGCGTCTCAAACCCGGCAAGAATACGCAGCAGCGTGGTTTTACCTGACCCCGACGGCCCGACAATGGCCGTTCTGCTCCCCGGCGCAACGCTCAGGGTTAAGCTGTCGAGCACCTGCACATCAGCAAACGATTTAGAAATGGCGGTTAATTCAAGCATGTCATAGCCCTGCAATTTTCTTCGACTGCATATAGAGAATGGCGGTCAGCGGGAGGGAAATCAGGATCATCAGCATCGCGTAAGGCGCGGCGGCGACATAGTCAATTTCGCTGGTCAGCGCCCAGAATCCGGTAGAGAGCGTGCGCGTGCCCAGGGGAGAGAGTAACAGCGTGGCAGTCAACTCGTTGCTGACGCCGAGGAACACCAGCGCGGCCCCCGCCGCCGCACCCGGCGCGGCCAGCCGCATCGTGACGCTCCAGAACGCCTTCGCGGGCGTGCTGCCAAGGCTGCGCGCCACGTTTTCCAGCTCAACCGGCGCCTGCGCTATCCCCGCCCGCAGGTTGATGAGCGCACGGGGCATAAACATCAGCAGATAGGCAAGGAACAGGGTAATTTCCGTCTGGTAAATGGGACGTGCGTAATGAATGGTAACGGTGACCAGCGCCAGCGCCGTGACAATGCCCGGCAGCGAACTGGTGATATAGATGCACCCTTCCAGCATCCGGAAGATACGGTGCGGGTAGCGGATACCGAGCCACGCAATGGGGATCACACACGTCGTCGTCAGCAGCGCGCCGCCCACGCCGAGCATCAGCGTCTGGCGCAGCGAGTGCCAGAGATCGGCGCTCATCCAGTTTTCCACCCCGCCGAGCCAAATCCAGCGACACAGAACAGCTAACGGCACGCCCAGCGCCAGGACGATCAGCACCATGAAAAACAGCTGCCCCAGCGCGGCAGCCGCAGGCTTTAGCGGCCAGCGTTTCTGCTCGCGCGCAGCCCCGGCGCCAATGCGCGCGTAGCGTGCTTTTCCACGCGTCACGCCTTCCAGCACCAGGATAGCGAGGCAGCATAACGCCAGCACGCCCGCCAGCATGTTTGCTGCCGGGCCGCTGAAGGTAGACTGAAACTGGTCATAAATGGCCGTGGTGAAGGTATCAAAGCGGATCATCACGTACAGACCATATTCCGCCAGCAGGTGCAGCGCCACCAGCAGCGCGCCGCCGCAGATAGCCAGCTTGAGCTGGGGTAGCACCACGCGGAAAAAGACCTTCCACGGCGGTGTGCCGAGCGACGCGGCGACATCTTCGAGCGTCGGGTCAAGGCGGCGGAGCACCGCGGCAACCGGCATGTAGATAAAGGGATAGTAGGCAAGCACGGAGAGAAACACGCCCGCGGAGAGCCCGTGCATCGACGGAACCACGCTCACCCAGGCATAGCTTTGCACAAACGCGGGAATGGCCAGCGGGGCGACCGCCAGCGCGGACCAGATGCCCCGTCCGGCAAGCTGCGTGCGCTCGGTGAGCCAGGCAATCGCCACGCCCGTCACGATACACAGCGGAACCGCCAGGGCCGTCAGCCACAGCGTGTTGCTGAGCAGCTCAGCCACACGCGGGCGAAACACCAGCGCCTTAATGGTTTCCCAGCCCGTCTCAATGCCAATGGCAATGATAAAACCCAAAGGCAGAAGCGCCAGTAATGAAAACAAGACAGCTAACGCAACCATCGGCAGTGCAGGACACCTGCGGGCAGGCTCCTGCACTCTGTTTTTTCCGATGTCGAGACTTAGACCAGACATAAGACCTTCACTTCACTCTCAGGATCACAGCAGGCCGGCTTGCGTCATCAGCTCGATAACTTTTTTACTGTTGAGCGTTGAAGGTTCAACTTTCGGTGCATCAAGATCTTTCAGCGGGACCAGTTTCGGGTTTGAGGCCGCGTTCACGCCCACGGCGTATTCAAAGGCGTTGTTGGTACGCAGGCTTTCCTGACCTTCTTTGCCGGTAATGTATTTGATGAAGGCCTGCGCCTGCGCTTTGTGCTTGCTGGACGCCAGCACGCCACCGCCGGAGAGGCTCACAAACGCGCCCGGGTCCTGGTGCTTAAAGTAGTAGAGCTGGGTGTTTTTGCTGTTTTCACCGGTTTTGGACTGATCGACAAAGCGGTAGTAGTGGTAAATCACCCCGCCATCAATCTGACCCGCATTGACCGCTTTCATCACGGTGCTGTTGCCTTTATAGGCCAAGAAGTTGGCTTTCATCGCCTTGAGCCATTCCTGGGTGGCCTTCTCGCCCTTCAGGGCCAGCATCGCGCTCACGATAGCCTGGAAATCCGCGCCTGACGGTGATGCCGCCCAGCGGCCTTTCCACTCGGGTTTCGCCAGATCCATCAGCGATTTAGGCAGCTGCTGTTCGCTCAGTTTCGCCGGGTTATAGACGAACACCGTGCTGCGGGCAGCAATGCCGATCCAGCGGCCATGCGCCGGACGATACTCTGCCGGTACCTGCTTCAGGGTGTCGGCATCCAGCGGTGCGAACAGGTTGGCGTTATCCACCAGCACCATGGACGGCGAGTTTTCCGTCAGGAACACGTCTGCCGGCGATGCGCTGCCTTCCTGCACCAGCTGGTTACCCAGCTCGCTGTCATCACCATTACGCAAAGTGACTTTAATCCCGGTTTCTTTGGTAAAACCGTCAACCCACGACTTCACCAGGTTTTCATGCTGCGCGTTATAAACAACGATACCGTCGTTGTTATCGGCGGCAACCGACTGTGTGGAAAGGAAAAGGGATGAGGACAACAAGGCAAGCGAGAAGCAGGACAGCAGGCGAGAATTCATGAACATATCCTTAATAGACCAACGGGAGTAACCACTCATAGCTTTGTGGGACAGGATTAAAGCATACAACAACGCTAATGATAATTAGTATCAATCCAGTTTAGGCGTAAAAGTGTAAAATTTCTTTTTTATGGAATTTGAAATGATAAAAACCCAGATTTAATAAAGGAGAAAAATAAAGATTAAGAAAACCTTAAGGGTGGAGCTAATCAAAATTAATTAGCACTCTATTTATTAAGTCGTTATTTAACAGAAAAAAAAGAATAAAAAATTCGGCCACAGGGCATTAAAAATATGATTCCCTTCATGTCATTATCTCGTTACCGCACCTGTCGATCTCAAGTGTAAGTATCTCCAGCGTTCTCAGGTTCAGGCTTCGATTCGACCATTTCACCTCGCTGTCCAGAGCGGTTACCCGTTGCTTGCTCGGGGTCATTGCCAGGTTTTCTGCTTGGAATAAAGCGCGATGCGTCTTCAAATACGTGTTCATCCCGGTTGGCAGAGCCAAGGCATAACAACACGCTATCCCTACCTATAGTTCACCCTCCTGAAAATGCACAGAAGACGCAACCTTCCGCCTCCCCATCTGAAGCGGGGATTCAAAGCGCATCGTTTCGCGTACTATTTTTTCATCCGCAGCGTGTTATTTCTGATAACCTTCTGCAATTACGGATGCAGTGCCAGCATACAGAGCACGTTTCCGGTTAACGCTTCGCTGGTTTCACTCCCACCAATCAGTATAGTGACGTGGTCCGTGATAAACCGCTCATAGAGCATATTCTCCTCTCCGCCATATCCTTTCAGCAGGCTGCTATAAAACAGCGAGTAGTAACCTTCTCTGTGCGCCTGTGCGGGCT
Source organism: Enterobacter sp. 5-4 (assembly GCF_000612205.1). Lineage (NCBI taxonomy): Bacteria > Pseudomonadati > Pseudomonadota > Gammaproteobacteria > Enterobacterales > Enterobacteriaceae > Enterobacter > Enterobacter sp. 5-4. The sequence goes on along the minus strand of NZ_JFHW01000022.1, from coordinate 234,654 downwards.
GGCGAAAGCTATCATCCAGATGGAAGAGCGCTTTTATCAGCATCTGCAGCCCCTCACGATCGATGGTGCAGGGATCCAGCAATAGCCTGATGGAACTCTTCTCTAGCTCCACCACCTCCTGTTACGCCTGCGTCAGGTTAAGCCACGCGGTGAAGAGCTTTCCCCATAGCGCCGCAATCTGACGAACTCCGTCAAACGGACGAGCCGTAGGTAAAACGTCTACCACTGAATGTGATTCGTGTGAGATGAGTTGAGTTAAAGCCTCCCAAGGTTCGCCGATAAACAGGGCCTGCAGAGCCTTAAGGTGCACGCGATAAACACTGCCCTCCTCAAAAAGGACAATTCCGTGCAGAAGATCCCAAAGCAGGGGCGGAAAGTTAAAAGACTCTTTTTCCAGCGCAGCATGCACGTCTTCAGAGACACCTGAAGAGACGAACGCACGCTCCTTCATTACCTGATACACGTCCTGATAGCGGGTAAGCACTCATGTTTTTCCGAGTCGCGTCACTAGCTGGTGGTTTCACATATGGTAATAAACGTCGTGAAGATTTTCTTGAAAGACAGGTGGGGCATTATTAAGTCGAACAGCTTTGTCGAGCTTTGCCATGGATGCGCTCTCATAACAGGATTAATCACCATTGAGTTAAGCAGGGATATGTTTCAGTTCAAGTATGGCGCTGGAGCTATGAGGGATTTCAGGGATCAAATGGCTCTCCTAAAGGGTGCGAACCCGCGACAGACGGTTTAGAAGAACGTAGAGAACTAGTTAATGCACTGTAATATAATTAGTTTTCCCACACTCTCAACGCCTTTGTGCCATTATGTGTCGTTACTTTCCATCTCGTTTCGTCGTGATTCAACCATGTATGAAACATCTGTGACACGTAGAGTACACAGCCATGCCTCATGGTTTAACTGTGTAATTTCCTTCATACAGCATCGGACAATCATTTAACTCTACTTAACGTGAGGAACTGGAATGATCAAGTGGTGATCATGTTGCACTTGAATGGTAGACTGCCGCCTATCCAGAAACTGCTCTGCTTGCCATAATGTTACCGCATACACAATGGCCAATATGGGATCAATTAATTTAAGGCATAAAATATGACGGAGTCAAAATCTAATAACCTCGTGCGTTTTGCTGCTCTTGAGTGTGTTATAGGGTTATTTAATGTCTATAGCCGAAGTAATACGGTTGTGATTTTAACCGAAATGGTTACGATGGCAATGTGGCTTCAAATGGATTATGGTTCTATTGTGTCCATTCCTAAAAAGCGCATTAAAACAACAATACTTTAATATGTAGTTATAGGATCAATGATGCATTATCTTAAAGAATATGTAATCTATTTTTTTGTGCTATTAGTTACTCTTTATATAGTATCTAGAATTATTAAGATAGAGCCTGACAATCAAAAATATAGTTCATTCGATGGTGCTAGAGGTATCTGCGCCTCTATGGTCGCCATATTTCATATTTTCTGGAGGGATGGCAGTCATGACACAGAGTATTGGTCACTTGATTATATTTCCTCAAGCAAAACCGTTCACTACATTCTTCTTACCGGTGAGCTATCTGTCGGGATATTCTTCATACTTTCTGCTTTTCTTTTTTTCAGAAAGGCGATGGCGAAAACATTTAATTTTGAAGAGTTTTATGTTTCCAGAATCATGAGGATTTACCCGCCAGTAGCTTTTTCTATAATAATGATTTATGCATCATCCTATTTAATATCCCCAAACCATTCATATCAGATTAATGATCTAATTCAGTCATTGCCTTCGCTTTTTAATTACCCGATGACGCGTATCAATGACATACCTCTCGTAATAATGAATTCCGGTGTTCTTTGGACAATGGTGTGGGAGCTAAGACTATATGTTGCCATACCTATCATATTCATATTATTAAAAAGATTCCCTTACCCCAAATCTTTTGTGCTGATATCTATGTCCTATGTTGTCTACCAATGGTACTTTATAAGTAAAGATATTCAATTGAGCTATGTAATGTACTTTCTTGCTGGCTTTATGGTTGCAACTATAAAAAAAGAAATTAAGTTACATGATTCAATCAGTTCAATTATACTTTTTTTCGCTGTTATGTTGATAGGAAAGGCATATGATGTAATAACTCCATTATTAATGATGGTTGTTTTTTATACTCTTAAGTGCGGATGTACATACTTTGGTATACTTACGTGCAAACCAGTTAGAGTCCTTGGTGCCTGTAGTTTCTCAATTTACCTAATCCATGGAATTCCTCAGGCCGTATCTAAATACTATTTGTATGATGAGGGTTATATGATTTGGAAATTGGTATCTGTAGCAACCTTAGGTGTTATTGCCCCTATAATGTACAAATACATTGAAAAACCCACAATGCATATAAATCTGTTAGCCGCGCAGAAGGTTTCTTAAATAATATTGTAAAAAGGGGCGTACTCAGCCCCTTTTTTACCCATTGTTGAAATTTTGTATGTTTTAACTCAAAAAATAGGATGCTAATAATTTTTTTCCATTTTATATCTTCTAGTGTGCAGATGTGCCAATCATTGAAGGGGTTTACTGAATTTAGCCACCTGACACAGGTGAAATGCTCACCTCAAAACAACACAAAAGCACCAATTAAAAGAAGAAATTTTAGCTCTGAATTCAAACGCGTATCAGCTCATCTCGTTGTCGACCAACATAACACCGTCTCTGATGCTACAAGGCTATGGATACTGGACTTTCCACGATGACTAAATGGGTCAAACAACAACGTGATGAGTATCAGGGCAAAACGCCAATAGACAGGAGTTTTTCTTTTCCTGCGAGCCAGTACTTCAGACGCCAGTATCTGGAACCATTCGGTTTAACAAACAGATACAGGGCACCGCCATCCGCCAGTTTGAAGGGCACGTCCTAAGGTTTAGCTGTGCTGACCTGGCGTGCCGTTAACTGCATTGGAGGTATCTCTTTCCATTGAACCAGTATATGCACCCGAATATCCCCTCGGATTGGTATCGATTTCAATACAATTTAGTAGACGTAGGGAGAGCGAGATTTAGCTGAATAGCTTGGTATTACTGGATTGAGTAGACTTTGAGAGACGTTAGTAGAAATGAAATGGCACGCCCTGTAGGATTCGAACCTACGACCTACGGCTTAGAAGGCCGTTGCTCTATCCAACTGAGCTAAGGGCGCACTGAGAAGCGTGTACTTCGCGGCGGTGAAACGCGAAGAATTATACGGTCAATGGCAGGTGAGTCAATGCCTTTTCCGTTTTCAGGGCCAATTACCGCTAGCCGATTGTAAATACGGCTATTTTCTCAACATTCCGCCCTGTTTTACCGTAAAATTTAGCGCTGCGAAAAGGCTTAGTTGCATTTAAGTAACGCCTGCTGTTTTCCTGAACGTCAGCTCGTCACACTAGAGCCAGGTATCCCGGCCGCCTGGAGGCTGACAGACAACAGGACAATGGAGTGACAGCGCAAAACCTGATCGATACGCCCCCCCGGTTACAGTACCTCTCTCAGGACATCGTCGGCATTAAGCTTGAGCCTATCGTCGCCCTCGCCTCTTTGCGTCAGGTTGGCGTCGAGGTCCTTAGCGTCCTGGCCGATACGCGGCACAGTGAGGATTTTTTTTGCCATCGGTCCGCTGGCTGGTCGCTAACGCTGCTTGAGGCGCAGCTTGCTGCGTTAAAAAATACGCCGCACGGTCATAACCTTTTTATTAATCTGCCGATAACCGTCCTGACAGAGCCTGCGTCCTTCCAGCGGCTCATCAGACTCCCCTGCGTGCCGCTCAATATTGAGCTTGTCGACCTTGCGGCTTTTTTGGCGCTGTCCGTCGCGCAGAAGCAGCGCGTGGTTCAGAATCTGCAGCAGCTGAGCAGACAGGGGCACGCTATCTGGCTGGATGACATTGATGATGTCTTAGTGCAGTCGTTTTTATCCTGTCGACTTCCGTTAAGCGGCATCAAAATAGATAAGGAAGCATTCTGGCGTTTACGCGACACCCCTGCGCTGAGGCAACTGGTTTCCCTTTGCTTTCAGCTTGCCGGGAAAGTGCTTATCGAAGGTATTGAGACTGAACGCGATCGTACCTGGGCACTGCAGGCAGGCGCAGACTTCGGCCAGGGATATTACTGGCCGTCCTGGACATGGCCGGAGGATTAAAACGCCATTTCCAGGAGGGAGACCATGCGAATGACAGTGCGCCGTTACCGGCGGCGGCGTACAGGAAGTGATGCACTGGGATTTACGCGCTCACCTTTTGCTCCCCCCTTTTTCGACCGGCTCGAATTTTTGAGCCAGTCCATCAGCCAGCCCCGCAAAACAGACGCCCCGTTTATTCTCCTGGTGACGGAGGATCATTTCCTGCGCACCGGTTTTCTCAACGGGCAGTTTCCCCTGAGCAGCTGCTGCGATTACGCCACGCTGGACGACGCCCTTGTCGCACAGACCCAATGGCCCTCCGCCCGTCTGGTCGTGGATATTGAAAGCCGGTCAACGGGGCTTCTGGAGAAACTGGATCAGTTGAGAAGGCATAGCCTGTTTCCTCCGTTCCTGACGCCCTGGCTGTTAGTCCGGGCCGATAATTACGACACCCGCCTTTTCTGCAAAGCGGCAGGTCCCTTTCATGTGCTCGAGCGCCAGCTGAACGCCGCGGCACTCCAGCACAGCCTGCTGGATGCCCGCCCGCCACAGGGCTCCGACAAAGACTGGTTCAACCGCAATGAATGGCCGATCCTGCAGGAACTTTCCCGGGGCAAGACGTTACGTCAGATTGCCCTTATGCAGAATCGTCCCTATAGCCGCATTATCTATCGTCTTAGCTGCATCCTGGTGAAGCTGGGACTGAGTCATCGACAGGAATTGTTGCATCTTCTTAATAACCTCTCAGACTGCACGTTTTCACTCACGTCCTAACCCCTTATTTCCTAAAGCGCTTTAAGAATTTACTTACCATTCGTGTTTCAAAAATGTTAATTTTTAACAATAAAGTCGAAATTATAACTATTCCTAATTTATGGGCGAGAACCTTGTGAAATGCCACAAATTGAACGAACGGCAGCACTTTCCTCCATCCGTTAAGTGAATGCAGACAGCGTTAACAAGATGATAATGATGTAAAAACAAGCAGCTTAGCGACTGCGCCCTGGAGGGAAAAGCGAAGCAGATAGCATGTTCTCCTGTGCAGGAGTTGCGGAGCTGAAGGTCAACCTTCACGCTTTCAGATGAAGGTCTGACGGCCTGCGAGGGCAATTGTTCACCTCATCAGACCGGGCGAGTCCCCCAAAATGATGCGTACTTTTGTTAACAATTGATCAACATACAGAGATATCTGTTATTTTTTGTTATTACATAAAGATGAAAATATGCGGTAAATGGGATAACAGGATATTTCCGCTAAATTTAAAAAAATAGCGATTCAGATCCAGAAGATAATACAAACCAATATCCTGTGATTAATTTACAGGGTTTTCGGAAAAAACTTACCCTGTATAATAAGAAGCGTACCAAATCTGAATAAGAAAAACCTTTTTGCCAACACCAGCCAAATGAGATGACCGCGCTGAGGCATAGTTCTTTTCATTACGTAAACAAGGATGCTTTCGCTCTTTCCAGGGAAATACTACGGTATAGGGATCTGCACATTATATCCTTCCGGCATTTCGAGAGTTTTACCAAACTCTGCATAACGCTTTTAACAATCTGAGGCATTAAAAATGAAACCGGCATCCGTTATCATTATGGACGAACATCCTATCGTCAGAATGTCGATAGAAGTCCTGCTACAGAAAAATAAGAATATCACAGTCAAGCTCAAGTCTGGCGATAGCCATGAAGTCCTTGACTGTATCCGTAATCACCCTATCGATCTGGTGATCCTTGACATTGAACTCACGGGCACGGATGCTTTCGCTTTACTTAAGAGAATCAGAAACTTAAACAAAGACATTAAGGTTCTGTTCCTCTCATCTAAATCAGAGTTATTTTACGCGGGTCGCGCCATTCGCGCCGGGGCAAATGGCTTCGTCAGTAAACGAAAAGATTTGGGTGAGATCTACAACGCCGTAGAAATGATCCTGATGGGCTATTCCTTTTTCCCATCGGAAACGCTGAACTTTATAAACCATTTGGGTTCAGGGAAAGGGATGGCAGTCGATATGCCATTATCAAATCGCGAGGTCACGGTATTACGCTATCTGGCGAATGGATTATCCAATAAGGAAATTGCTGAACAGCTACTATTAAGCAACAAAACCATTAGCGCGCATAAATCCAATATTTATTCCAAGCTGGGCGTGCAAAGCATCGTGGAATTAATTGATTACGCCAAAGCGCACGAGCTGCTTTAACCTGAATTCACTCCCTGCAGCTTATCTGAGCTGCAGGGAGTGCGGTCAGTGCTAATTATAGTTAATCATAAAGGTGGCATCCGCATCGGCTCGTCCGGGCTGAGGGTTATCTGCAGTGGCAATATAATTGGCATAAAACGACAATGTTGCATTCCCCTGCGCATCAACCGAGACCGGCTGGCTGGCCTGCTGAAGAGCCAGACGCGTTTTATCCGCATCCCTGATCTCTACCGCGACACGGCTCGCTGTACTGGCGTCGTTCAGCGCCAGCAAACCGTTATTGCTCCCGTCGGCTTTGCCCGAAAACGTAATCGACGCGGCGCCCGGCGGACAGCCGGTCAGCTTCAGCGTAAACGGCATGGGCTGCGTGCGGCTCCCGGTGGTGCTGAGCTGTTTCGTGGGCCAGGTGCCCAGCGTGACGGTCTTGTCGCTGTCGCTGCCTTCCGCGACGCAGGTAAAATCAACAATATTGCCGTAGAGCCGAATGTTAATTTCGCCCAACGCGGTGTCCGCCTGAGCCTGTGTGCAAAGCGCAAAGAGCGCCACGGTGAGAAAACGGATCCCGTTTCGCATATCGGCTCCTTAGTCGTAATCCACGCGCAAATACCCGCGCGAGGTGAAACGCCCTTCCGCTGGCTTGTTGCCCGTCACGCTCACCGGCCAGACGCGGATCCCCACCTTTGCCTGCGCGCTGTCGTCGAGGCGGAACGGAATTTTGCTTGTCAGGTTGTTAGGCGTTAGCGGCGCACCGCTCTCGTTGGCAATGATGAACCCGACGTCCGGGTTATCCGACACCAGCACATTATCAGAGACTTTCTCCGCCTCTACGCGCATCGTCAGCATGGCGTTTGCCTCCACGTTGGTGCATTTGATCGCAATGGTTTTGCTTTGCGATGAGACGCCCTCCGGTTTGTTACCTACGCCCGCCTTGCTGAACAGGGAGGCGCCAATGTCGCCGAAATCAAACTCCACCACGTTCCCGGCGTTGATAGCGCAGCTTTGCGGCACCTGAATGGTACCGCTGTAGCTGATGGTATAGACCGGCGTGGTGAGCGGATCCGAGGAGGTGGTGGTGACGTAAACGCGGAACATGGTGGCGCGCGGGATCACGACCATATTAATAAAACGTCGGGTTACCTTAAGGCGGAAGACAAGGCTGGAGTCCTGAACGCCAAACGGCCTGTTTTTGGAGACGTTAGGATGGCTCCCCATCTGGATATAGTTTTTTGGCGGATAAAACACGCCAGCATAGCTGTCCGTGATTTTCATGGCTCCGTCCAGATAGTCGTTCAGCTTCAGATACTGATAGCCATCGCTCGTTCCCGTAACCTGATAATCGGTCACATAGCTACGCTTGGTGGTATTCCCGACCGTGCCCTTCGGGCAGACGGCATTGACCCCTACCCACTGCGACTTCTCGCTGAGCGTCACGACCTGTCCAATCTGGTTATTCGAGCTATTGAATTTGTCCGTCAGGTCGTAATGCACCTCCGTCGGCACGCCTTTTTCATTGACGCACACGGTGGCGAATGCATTTGCCGCAGGCAGTAGCGCCAGAAGCGACAAGCCTAAGATGTGGGTTTTATTCACAGCGAATCCCCTTCATTGTGATTGCCTGTTGCAGGCTCTTTTCAGGCAAGCTGTAAGGCGCGCGACACTGAGACTGCGCCCCGTCGCCCCACTGGATCAGCAGCTCGCCCTCCAGCGGCAGCCCGCTCAGGTAAATTTGCCCGTCATCCCCCACCATGCTGGTGACCCCGCTTTGCGTTTCGCGGACCACCGCGCCAAACGGCACGGGCTGGTTGCCGCGCGTTACCGTCAGCAGGGCGCGCACGCCAATGCGAGTATCAAAGCTGGCGCGCACCAGCGCGCCTTTGGTCGGCACCACGCTGCTCACGTTGTTTTCGATGTCGGTGTTGTTGCTCATGGTGTTGGTATCCAGCGCCACGCGGTTGTAGCGGTAGACGGTGGCATACGGCATCACCGCATAGCCTCGCCAGTCGGTTCTCACGCCGGTCTGGTTTTCCACGCTGACGCCGGATGCCCCCGGCGCTTTGATCAGCACGTTGGTGTCGCCCAGCGGCTGGCTGAAGGTCACGCCGTCGGCATGACCGACGACCCCGCCGGAGAGCTGCCAGTTGAGATCGTGTTGATCGTCGCTGTAGTTGTAGCCCACGCCCAACGTGCCGTAGGTCGCCTGCCAGTTGGCGCTGGCGCTTCCGCTTGACCCGTTGGTGCTGGTGTGTCCCTGAGTCACGCTGTAGTTCAGGTTGCGGTCCTCCAGCAGCGTGCCGCTGACGCCGGTTTGCCAGCTTGTGTCGCCATCGCTGTTCCGGCTGGCGGATGCCGTGGCGTAGGCACGGTCAATCGCGCTGTCCCGGCGATAGCCCTGACGGGTAAAGATACTGAACGGCACGGAGACGTTAAACGACGCGATCCGGTCGGTGCCGTCGATCCCGACGGATTTGTTCCACGACCACGAAACGGAGTAGTTGATCCCCTTCATGCCCCCCGCATACCCCAGCTGGTACCAGAGGTTCGACTCGTCGGTACCCCAGTAGGTCTGCTCGCTGCCGGAGATATAGACCGAGCCGTAATCCCCCAGCGACTGAGAAACGTTAAGCTGGAAGCGGCCTTTTTTATTCCACGTCAGGTTGTGATAGCTCTGCACGTCCGGCACATCGTTATCGTCCTGGCTGTCGGCATACTGATAGCCTTCCATTGAGCGCCATGCCACATCGTCCAGGGTGTAAAACCCTTTTGTGGAGTAACGGTAGCCCAGCAGCTGGAAGTTGGTGCCAAAGCCGTTAAGGGATTTCGCATAGAGGAAGCGCAGGGACTGTCCTTCATGCTTGCTGTCGTCCGCGAGCTGGCTGCGGGCGTGGGTGATATCGAGCGAAACCGCGCCCCAGTCGCCCAGGTTTTTTCCGGCCCCGACGGCGACCGCGGTATAGCGTGACGCCAGCTGCGTTCCGCCGTAGAGCGTAAAGCCGTTGGCAAGCCCGGTAATCAGGGTGCCCTGGGTGAAGAACGGCGTATCCTGATCGCTGTTACCGCTGCGGTAATCCCCCGCGACGAGGTCATACTTCCAGCGCCCTTCACGCTGCAGAAGCGGCACGGTGGAGTACGGCACGGTATAGCGCTGCTGGGTACCGTCTTTCTCTTCTACCGTCACTTCCAGGTCACCGCTTGAGGAGGTGGGGTTGAGATCGGTAATCGCAAATGCGCCCGGCTGCACATAGCTTTGATAGATCACGTAGCCATTCTGACGCACCACCACTTTGGCGGGCGTCCGGGCGATCCCGCGTACGGTGGGCGCGTAGCCCTGCAGGCTGTCCGGATACATGCTGTCAGACGAGAAGAGCCGTCCGCCGCGGAACCCCATGCTGTCGAAGACGTCATTACCGGTATTGCTGTCGCCCAGGACCAGTTCGCTTTTCAGCGGGATCACGGTGCGCTGCGCCCAGGTGCCAATATTCTGCCACTCGCTGTGCCGCTGCCCGTTGGTCTGCGTGTATCGCCATGCGCCGTTGTTGCGCAGGCGCCAGGCGCCATAGTTCAGCCCGCTCTGCAGGTTGAGGTAATAGCTGTCGTCTTCGCTGCCCCGGTTGCCCGTAAAGCTGTAGTTCAGCAGCGCGGCGGGAATGCCTTCATCCCACTGTTCCGGCGGAATGTAGCCCCGGGCGCTGTTCTGCAATGCCACCTGCGGCAGGCTAACGTTCAGGCGCTGTGAGGCAAAGTTGAATACCGTTTCGCTGCCGGGAATGGCCGTGGTCAACGGGACGCAGGCCTCACCCTGGACCTGAGCCAGCTCGGGAAACGCCGCAACGTTGACGCCAAAGCGGTCCAGCATCGCGCGCGTAATACACGGCGATAGCCCGCCCGCCACCGGCGGCGTGTTCTCTGCCTGCTCAAAACGCACGTCCTGAGTCCCGATAAATTCATCGTTACGCCAGATATCCACGCGATAAACGCCGGGTGCCTGCTGGTGTCCTTGTTCAAAACGCGACAAATCCGCCACGCTGGCGGTGTCGTCGGACAGGAAGGCCGGGTTGAAATAGCTTTCGCTCCAGCCAGCCTGCGGCCAGAGCGCAGCCATCAGCGCCAGTGCAACCGGGCAGTAACGTCCCTGATGGTTTTTCATCGCCCTGACTCTGCTCACAGGTTGACGCTACGCGCCGGCGTGATGGCACCGTAGTCATTCACGCTCTGCCAGGAGAGCGTGCCGCCGGCACCGGCTGGCAGCACCTGCTGTGCCGCGCTTTTCGGCGCCACCATCAGGTTATCCAGCGTCTTCCCGCCCAGCTTCAGATTGACGAGGGTGATGTAATACGGAGACGCGTTGCTGACTTTGAGATGGTTACCCGCGCGCTCAAACCGCAGCTGGGAAAGCGCCTCTTCCGGCTGCATTGCCAGGTTGTTCGGGCGCACAAACAGCTTGATGCGCGAGAGAATAGCCAGCTGCAGCACGTTATTGTTTTCCGTTTTGGCTTTGTTCACTGACGGGATCGCTTTCACGTTCATGTAAAACAGCGATTCACGGTCGGCAGGCAGCGCAGGCCCGGCGTAAATAATGCGCAGCGTGTTTTCACTGTCCGGCTCGCTAACAAACAGGGGCGGCGTGACGGCAAATGTTTTTTCTTTTTGCCCGTTCGCATTTTCGATCCACGCGTTAATTAAATAGCGCTCCTGTTTATTGCTGTTGGTGATCGCCAGCGACGTTTGCTTCGCGTCCGCCGGGTAAATAACGCGGGTGGCTCCCAGCGCAATACCGCCGGATGCATTCGCGCAGGCAGAAACCATCATTAAAATAAACGATAAAAAAAGTCCTGGTTTAATTAGGGTATTCATCACAACCGTACCTTTAATAATGTGTTCGCAGGTGTTATGGATAAATCAACGTAAACCAGACATCCGACTGAATTTTGCCTGGCTCGAGGTGTTCGGAAATAGCCCGATAGCGGGCGCTAAAATGGAACGCCAGCTCGCGGGTATCGATCGGCAGCCAGCTGACGGCCGTGGCATTTGGGATAATCTGACGCTGCTGCTCGTCAAAGAGCGCCAGCCCAACGCCGCTGCTGACAGGCGTTTCACCTGGTCGCGATGTCGCCAGAAAGACCTGAGGATCTTCTGCGGGTGTGGCCCCCTGAAACTGGATCCCCACGGTGCGCGAAACATCAACGCTGCAGTCCAGCAGCCGTACGGTGAAAGGCACATTCACCGTGGAAAAACTGCCCACGCCGGAAAATGAATTGGTTCGGTACTGCCCCATATCGATGCGCATATTCTGGCTGTCGGGCGCCACGGCGCAGCCGCCGTTCACCAGTTCACCTCTGAGATGAACCTTGCCGCCTTCGATCACCACGGTACGCGCCGATGCCGGGCAAGCCATCGCAAGGGTTAACAGCAGTAGTGTTCCTGTCCTTGTCATCCTTTGTTCCTGGCAATAGCGTATGACGGGCCTCGTCCCTGAGGCCTGAACATCCCTGTGCGGAGGAATTATTCGTATTTCATTACGAAGGTGGCGTCAGCGTTCGCCTGGCCTGGCTCGGTAGTCGCAGCCGTGGATTTATAACGCGCGGTGAACTTCAGGGTGTTCGTCCCTTCGATCAGCGTCTGCGCAGCAGAGAAGGTCGCACCGTCTGGGGTCAGAACGCTGGATTTGCTGTCGAGGATCTCAATACCCACGCCTTTCGCGGTGTTGTCGTTGCTGCCGGAGGTGACGGCCAGCAGGGTTTTGTCGGTTGGGTCGATCTGACCGGTGAACGCAACAGCGGCAGTTTTGGCCACCAGCGGATCGCAATCGTTCAGTTCAATGTTGAACGGAATATTAGAGGTGGTGTCGCCCACTTTGGTGAATTTCGCGGTACGATACTGACCCAGATTAACGGTCTGCTCGGAAGAATCAGTATTTACTGAACAAGCCGCATTAACCAGCTCACCTTTAAAATGTACGGTACCGCCATTTACGGAAACCGGCGCAGCAGGATCCGCTGCATTTGCGGCACCCGCAACCAGGGCCAAAGTTGCAATAACAGTAGAAGCAATGTTGCTGAGTTTCATGTCTATTCCTTTAAAATGTAAATAACCCTTCCCGCGAAAAATCGGGAATAAGAAATACGTTCAATTGAGTAATTGAAAGCTTATTTCGGAGGAGACAAAGTAGCTCAGGAGGTGATTTTTAAATATGTCAAAACGCTGCCATTTTACCAGGTCACATCCTAATCCCGCCTAAGAAATTGACCATCCCTTTAGAAGGGTTTTTGCGTCTTGCGGATAAAAACGCGCAAAGGGTGACTGACAGCGGGGCTCGCTTCTGACAAAATACACGCATCCCCCCTTTCGAACGTTACAGACGGAATCTTCTCTCTGATGGCAGCAAAGATTATTGACGGTAAAACGATTGCGCAGCAGGTGCGCTCTGAGGTCGCGGAAAAAGTGAAGGCGCGTAAAGCGGCCGGAAAACGCGCCCCCGGGCTGGCCGTTGTGCTGGTTGGCAGTAACCCGGCATCGCAGATTTATGTCGGCAGCAAGCGCAAAGCGTGTGAAGAGGTGGGGTTCGTCTCCCGCTCTTACGATTTGCCGGAAACCACCAGCGAAGCAGAACTGCTGGAACTTATTGACACTCTGAACGCCGATAAAGAGATCGACGGTATTCTGGTTCAGCTGCCGCTGCCCGCCGGTATCGACAACGTGAAGGTGCTGGAGCGTATTGCACCGGATAAAGACGTGGACGGTTTCCATCCGTACAACGTTGGCCGCCTGTGCCAGCGCGCGCCGCGCCTGCGTCCGTGCACGCCGCGCGGTATCGTGACGCTGCTGGAGCGTTATAACATCGATACTTACGGCCTGAACGCCGTGGTCATCGGCGCGTCCAACATCGTGGGCCGCCCGATGAGCATGGAGCTGCTGCTGGCCGGCTGCACCACCACCGTAACCCACCGCTTCACCAAAAACCTGCGCCACCACGTTGAGAACGCCGATCTGCTGATCGTCGCGGTCGGTAAGCCGGGCTTTATTCCGGGCGAGTGGATTAAAGAGGGCGCAATTGTCGTGGACGTCGGGATTAACCGTCTGGAAAACGGCAAAGTGGTCGGCGACGTGGTGTATGAAGATGCCGCCGCGCGCGCCTCTTACATTACCCCCGTACCGGGCGGCGTAGGCCCGATGACCGTCGCAACGCTGATTCAGAATACCCTGCAGGCATGCGAAGAATATCACGACGTAGAGGACGCGTAAGATGGCCACATTTTCATTAGGCAAACACCCGCACGTTGAGCTGTGCGATCTGCTCAAGCTGGAAGGCTGGAGCGAAAGCGGCGCGCAGGCGAAAATTGCCATTGCCGACGGGCTTGTCAAAGTGGACGGTGCGGTGGAAACCCGCAAGCGCTGCAAGATTGTCGCGGGCCAGACCGTGAGCTTTGAAGGCCAGAGCGTGACCGTGACGGCGTAAGCCGTTTGATGCCCGGTGGCGCTGCGCTTACCGGGCCTACGTACTGTCTCCGTTTGTAGGCCGGGTAAGGCGAAGCCGCCACCCGGCAATTTCTATCTCTATCCCCTCACACCCATCACGGTTATTTATCGATCCACTTCAAATAATCAGTATTTCGTCTGTTGAAAAGTGAAAATTCAGTTGCGCGTTTTTCACGCTTTGCCCACGATAAGTAGAACGTTCTACTAAAACGTTCTACTTACAATAACAGCGCCAAAAAAGCGCTACTCGGGGGAAATCAGCATGAGTCTGATATCAGGGTTTGTTAAATCGCTGTCTAAGTTATCGATGATTGGTCGCGCCTTAATGCTGCCAATTTCACTGCTTCCCGCTGCGGGCCTGCTGCTGGCCTTCGGCGATAAGTTCCATCTGCCGCTGATGATGAACGCGGGCGGGGTTATCTTTGATAACCTGCCGATGCTGTTTGCCATTGGCTCTGCCGTGGGCCTGGCGTCAGAATCCGGCATTGCGGCGCTGTCCGCGGCGGTGTCGGTGTTTGTCACCAATATCACCATCAGCACCGTGCTGAGCATCACGCCGGAAATGGCCTCTCAGGGCGGGAAATACGCCATGGTGGTGGGCATTCCGACGCTGCAGATGGGCGTCTTCGGCGGCCTGATCTGCGGTATTCTCGCGGCCTGGTGCTATAACCGCTTCCACACCATGCAGCTTCCGGAATTCCTGGGCTTCTTCTCCGGCAAGCGCTTCGTGGCGATTGCAACGGCGTTCCTCTCGTTCCTGATGGGGCTGCTGCTGCCGTACGTGTGGCAGCATATCCAGGCCGGTATCGACGCCCTCTCCGTGGTCGTTAACGGCGACAACCAGGCGGCCTCGACCTTTATCTTCGGTCTGGTGGAGCGCGCGCTGATCCCGCTCGGTCTGCACCATATCTGGTATCCGTCGTTCTGGTATTCGTTTGGGGATTACACCACCCAGGCAGGCCAGGTGATCCACGGCGACCAGACCATCTGGTTCAAGATGCTGGAAGAAGGGGTGAAATCCTTCAGCAGCGACACCTACCAGAACGCCGGTAAGTTCATGCAGGGTGAATTCCCGCTGATGCTGTTCGCGCTGCCTGCGGCGTGCCTGGCGATGTATCACGAAGCCCATACGAAGAATAAGAAAATCGCGGCCGGTATTCTGTTCTCCGCGGCGCTGACCTGCTTCCTGACGGGGATCACCGAACCGGTTGAGTTTACCTTTATCTTCGTGGCGCCGATTCTGTACGTCTTTAACGCCATCATGGCGGGTCTGGCCTACATGACCATGTACCTGCTGCATGCGCATATCGCCAAGTCGTTCTCTGCAGGCTTTATCGACTATCTGTCATTCGGGATCCTGCCGTCGTTTAACGGCTACCAGACCCACTTCCTGAGCGCCATTATCATCGGCATTCCAATGGGCCTGATTTATTACTTCACGTTCCGCTTTGTGATCCGTCGTTTCGACGTGAAAACGCCGGGCCGCACCGAAGTAACCGCCAACGCGGATGAAAAATCGGATTCTGAACTCGCGACCGAGATCATCACCCTGCTGGGCGGCGCGCATAACATTGACTCCGTCGGCGCCTGTATCACCCGCCTGCGTCTGGAAGTGGCAAAAAGCGACGCGGTAGATAAAGACGGTCTTAACGGACTCGGCGCGCGCGGCGTGGTGTTTGTCGGCGACAACGGCATTCAGGTGATTTTCGGTGCCAGAGCACAGTTTATCGCCCAGACCATGTCCACCATGATCGGCAAATAATAAGATGCCTGAACGACACGTCTCCTGTACGCTGGGAGGCGTGTTTTATCTGGCTGATAATCGGTAAATTTCAGGGAGCGGTTTTGAAGAAAGTCAGCATTATTGATGTCGCGAAGCACGCGGGCGTGTCGGTTTCCACCGTCTCGCTGGTGCTGCGCCAGAAAGGGAAAATCTCAGAGGCAACGATCGAGAAGGTCAACGCTGCCATCAATACCCTGGGCTATGTTCATAACGTTGCCGCTGCCAACCTTCGCGCCAATACCTCTAATCTGATTGGCCTGATCCTTCGCGACTTTAGCGACAGCTTCTCCATCAAGGTGATGGCGAGCATTGTTCAGGATCTTGAAAAACAGGGATATATGGTTTTTCTCGGTCAGCCCCAGAACGACCATGACCAGCTTGAGCGCTGCCTGCTGTCGTTTAAGCAGCAGGGCGTCGCCGGGGTGATCTATCTGGCCTCGGATACCCGCACCGCCACCCTGCCGGAAAAGATTCGCCACTGCCCGCTGCCGCTGGTGGTGGTCTCGCAGTCGCTGCTGGATGAAAAATGCAATCTGGTGATGCGCGATAACCGACAGGCGGCCAGTCTGGCGGTGCGTTATCTTATCGAGCGCGGTCATCGTAATATCGCCTACATAGGCGGACGGGAAGGCTGCCTTATCCGCGAGCAGCGCCTGCTCGGCTTTCGCAGCGCGATGGCGCAAAACGGGCTGGTCTGGCGCGATGAATACTCGCCGGCCTGCAGCGATGACACGCTGGCAGCGGGTTTTGCCACCCGCCAGCTGCTGGAAAAAAACAATACCATCACCGCCCTGCTCTGCCACTCGCCGGATGCCATGATCGGCTCCATCTCCGGTATTCATCAGGTCGGGCGTACGGTGGGTAAAGATGTGTTTCTGACGCAGCAGGTCGCCCTGGTCGGTTTCGAAGATATGCTCCACGTTAACCTCACCTCGCCCTCGTTTACCTACGTTTCGTCCGCCAGCGAAGAGACGGGGCGTCAGGCGGCCGGGCTGATGATTCGCACGCTGAAGGAGCCGACGCTGCAAACCCAGCGTATTACGCTCTCCGGGCAGCTTATCGCACGCGAGTCGGCGTAAAATCAGAATTTAGCACAGGTCTTTTAGCGCGGAATGACTGCTATATTTCCATGATTTGCCATGGATAATCACAATGCCTACCGTCATTACACACGCTGCTGTTCCGCTTTGCCTGGGCTTAGGCCTGGGGACAAAAGTTATCCCACCCCGCCTGCTGTTTGCCGGGATTGTTCTCGCCATGCTGCCGGACGCCGACGTGCTGGCGTTCAAGTTCGGCGTCGCGTACGGCAACGTTTTCGGCCATCGCGGCTTTACCCACTCCCTGCTGTTTGCCTTCGTGGTGCCGATACTTTGCGTACTGACTGGACGACGATGGTTCCGGGCCAGCCTGACGCGGTGCTGGCTGTTTTTAACCGTGTCACTGCTGTCGCACAGCCTGCTGGATTCGATTACCACAGGCGGGAAAGGCGTCGGCTGGCTGTGGCCGTGGTCGGATGAACGCTTCTTTGCGCCGTGGCAGGTGATTAAAGTCGCGCCGTTTGCGCTCTCACGCTATACCACGCCGTACGGGCATCAGGTGATTATTTCAGAACTGCTGTGGGTGTGGCTGCCGGGGGTGGTGCTGATGGGAATGTTGTGGTGGAAAAGAAGGTAAAAAAAAGCCGGGTGGCGGCTGCGCCTTACCCGGCCTACTTTTGCCTGTTGGCCCGGCAAGCGTAAGCGTCACCGGGCGTTACAGACTTACTTACGGCGCCAGGTCGTTCCCTGCGGTCCGTCCTCCAGGATGATGCCCATCTCGGTCAGACGGTTACGCGCCGCATCGGCCGCCGCCCAGTCTTTCGCCTGACGCGCTTCCAGACGCGCTTTGATCAACGCTTCAATCTCCGCCACTTCACCGTCGTCCGCCTGCGCACCGCTCTGCAGGAACGCGTCCGGCTCCTGCTCCAGCAGACCGAGCACGGCAGAGAGCTTACGCAGATGTGACGCCAGCGCATTCGCGGCCGCCATATCCTCGGACTTCAGGCGGTTCACTTCGCGCGCCATGTCGAACAGCACGGAGTAGGCTTCCGGGGTGTTGAAGTCGTCGTTCATCACCTCAACGAAGCGCGCTTCGAACGCTTCGCCACCTGCCGCCGGAACAGACCTGTCGGTTCCGCGCAGCGCGGTGTACAGACGCTCCAGCGCCGAGCGCGCCTGCTTCAGGTTCTCTTCGCTGTAGTTCAGCTGGCTGCGATAGTGGCCAGACATCAGGAAGTAGCGCACGGTTTCCGCGTCGTAATACTTCAGCACGTCGCGCACGGTAAAGAAGTTACCCAGCGATTTCGACATCTTCTCGCGGTCAACCATTACCATCCCGGAGTGCATCCAGTAGTTCACGTACTCGCCGCCGTGGGCGCAGGTGGACTGCGCGATTTCGTTTTCGTGGTGCGGGAACATCAGGTCTGAACCGCCGCCGTGAATGTCGAAGTGCTTGCCCAGCTGCTTGCAGTTCATCGCGGAACATTCAATGTGCCAGCCCGGACGGCCGTCGCCCCACGGGGATGGCCAGCTTGGTTCACCCTCTTTGGACATCTTCCACAGCACGAAGTCCATCGGGTTACGCTTCACGTCAACCACATCAACGCGGGCACCGGCCTGGAGCTGGTCCAGATCCTGACGGGAAAGCGCACCGTAGGTTGGGTCCGTCGGCACGGAGAACATCACGTCGCCGTTGTCGGCAACATACGCATGACCGCGGGCGATCAGCTTCTCTGTGATCTCGATGATTTCGTGAATGTGGTGGGTCGCGCGCGGCTCGCTGTCCGGACGCAGAATATTCAGGGCGTCGAAGTCTTTGTGCATCTCAGCGATCATGCGATCCACCAGCGCGACAAAGCTTTCGCCGTTTTCATTCGCGCGCTTGATGATCTTATCGTCGATGTCGGTGATGTTGCGCACATATTTCAGCTTGTACCCCAGAAAACGCAGGTAGCGTGACACCACGTCGAAGGCGACAAAGGTACGGCCATGGCCAATGTGACAGAGATCGTAAACCGTAATACCACACACGTACATGCCGACTTCCCCGGCATGGATAGGTTTAAATTCCTCTTTTTGGCGCGTCATTGTATTAAAGATTTTTAACATCGAAGATTCCATGTAAACACGTGTGTGGTTGAAAACCGGCTATTCTACCCGTAATTCAAACCCGAAGCAGCACACAATGCAAGGTGATCGCATCCTGTGGTTATGCTATAACAAGCCCCTATAGATGACCCGAAGGCGGGTCGACGTACCACAATAACGGAACAGGATGCAAAAATGGTTACTTTCCACACTAATCATGGCGATATCGTAATCAAAACCTTTGATGACAAAGCGCCTGAAACAGTTAAAAACTTCCTGGACTACTGCCGCGAAGGTTTCTACAACAACACCATTTTCCACCGCGTGATCAACGGTTTCATGATCCAGGGCGGCGGTTTCGAACCTGGCATGAACCAGAAAGCCACTAAAGAGCCGATCAAGAACGAAGCGAACAACGGCCTGAAAAACACCCGCGGCACGCTGGCGATGGCACGTACTCAGGCGCCTCACTCTGCTACTGCACAGTTCTTCATTAACGTGGCGGACAACGACTTCCTGAACTTCTCCGGCGAAAGCCTGCAGGGTTGGGGCTACTGCGTATTCGCAGAAGTGGTTGAAGGTATGGACGTGGTTGACAAGATCAAAGCCGTCTCTACTGGCCGCAGCGGTATGCACCAGGACGTTCCAAAAGAAGACGTTGTGATTACCAGCGTGACCGTCAGCGAGTAATTGGTGGCGACACTCTTTATTGCGGATCTTCATCTGCAAACAGAAGAACCGGCGATAACCGCCGGTTTTCTGCGTTTTTTACGCGGTGAAGCGAAAAGCGCTGATGCGCTGTACATCCTGGGCGACCTCTTTGAAGCCTGGATTGGCGACGACGATCCTAACCCGCTGCACCGTGAAATGGCCGCCGCCATTCACGCGCTGGTGGATTCGGGCGTCCCCTGCTACTTCATTCACGGCAACCGTGATTTCCTGATCGGCAAGCGCTACGCCCGTGAAAGCGGCATGACGCTGCTGCCGGAAGAACAGGTGCTCGACCTCTACGGTCGCAAGGTGCTGATTATGCACGGCGACACGCTCTGCACCGACGATACCGGCTACCTGGCGTTTCGCGCCAAAGTCCACACCCCGTGGATCCAGAAGGTGTTCCTTGCCCTGCCGCTGTTTATCCGCAACCGCATCGCCGTCAGAATGCGCGCAGGCAGTAAAGCCGCCAACAGCAGCAAATCCATGACCATCATGGACGTCAATCCGCAGGCGGTCGTGCGGGTGATGGAAAAGCATGACGTTCAGTGGCTGATCCACGGTCATACCCATCGTCCTGACGTGCATTCCCTCATCGCCAACGGCCAGCCCGCACACCGCGTGGTATTGGGTGCCTGGCACACCGAAGGTTCCATGGTCAAAGTCACGCCTGAGGGCGTGGAGCTGATCGCGTTTCCGTTTTAACCCCTCCACATCATTCTATTTTTTTGAACAATATCGGCAAATTGTTTCGATTTTAATCCGCCCGTGGTCGGCCTATTATTTATCACATCAGGGCAACACGCCCTATCCCAGACAAAACACTTAAGGAATACGACCATGAAATCCATCAAAACTTTCGTTGCAGTTGCGGCTCTCTCCCTGGTTTCTTTCGGTTCTTTCGCGCAGAGCGTGAGCGCAACCGCCTCTACCCTTGACCGCGCAGAAGCGAAAATCGCTGCACAGGCTGCTGAACAGGGTGCGTCTTATAAAATCACCAGCGCGAAGGTCGATAATCGCGTGTATATGACCGCTGAACTGACGAAATAATGATTGCCCCTCGACGAAAACAGACCGCCAGAATGCGGTCTGTTTTGTTATGAATTGATGGCAACAACGGCTCAAGATTTAACCGCGCAACCGTTTTCCTTGCCCGTATAACATGCTATTCTCTGTGCCCTCGAAAGCAGTGTGTTTCGCACCACAGGAGTTTTAAGACGCATGTCTTCCCGCAATAATCCGGCGCGTGTCGCCATCGTGATGGGGTCCAAAAGCGACTGGGCTACCATGCAGTTCGCCGCCGAAATCTTTGACATCCTGAATGTTCCGCACCACGTTGAAGTGGTCTCCGCGCACCGTACGCCGGACAAACTGTTCAGCTTCGCCGAAAGCGCCGAAGAGAACGGTTATGAGGTGATCATCGCCGGTGCGGGCGGCGCAGCACATCTGCCGGGCATGATTGCCGCCAAAACCCTGGTGCCGGTTCTGGGCGTACCGGTTCAGAGCGCCGCGTTAAGCGGTGTGGACAGCCTCTACTCCATCGTTCAGATGCCGCGCGGTATTCCTGTCGGCACGCTGGCGATTGGCAAAGCGGGTGCCGCAAACGCCGCCCTGCTGGCCGCGCAGATCCTGGCGACGCACGATAAAGACTTACATCAGCGTCTGGCGGCGTGGCGTAAAGCCCAGACCGACGAAGTGCTGGACAACCCGGACCCGCGGGGTGCGGCATGAAGCAGGTTTGCGTCCTTGGTAACGGCCAGTTAGGCCGCATGCTGCGTCAGGCCGGTGAGCCGCTGGGTATTGCCGTCTGGCCCGTCGGGCTGGACGCCGAGCCAGAAGCCGTCCCATTCCACCAGAGCGTGATCACCGCCGAGATTGAACGCTGGCCGGAGACCGCTCTGACCCGCGAGCTGGCGCGCCATAACGCCTTCGTTAACCGCGACGTGTTCCCGATCGTTGCCGACCGCCTGACGCAAAAGCAGCTGTTCGACAAGCTCGGCCTCGCGACCGCGCCGTGGCAGCTCCTGTCCGATAAAAGCGAGTGGAACGACGTCTTCGCCATGCTGGGCGAGCTGGCGATCGTGAAGCGCCGCGTGGGTGGCTACGACGGCCGCGGCCAGTGGCGCCTGCGCGCAGGCGACACCGCCGAGCTGCCGAATGACTGCTACGGCGAGTGCATCGTTGAGCAGGGCATTAACTTCAGCGGTGAAGTCTCGCTGGTTGGCGCGCGCGGGCATGACGGCCGCACGGTGTTTTATCCGCTGACGCATAACCTGCATCAGGACGGCATTCTGCGCACCAGCGTCGCCTTCCCGCACGCCAATGCCGACCAGCAGGCGCAGGCGGAAGAGATGCTCTCTGCCATCATGCACGAACTCGGTTATGTCGGCGTCATGGCGATGGAGTGCTTTATCACCCCGTCCGGTCTGCTGATCAACGAGCTGGCACCGCGCGTGCACAACAGCGGCCACTGGACGCAAAACGGCGCCTCCATCAGCCAGTTTGAGCTGCACCTGCGCGCCATTACCGACCTGCCGCTGCCGCAGCCGGTGGTGAACAGCCCGTCGGTGATGATCAACCTGATCGGCACCGATCTGAACTACGACTGGCTGAAGCTGCCGCTGGTGCATCTGCACTGGTATGACAAAGAGGTCCGCGAGGGTCGTAAAGTCGGCCACCTGAACCTGAACGACAGCGACACGGGCCGTCTGAGCGCCACGCTGGAAGCCATGATCCCGCTCCTGCCGCCGGAATACGCGAGCGGTATTGTCTGGGCACAATCTAAGCTTAAATAGTTCTCCCTCCGCCGGGGAGTTGACCTCCTCTTTCCCCGGCGTACAATTCCCGCCCATTGCTGCTTAGCTTTCTTCTGGAATAACCATGAACGATGGAACGGACTATCGCGCGATCCTCGCGTCCGATACCCCTTTAATCGACGTTCGCGCGCCGATCGAATTTGCCCAAGGCGCGATGCCAGCGGCAGTCAACCTGCCTTTAATGAATGATGACGAGCGCGCCGCCGTCGGCACCTGTTATAAACGTCAGGGACCGGACGCCGCGCTGGCGCTCGGCCATCGCCTGGTGAGTGGCGACACGCGTGAGGCCCGCATCAACGCCTGGCGCGAAGCCAGCCTTGCCCATCCTGAGGGCTTTCTCTGCTGCGCGCGCGGCGGCCAGCGCTCGCATATCTCGCAGGCCTGGCTGAAAGAGGCGGGTATCGACTACCCGCTGATCCGCGGTGGCTATAAAGCCCTGCGCCAGACGGCGATTCAGGTGACCATCGAGCAGTCGCAAAAGCCGATGGTGCTTATCGGCGGCTGTACCGGGAACGGTAAAACCCTGCTGGTGAAGCAGCACGCGCAGGGTATCGATCTGGAAGGGCTGGCGCACCATCGCGGCTCGTCATTTGGCCGCACGCTCACGCCGCAGCTTTCTCAGGCCAGCTTTGAAAATCACCTTGCGGTTGAGCTATTGAAAAAAGACGCCGCGCGCTGGGTGCTGGAAGATGAGGGCCGGATGATTGGCTCCAACCACCTGCCGGCCTGCCTGCGCGACCGCATGGTTGAAGCCCCTATCGTGGTGGTCGAGGATCCGTTTGATATTCGTCTTGAACGCCTGCGCGAAGAGTATTTCGACCATATGTGGGCGGATTTTTCTGCCGCCTACGGCGAGGAAGCGGGCTGGAAAGAATACAGCGAGTACCTGCATCACGGCCTGTTCGCCATACGCCGCCGTCTTGGGCTGCAGCGCTTTGCGGAATTTACCGCGCTGTTAGACTCCGCGCTGCTGGAACAGCAACGCTCTGGCCGCACTGACGCGCACTTCAGCTGGCTTGTACCGCTCCTGAACGACTATTACGACCCGATGTACGGCTATCAGCTGGAGAAAAAGGCGGAAAAGATTGTGTATCGCGGGACGTACGAAGAAATTGCTGAGTGGCTTGATCGCTGAAAAATAAAGCCGGGTGGCGGCTACGCCTTACCCGGCCTACGCGTACTGTTGTGGCCCCGGTAAGCGCAGCGCCACCGGGGAACAGACGGCTTAGAAGTCGTAACGCAGACGCACCAGGTTCATGTCGCCCAGGTTGTCGGTGCTGGAGGTGAACACGTGTTCGTAATCCACGCGGAAACCGTAATCCAGCTGGAAGCTGATACCCACGCCGTTGTCGATGCGCTGGTAGTTACGGCCGTTCACGTACTCAATGCGGTCACCCATGAAGTAAGGCTGGATGGATTTAACCGCGTACTGACCGACTGGGAATTTGTACCCTGCGAAGTACTCAATACCCCACGCGTCGCCTGCAAAGTAGTCGTTAACAGACACTTTTTTGGTGGTCAGGAAGTTCTGGTACCAGCCGCCGCCTGCGGAGAAGGTCCAGTTGTCCGGGGTCCAGCTCAGCGCGGTACCGAGGATGTTCTGGTCGTAGGTTTTGCTGTCGCCGTTGTCCGGGTTACGCATGTCGGCGCGGGTGTAGTTCCACGCGGCGCCCCAGGTCAGATCGGTAGTCAGGTGGTAATCCAGACCCAGCGAGCCGCCGCCTTTACGCTTGTAGCGCAGGCCGTTGCCCGGCAGGAATTCGCTGTCTTCAAACAGGTAGGATGCATAAATGTCAGCATCGCCCACGGTTTTCTTATATTTCAGCATCTGGCGTGAACGGTAAGAACCGTCGTAGTCGCCGTTGATCCCGTTACCCGGTGCCTGAGCGATCATGTCGTAGTCCCAGATATCGGTTTTCGCGCCAACCACATCATAGTAAACGCTGTTCTGTTGACCGAAGGTCAGCGTACCCCAGGTGTCGCTCTTCAGACCGGTATAGAGCATACGACGCGTGGTGTCGTGTGCGCCTTCGGCGTAGTGGTGATCCCAGTTAAACTGCGCAGGAATATTCACACCCAGCTCGTAGTAGCTGATCCAGCTGATGTCATCAAACAGGTAGTAATCTGCCGCGAAACGGAAGCGGGTGCCGCCGTCAAAGCCGTTACGCTTGTAGCTGTTTTTCCCGTCGTCGCCGGTCATGTTCTGGAACTGAGGACGAATACTGCCGCCAACGGTGAAGTTCAGGCGGCTCAGCGGGTTACCCGCCTGAGGATCCTGCTTAAGAACGGTGATTTCCGCCTGAGAAGCGAAGGTCGTTAATGCCACTGCCGCGCCAATCGTTGCCGCCAGCGCTGATTTTTTTATAGTCATTATTTTTCCTTAATAGACACGCTGCTAAATATTTAGCGGGTGAATATTAACTGGAAATAATCGGGCTGTGTGGACGGGTTTTTAATGTTTTGTGCTACTAAATGAGTGGGTATTATCACTTTGTGCTATTTAAACACTACGCACCGGCATAAAAATCCGGTGCGTAATTATCACTATACTAAATCAACTCGCAAACTGACGGAACAGGGCTTTGCCCTTTAACAGCCGCGTGCCGAGCCAGCCTCCGCAGAGAGAAAGCAGCCCCGCGCCGCACAGAGGCAGAGTCAACCAAAGACGCCAGTCAGGCTCCCACGGGAAGTCGAAGACCTTTGTCTGCAGCACCGCCAGCGCCGTCTCTGCGCCAATGGCGGCCACCAGACCGGCCACCAGCCCCAGCAGCGCAAACTCGCTCCAGAGCGTCATTCGCAGCAGCCGCTTACCGGCCCCCAGCGTGCGGTAAACCACCAGCTCCTGATGGCGCTGGCGCATGCCCACCTGCACCTGGGCCAGCAGCAACAGCACGCCGCAGATCGTTACCAGCACTACCATGACCTCCAGCGCGCGGCTCACCTGCTCCAGCACCTGCCCCACCTGTTTGAGGATCGCGCCGATATCCAGCAGGCTGACCGTCGGAAACTCCCGGTTGAGCTGGGTCAGCATGCCGTTGCCGTTTTCCCAGCGGAAGCTGGTCAGCCAGCTCTGTGGCTGCCCGTCCAGCGCCCCCGGCGGGAAGATAAAGAAGAAGTTGGGCCGCAGGCTCTCCCAGTCCACCTTACGCAGGCTGGTGACTTTCGCGGTGAAATCCTGGGTATCGCCGGTGAAGGTCACGCTGTCTCCCAGCTTCACGTTCAGGCGCGTCGCCAGCCCCTCCTCCATCGACACCTCCCCCGCTTTTGGCGGCCAGGTGCCGGCGGTTATCGGGTTGTGATCAGGGCGTTTATCCTGCCATGTCAGATTCAGCTCGCGGTTCAGCGACTCGTCCTTGTTCCCCTCCGTTGGCTGGCCGTTGATCTGCGTCAGACGCGCGCGAACGATGGGATAGAACGATTCGGGGATGATGTGATGCTCCGACAGGAAGCCCTTCAGCGGCGTAACCTGCTCAGGGGCGATATTGATCAGGAAATAGTTCGGGCTTTCCGGCGGAAGCTGCTGCTGCCAGCGGTCGAGCAGATCGCCGCGCAGCACCAGCAGCAGCGCCAGCAGCATAAACGACAGCGAGAACGCCGACAGCTGGCTGAGCGTAGACCAGGGCTGGTGCAGCAGACGGTTGACCGCCAGGCGCACGGGCAGGGATTTTACCGTCACCCTTTTCAGGAGGTTGAGCAGTATCCAGCCCAGCACGCCGCACAGCAGCGCCAGCACAACCGCCCCGGCCAGCACCGCCCACAGCAGCGTGCTGCCGCCCATCAGCCACGCCAGCAGCCCCACCGCCACCGCAATAATCACCGGAAGGTAGAACTTCAGCGGCCAGACGTTCGCCACCACATCGTTGCGAAGCACGCGCAGCGGCTGCGTGGCGAGCAGCAGGCGGTAGGGCCGGAGCCCCACCAGCACCGAGATCACCGTCATCGCGCCCATCGCCCACAGCCACGGCCAGAAGCTGGCCGGCGGCAAGGCGACCGGAAGCACCGGCTTCAGCATCACCATCAGCAGCTTTTCAAACAGCATCCCGATTATTCCGCCGGTCAGCGCCGACAGGACCAGCAGCATCAGCCACTGGCCGACAATGAGCTTGCGCAGCTGCGCCCGGCCCGCCCCCAGGGTTTTGAGGATCGCCACCAGGTCGTAGCGGCTGCGGCAGTAGTGCCCCATCGCCACGGCCACCGCCGCCACCGCCAGCAGCAGGGTCAACAGGGCCGACAGCAGCAGGAACTGCTGAGAGCGCTCCAGAGATTTACCGAGCGCCCCCTCGTCCTGCTCCAGCCCGTACCAGCGGTGTTCCGGTTTGAGCTGCGGCAGAAGCCATTTTTCATACGCGGCAAGCTGGGCGGGCGTGCCGCCAAACTTATAGCGCCAGGTAACGCGGCTGCCCGGCTGTACCGCATGGGTGGCCGCGACATCCGCGGTGTTCATCAGCAAGCGCGGCGCAAGCTGGAAGGGGTTAAATCCGCCGTCGGGCTCCTGCACCACTTCCCCGGCGATTTTCAGCGTGGCGTCGCCGACGTCGATACTGTCGCCGGGTTTGAGGTTCAGCAGCGCCATCAGACGCGATGCCAGCAGCACCGTACCGGGCGTCGGCTTTAACCCCGGCGGACTGGTCTGTAAGTCACCGTACATCGGGTAGATATCATCGACGGCCTTGACGCTCGCCAGCTGCGGCATGTCGCCCGCGAAGGTCATGGTCTGGAAGGTGAGCTGCTCTCCCACCTTCAGCCCTTCTTTGCGCGCTGCTTCAATCCAGCCCGGCGGCACGGGGCGGGAGCTTTCCAGCGCCCTGTCCCCCGCCATAAACTCCCGGCTCTGCTGGCTGAGCCCTTTTTCCATGCGGTCGCTGACGCTGCCGAGCGCCAGCACGCAGGCCACCGCCAGGCTGAGCGCCAGCCAGACAATCAGCAGCGAGGGCGAGCGCCACTCGCGCCAAAACCAGCGGGTAATCATGCTTCCTCCTGCAGAACACCGTTCACCAGCCGCAGGCGACGGTCGCAGCGCGCCGCGAGCTGCGGATCGTGGGTGACGAGGATCAGCGTGGTGCCGTGCTCGCGGTTGAGCGAAAACAGCAGGTCGGCAATCCTGTCGCCGGTTTTACGGTCAAGGTTGCCGGTAGGCTCATCGGCAAACAGCACCTCAGGGCGGCCGTTAAACGCGCGGGCCAGCGCCACGCGCTGCTGCTCACCGCCGGAAAGCTGGGCGGGAAGATGGTCGAGACGTTTCCCCAGACCGAGCTGTTCCAGCAGCGCCTTCGCATGCGCGCGGCTTTCACGGCTGTTTTCACCGCGCAACAGCGCCGGGAGCTCGACGTTTTCCAGGGCGTTCAGGGTTGGGATCAGCATAAAGGACTGAAAGACAAAACCAACGTGACGCGCGCGCAGCGCGGCCCGCGCCTCTTCATCAAGCTGATGCAGCGGCTGCCCGACAAGGTGGACCTCGCCGCTGCTGCCGTCGTCCAGACCGGCTAAAATCGCCAGCAGCGTGGACTTACCGGAACCGGATTCGCCAATCAGCGCGATGGTTTCAGCGCGTTTGACAACGAGTTCAACTCCAGTAAGGATGGAAAGCTCGTGTTCCCCCTGACCGACGGACTTCTTAAGATGATGAACTTCAACACTGTTTTCCGCTGGCATTTGCCCTTCCTGTTTTTGATTCTGATGACCTTCCGCGCGGCGGCAGCGGACACGTTACTGGTTCTCGGCGACAGCCTGAGCGCAGGCTATCGCATGGCGGCTGGCGCGGCCTGGCCCGCTCTGCTCAATGACAAATGGCAGAGCAAAACGCCTGTAATCAACGCCAGCATCAGCGGCGATACCTCACAGCAAGGTTTATCGCGCCTGCCTGCGCTGCTCAAACAGCATCAGCCGCGCTGGGTGCTGGTTGAGCTGGGCGGTAATGATGGCCTGCGCGGTTTCCAGCCACAGCAAACGGAGGATACGCTGCGCACCATTTTGCAGGAGATCAAGGCGGCAAACGCCCAGCCGCTGCTGATGCAAATTCGCCTGCCCGCCAACTACGGTCGTCGGTATAATGAGGCCTTTAGCGCGATCTACCCCAAGCTTGCCAAAGAGTTTGATATTCCGCTGCTGCCATTTTTCATGGAAGAGGTCTATCTCAAACCCCAGTGGATGCAAGACGACGGGATCCACCCCAATCGCGATGCGCAGCCGTTTATTGCCGACTGGATGGCAACGCGGCTGGCTCCTTTAGTTAAACATGACTCCTGATTAAGCGGAGATCCTGACAGGTAAAGTTATGCAAAAATCGGTCTTAATTACAGGATGTTCCAGTGGAATCGGTCTGGAAAGCGCGCTCGAATTGAAGCGCCAGGGGTTTCGGGTTCTGGCGGCCTGTCGCAAACCTGACGATGTCGAACGCATGAACGGGCTGGGCTTTACCGGCGTGCTGCTGGATATGGACTCGCCGGAGAGCGTTGACCGCGCCGCCGATGAGGTGATCGCCCTGACCGGTAATCGTCTTTACGGCCTGTTTAATAATGCCGGTTACGGCGTGTATGGCCCGCTGGATACCCTCTCCCGCGAAACGCTGGAGAAGCAGTTTTCGACCAACTTTTTCGGCGTACATCAGCTCACCATGCGTCTGCTCCCCGCGATGCTGCCGCACGGTGAAGGGCGCATCGTGATGACGTCGTCGGTGATGGGGCTGATTTCCACCCCGGGCCGCGGCGCTTACGCCGCCAGTAAATATGCGCTGGAGGCCTGGTCCGACGCCCTGCGCATGGAGCTACGCCACAGCGGCATAAAGGTCAGCCTGATTGAACCCGGCCCGATCCGCACCCGCTTTACCGAAAACGTTAACCAGACGCAGGCGGATAAACCGGTCGAGAACCCCGGCATCGCCGCACGTTTTACCCTCGGGCCCGAGGCGGTGGTGGCCAAAGTGCGCCATGCTTTTGAGAGTGAACATCCCAAAATGCGCTATCCGGTGACGCTGGTCACCCATGCCGTCGGCTGGTTAAAACGCCTGCTGCCGGGCCGGATAATGGACAAAATTTTACACGGTTGAGTTGAAGCGCCGACGCGCATCCCCATGTAAAGAACAAACCGACAAAAGAGAAAGCCGCATGTCCGTACAGAATATCGTCAATATCACAGAAGCTAACCTGCAACAGACCCTTGAACAGTCGATGACCAAACCGGTCCTGTTCTACTTCTGGTCTGAACGTAGCCAACACTGTCTGCAGCTGACGCCGGTGCTGGAAAGCCTTGCCGCCCAGTACAATGGTCAGTTCATTCTCGCGAAGCTGGACTGTGACGCCGAGCCGATGGTCGCGTCTCAGTTTGGTCTGCGCGCCATTCCTACCGTCTATCTGTTCCAGAACGGCCAGCCTGTTGATGGCTTCCAGGGGCCGCAGCCGGAAGAGGCCATCCGCGCCCTGCTGGATAAGGTGCTGCCGCGCGAAGAAGAGCTGAAAGCGCAGGAAGGCATGGCGCTGATGCAGGAAGGTAAATACGACGAGGCGCTGCCGCTGCTGAAAGAGGCGTGGCAGCTGTCAAAACAGAACAGCCAGATTGGCCTGCTGCTGGCGGAAACGCAGATCGCCCTGCACCGCTCAGAGGACGCGGAGGCCGTACTCAAGACGGTTCCGCTGCAGGATCAGGACACCCGCTATCAGGGGCTGGTTGCACAGATTGAGCTGCTGAAGCAGGCGGCGGATACCCCGGAAATTCAGCAGCTGCAGCAGCAGGTTGCCGACAACCCGGCGGACGCCGCGCTGGCAAGCCAGCTTGCGCTGCAGCTGCATCAGGTGGGGCGTAACGAAGAGGCGCTTGAGCTGCTCTTCAGCCATCTGCAAAAAGATTTAGCCGCCGCAGACGGTCAGGCGCGCAAGATGTTCCAGGAGATCCTGGCCGCGCTGGGCACCGGCGACGCGCTGGCGTCGAAGTATCGTCGTCAGCTTTACGCGCTGTTGTATTGATAAAAAAGCCCGGTGGCGGCTTCGCCTTACCGGGCCTACAAAGACGATGTTACCCCGTCTTTTTCAACTGCGTCACCACCAGCTGGTGGCGCGCGTTGTAGAACTTCCGATAGGTCAGGTAGCAGGCAATGATGGTGGACAGGCTTGCCGTGGAAAGCAGCATAAACGTCACCATGATCTGATACTTAATCGCTTTTACCGGATCGATACCGGCAAAAATCAGCCCCGACATCATGCCCGGCAGGCTCACCAGCCCCACCGTTTTGGCGGAATCTACCGTAGGGATCAGCGATGAACGAATGCTCTCGCGAATCAGCCGCGCCGAGGCCACTTTTGGCGTTGCCCCCAGGCTTAGTTTCTCCTGCAGCTGCTGCTGTTCGCTGCTGAAACGCTGGCCGAGGTTGTTATAACAGAGCCCAACGGCCACCATCGCGTTCCCCGCGATCATCCCCGAGATAGGGATGACCTGCATCGGCGTAAACTCAATCGAGCCGGAGAGCACCAGCACCGCCAGCGTGAGCGCCGTCCCGGTAGTAATCGCGATAAACGATGAAACAAACGCCTTATCAATGTATTTACTGCGCTTTTGCGCATTCCACGCCGCGTTAAAGCAGATAAACAGCACCATCAGCAGGGTCAGCACCGCGTGGTTAACGTTGAAGATATACTTCAGCACATAGCCGACGATGATGAGCTGAATCACCGCGCGGCAGATACTCCACACGATATCTTTTTCCAGCCCCAGCTTTTCCCGGTAGCTGACCACAATCGCAATCAGCACCAGCACCATCGAAAAGGCCAGCGATTCGTTCGTAATGTTATGCTCACCCACGGTTTGCCTCCTGCATTTTCCCGCCGTGCGGCTGGAGCGTGATTACGTCATCCGCATGGGTTATTTCGTTAGCGTCGTGCGTCACCCACAGCACGGCAATGTTCTGCTCCCGGGCGTAACGATGAATAATCTCGTTAACGTTGCGCTTGTTGACGTCATCGAGCGCGCTGGTGATTTCGTCCAGCAACAACACCTTCGGTAAAAACTGCAGGTTGCGGATCAGCGAGACCCGCTGCTTTTCGCCGCCCGACAGCGCGTTGATGGATTTGCTCAGCGTCTCCTGCGCCAGGCCAAAGCGGGCCAGATCCTGGATAAACTTTTCCGGCTCCGGCGTTTTATTGCGGATTTGCCACGGAAAAATCAGGTTGTCATAGACCGTATCGCCAAAAAGCACGGGCGTTTGCACGCAGTACGAGACCTGCTGGCGATAGCTTTCCGGGGAAAGCGAGGCGATATCCTCGCCTTCAAACAGAATGGCTCCTTCCGTCGGGCTGAGGAGTGACGCCACAATCTTCAGCAGCGTGCTTTTCCCACAGCCTGAGGGGCCCGTGATTAATTTAAACTCGCCCGGCGACAGGCTAAACCCGACGTGCTGCAGGATCGTGTTTTCCCCGACTCGAAATCCGACATCCCTGAGAAGTAATACGTTTTTTTTATCGTTCATTGCGCTTCCGTTGACCGCTTTTTGTCATAACCGTCTGTAGCATAATCCTTTCGCCCGCGCAGCGCGAATAGCCTCACGCTGAAGCAAGTGTTAAGCTTTTTGTTTGTAAATTGTCATCACCATCACTACAGGAAGTATGCAGCATGGCACATATTTTTTATGAGTTTCCCTCCCTGAAGCCTGGTGTTCCTGATGTCGAAACATTAATGGACGTCATCAAATCGTCGGAACGCACGCGTTTTGTGATGGGTGAAGAGGTGGTGGACTTTGTTAAGAAGGCGCTCATCGTGAACACCACGATCGGCAGCTTCAAAAATTGCTATTTTGCCTTCGACAACGGGACACACTTCCTTGAATTTGACGGTAAAGGCAAATCAAAACGCTTCAATGAGGTGCCGGACTGGTTCGTCTCTCCGGCGGAATTTTCGCGCACCCAGTGGCTTATCAACCACAATCTTGCGGATGTGAAAGCCACACAGTTCATTGACGTCCTGATGTCCTACCCGCTGAAAGCGCGCCGCGCGCACTGCAATTTGTTATTCGGGCTGGAGCTGGAAAAAGTCAACGCGGTTCCGGCCACGGCGTCAGCGGCAGGTAAAATCGGCAATAAAAACGGTAAAACCACCAAGCCCCGCGTCACCGATCTGGGATCGTTCGAGCTGTTCAGCCAGTTCTTTGCGCGCATGAAAACCGCCGTGCAGGCCGATGAGTTCCCTACTCTGCAGATCCTGACGGGCATGGATAACCTGGCAAAAGCGCCGCATAATTTAAAGCAGGGCATCAGAACCTGGTTTAAAGCCATCGCGGGCGACCTTCCACCGAATAACAAACGCGTTGAAGCGGGGAATGCCGTTCTGTTCTGCGCCCCCCTTCGCGAACAGATCCAGCGTATCGAAGCGCGGGGGCTGGAGCATTACTACCAGGGATTATCCAAAGCCATTGCCGAAGCGGGTGATGGCTTCATCTCTGACTTTACCTATACTTACGAGCAATAAATACACACTTTCACTCATCACGGCATGCAAAACAGGAGGTTTTTATGCTTATCGTTGTTCCCGTCCTTATTTTCGTTGCGCTGGTTATCGTGGGCGCTGGCGTCAAAATTGTCCCTCAGGGTTATCAGTGGACCGTCGAGCGTTTCGGCCGTTACACCAACACGCTCCAGCCCGGCTTAAGCCTGATTGTCCCGTTCATGGACAGAATCGGCCGCAAGATCAACATGATGGAGCAGGTTCTGGACATTCCGTCCCAGGAAGTGATCTCCAAGGATAACGCCAACGTCACCATCGACGCCGTCTGTTTTATTCAGGTGATTGATGCGCCGAAAGCGGCCTATGAGGTCAGCAACCTGGAGCTGGCGATCGTCAACCTGACAATGACCAACATCCGTACCGTACTCGGCTCGATGGAGCTGGACGAGATGCTTTCCCAGCGCGACAGCATCAACACCCGCCTGCTGCACATTGTCGATGAGGCCACCAACCCGTGGGGGATCAAAGTTACCCGCATCGAGATCCGCGACGTGCGCCCGCCGGCGGAGCTGATTGCCTCGATGAACGCCCAGATGAAAGCCGAGCGAACCAAGCGCGCCTACATTCTGGAAGCCGAAGGGGTACGCCAGGCGGAGATCCTCAAAGCGGAAGGGGAAAAACAGTCGCAGATCCTGAAAGCGGAAGGCGACCGTCAGTCCGCGTTCTTACAGGCGGAAGCGCGTGAACGTTCCGCCGAAGCGGAAGCCCGCGCGACCCAGATGGTGTCCGAGGCAATTGCCGCCGGTGATATTCAGGCCGTGAACTACTTCGTTGCGCAAAAATATACCGACGCGCTGAAAGAGATCGGCTCGGCGAACAACAGCAAAGTGGTGATGATGCCGCTGGATGCCAGCAGCCTGATGGGCTCTATCGCGGGGATCGCCGAACTGATTAAGGACAGCGGAAACGAGCGTAAAAAATGATTGAGCTCATCGTTGCACATCCTCATGCCTTCTGGCTAAGTCTCGGTGGCTTATTGCTGGCAGCGGAGATGCTGGGCGGCAACGGCTACCTGCTCTGGAGCGGTGTGGCCGCCGTCATTACCGGTCTTCTGGTCTGGATCCTTCCCCTGGACTGGGCGTGGCAGGGGGCGCTGTTTGCCGCGCTGACGCTGGTGGCCGCCTGGCTGTGGTGGCGCTGGCTTAACCGGCGGGTTAACGAGCAGAAACCGGTGGACGCCCACCTTAACCAGCGCGGACAGCAGATTGTCGGCAAGCGTTTTACCCTCGACACCGCGCTGGTGAACGGACGCGGGCACATGCGCGTAGGCGACAGCTCGTGGCCGGTGGTGGCCGACGATGACCTCAGCGCCGGCACGCGGGTTGAAGTCATTGCGGTGGAAGGCATTACCCTGCGGGTAAAGGCCTGTTAAGCGTGGGTTTTGCGGTGGCAGCAGCCGGCAAGATTATCAATAATCGGGCAGTCGGCGCTGTCATCCCCCGGACAGGAGTCCGCGAGCTGCAGCAGCTGTTCGCGCATCGACTGTAGCTCGACGATGTGGCGTTCAATTTCGGCCACCTTTTCCAGGGTGCGTTTTTTCACATC
This sequence comes from Enterobacter sp. 5-4, assembly GCF_000612205.1. Lineage (NCBI taxonomy): Bacteria > Pseudomonadati > Pseudomonadota > Gammaproteobacteria > Enterobacterales > Enterobacteriaceae > Enterobacter > Enterobacter sp. 5-4. The sequence goes on along the minus strand of NZ_JFHW01000022.1, from coordinate 200,361 downwards.
CGCGCTGTGACGCTTCGGATCGTTGAACAGGTTAACCAGCTCGCCGCACTCTTCCAGATTAAACCCGACCTGTCTTGCCTGGCGCAGCAGCGTCAGCTCATCGAGATGCAGCTGCGTGTAGCTGCGGTAGCCATTTTCACTGCGCAGCGGCGGCGTTACCAGCCCCTTCTCTTCATAAAAGCGGATCGCTTTGCTGGTTAAGCCGGTTTTTTTTGCCACGTCACTGATATTCACATTTCCCCCTTGACCTTCCCCTTGATGGAAGGTTTAACCTTCATAACAGTTAGCGAAAAGCGTTACTCCGGTCAACAACTGACCAATATATTATACGGGAGTTTTGTTATGTCTCACACTATCGACCTGACGCTGGACGGCCTCTCCTGCGGCCACTGCGTCAAACGCGTTAAAGAAAGCCTGGAACAGCGTCCTGACGTTGAAAGCGCTGAAGTGACTATCGACCATGCCGCCGTGACCGGCAGCGCCAGTGCGGACGCGCTGATTGATACCATTAAACAGGCCGGTTACGGGGCGGAGTTAAGCCACCCAAAGGCTAAACCGCTGGCAGAGTCATCATCCCCGTCGGAAGCACTGACAGCGGCCACTCCTGAGCTTCCGGCAGCGGATGATATTGATGACAGCCAACAGCTGCTGATCAACGGCATGAGCTGCGCCAGCTGCGTCTCCCGGGTACAAAACGCCCTGCAGGCGGTACCGGGCGTCGCGCAGGCACGGGTGAATCTTGCGGAGCGTACTGCGCTGGTGATGGGCAGCGCCTCCGCCGCAGAGTTAGTGCAGGCCGTTGAAAAAGCGGGCTACGGCGCGGAGGCCATCGAAGATGATGCCGAACGCCGCGAGCGCCAGCAGGAAACGGCTATCGCCACCATGAAGCGCTTCCGCTGGCAGGCCATCGTTGCCCTGCTGGTGGGTATTCCGGTGATGGTGTGGGGCATGATGGGTGACAACATGATGGTCACCGACGACAACCGCACGCTGTGGCTGCTGATTGGTCTGATTACCCTTGCGGTGATGGTGTTTGCAGGCGGGCATTTCTATACCAGCGCCTGGAAGAGCCTGAAAAACCGCACCGCGACGATGGATACCCTGGTCGCCCTCGGGACCGGCGCGGCGTGGCTCTATTCCATGAGCGTGAACGTCTGGCCCCAGTGGTTCCCGATGGAAGCGCGGCATCTCTATTATGAAGCGAGCGCAATGATTATCGGCCTGATCAACTTAGGCCATATGCTGGAAGCCCGCGCCCGTCAGCGTTCCTCGAAAGCGCTGGAAAGATTGCTTGATTTAACCCCGCCGACGGCCCGCGTGGTCACGGACGAGGGGGAAAAGAGCGTTCCATTGGCCGAGGTTCAGCCCGGCATGACGCTCCGTCTGACCACCGGAGACCGCGTTCCCGTTGACGGTAAGATAACCCAGGGCGAAGCCTGGCTGGATGAAGCGATGCTGACCGGGGAGCCTATTCCCCAGCAGAAATCCGATGGCGACGCCGTGCATGCCGGTACGGTCGTGCAGGACGGCAGCGTGCTGTTCACCGCCAGCGCCGTCGGCAGCCACACCACGCTGTCGCGTATTATCCGCATGGTGCGCCAGGCGCAGAGCAGCAAGCCGGAGATTGGCCAGCTTGCTGACAAAATCTCGGCCATTTTTGTACCGGTGGTGGTCGGCATTGCCCTGCTGAGCGCGGCGATCTGGTACTTCTTCGGCCCCGCGCCGCAGATTGTTTACACCCTTGTGATCGCTACCACGGTGCTGATCATCGCCTGTCCTTGCGCCCTTGGCCTGGCGACGCCGATGTCGATTATCTCCGGCGTAGGGCGCGCGGCCGAATTTGGCGTACTGGTGCGGGACGCGGACGCGCTGCAGCGGGCCAGCACCCTCGACACGCTGGTGTTTGATAAAACCGGCACGCTGACGGAAGGTAAACCGCAGGTGGTCGCCGTCACGACCGCAGGCATTGCCGAAGCGGACGCGCTGCGTCTCGCCGCCGCGCTGGAGCAAGGCTCAAGCCATCCGCTGGCGCGCGCTATTCTCGATAAAGCCAATGCGTCTGCCCTGCCGCAGGTGAGCAACTTCCGCACCCTGCGCGGGCTCGGCGTGAGCGGTGAGGCAGAAGGCCATGCGCTGCTGCTGGGCAACCAGGCGCTGCTCAATGAAAACGGTATTGATACCGCTACGCTGGAAAACGAGCTGAAGGCGCAGGCGTCTCAGGGCGCTACCCCGGTTCTGCTGGCGGTGGACGGCAAAGCCGCCGCGCTGCTGGCCGTGCGCGATCCGCTTCGCCAGGACAGCGTGGACGCCTTACAGCGCCTGCACCGTGCAGGCTACCGTCTGGTGATGCTGACCGGCGATAACCCGACCACCGCCAACGCCATCGCGAAAGAAGCCGGTATTGATGAGGTGATTGCGGGCGTACTGCCGGACGGCAAAGCGGACGCCATTAAAAACCTGCAACGTCAGGGCCGTCAGGTGGCAATGGTCGGCGACGGCATCAACGATGCCCCGGCGCTGGCCCAGGCGGATGTGGGGATCGCGATGGGCGGCGGCAGCGACGTGGCCATCGAAACCGCGGCCATCACGCTGATGCGCCACAGCCTGATGGGCGTGGCCGATGCGCTGGCCATTTCGAAAGCCACGCTGCGCAACATGAAGCAGAACCTGCTGGGGGCGTTCGTCTATAACACCCTCGGGATCCCAATCGCGGCCGGTATTTTGTGGCCGCTGACCGGCACGCTGCTTAATCCGGTGGTCGCGGGTGCGGCGATGGCGCTCTCCTCCATCACCGTGGTCAGCAACGCCAACCGGCTGTTGCGCTTTAAACCGAAGGATTGAACCTTGTACCCGTACGCGCTAGCATGAACCTTTCCGTTTATGGAGCGCGTATGGGTCTGTTTCATCGTATAAAAACATCGTTTCGCGCCCTTTTCCCTCGCCGTTACGCCTGGCCCGGTCTGGATATCTCGCTTCCCGGCGGGCAACACCTGCACCTGGTCGGCAGTATCCATATGGGCACGCAGGGTATGTCACCTCTGCCGCCCGGTCTGATAAAGCGCCTGAAGCGCGCCGACGCGCTGGTCGTCGAGGCGGACATCTCGGGCCATGAGTCACCGTTTGCCGGGCTTGAAAGCGATCTCCCGCTGGCGGAACGTCTGAATGAGGCCCAGCTCGCGGAACTGACGCGCGTCGCCGAGGAAACCGGCGTATCGCTCTCCATGATTGACACCCTGCCGCTGTGGCAAATCGCAATGGTATTACAGGCCACGCAGGCCCAGCGTCTGGGGCTGCGGGGGGATTACGGCATTGATTACCAGCTGCTGAACGTGGCGCGGGCGCGCCGTATGCCGATCATCGAACTGGAAGGTACGGACAGCCAGATTGCGCTCCTGCGAGAGCTTCCCGACGACGGTCTGATGCTGCTGGATGATACCCTCACCCACTGGCACACCAACGCACGCCTGCTGCAGACCATGGTTGGCTGGTGGCTGGATGCGCCGCCCGCGGACGGCAGGCTGGCGTTACCGTCGACGTTCAGTGAATCGCTGTATGATGTGCTGATGAATGCGCGTAACAAAGCCTGGCGAGAGACGCTGCATGCTCTGCCAGCGGGGGAATACGTGGTGGCGGTTGGGGCGTTACATTTATACGGCGAAGGGAATTTGCCGTCGTTGCTGAAATAAAAAAATGGCCAATATCTCTATTGGCCCGTCAAAGAGGAATTTCATCGTTTTTATTATACCGAAGTGACCTTCGGCTGAGCCGATTGTCGCTCAAAGTGACCATCACTGCCAACACTATTGCGCAAGATGGTGCTATTTTTTAGACAAACGTCAGGCGTATGCTGGCTGCATGAATTGTCTGTCGTAAGAAGGATAGCTATGACTCCCGCCGTTAAATTACTTGAAAAAAACAACATTTCTTTCCGGATCCACACCTACGATCACGATCCGAATGAAACCAACTTTGGTGATGAAGTGGTGCGTAAGCTGGGGCTGAACGCGGACCAGGTCTATAAAACGCTGCTGGTGGCGGTGAATGGCGATATGAAGCATCTCGCCGTGGCGGTGACTCCCGTGGCGGGACAGCTGGATCTGAAAAAGGTCGCTAAAGCGCTGGGGGCGAAGAAGGTGGATATGGCGGATCCGATGGTGGCGCAGCGCACCACGGGCTACCTGGTGGGCGGCATCAGCCCGCTCGGGCAGAAAAAACGCCTGCCGACGCTGATCGATGCCCCTTCACAGGAATTTGAGACCATCTATATTTCCGGCGGCAAGCGCGGGCTGGATATTGAGCTGGCCGCGGGCGACCTGGCGAAAATGCTGGACGCGAAGTTTGCGGATATTGCGCGCAGGGAGTAAAAAAAGCCGGGTGGCGGCTACGCCTTACCCGGCCTACATTTTGCACCCGTAGGCCCGGTAAGCGCAGCGCCACCGGGCAACACAGCTGCACTACTGCCAGCTCACCTCGCCTTTCGGCTCATACGCATTCACGTCAATCGGCGAATTCTGCTCGATATACTGCTTCAGCACTTCTGCATCGATAAAGCCGGTGTTCACGTAGCCCGGTTTATTATCAATATGCGGATAGCCGTCGCCGCCGGTGGCGTTAAAGCTTAACGTCGCCAGACGGTAGGTTTTCGCCGGGTCAACCGGTTCGCCTTTGATCTTCAGGTCGTTAAGCTTGCCGTCTTTCGCTACGAAGCTCACGTTGGCAAACTGCGGATAGGCCCCGGAATCCGGCTTCATCTGCGCCACGGCGGTCAGGTAGTCAATGACCTCTTTCCCGCTCATGTCGGCATAAACCACCACGTTACCGAACGGCTGCACCTTCAGAACGTCTTTATAGGTGATGTTTCCACCTTCGATGGAATCACGAATGCCGCCGCCGCTCATCACGCCAAAATCAGCCCCGGTGCGCGCCATTTGCGCCGCCAGCACCAGGTGGCCCATGTTGGTCTGCACGAAGCGAACTTTGCTGCGGTCCCCCTCCAGACGACCGTTCAGCGTACCGATTTTCACGTCCAGCTGCGCCTTGCCTTTGTTCTGGAACGGCGTCAGCAGGGAGAGCATCTGCTGGTTTTCTGGAATCTCTGGGGTGTAAAGTACGCGCTCGCTTTTCCCGTCCGGGTAGGTGACCTTCTTCTTCAGGTTGACCGGAATGAGCTGATAGTGCACCAGCTTCATCTCGCCGTTACGGAACTCGAAGTCCGCCCGGCCTACGTATTTGCCCCACTCGTGCGCCTGCACAATCCAGATACCGTTCTGACGGTCTGGCGCACACGGCGTGCCCGGCACGTAGTCCACCTGCTTTTTATTCTCCGACGCCATGCACACCGGATCCTGTGAGTGACCACCCACAATCATCGCCAGCGAGCCCGCCGGCAGGCTGCGCGCCATTTCCACGTCACCGGGCGCGTTAGAGCCGTGCTCACCGTTGTCGTAGTGCCCCATGTGCGTGGTGGCGATAATCACGTCCGGCTTTTCGTTTTGCTGCAGCTCCTGAATCACCAGCTTCGCTTCGTCTGCCGGTTTGCGGAATTCGATATCGGTGAAGAACTCAGGGTTGCCAATTTTCGCCGTATCGTCGGTGGTTAAGCCGATGACCGCGATCTTCAGATCCTGACGCTTAAACAGCGCCCACGGCTTAAACAGGCGTTCGCCGGTGCTTTTCTGGTAAATGTTGGCGGAGAGGAACGGGAATTTGGCCCACTTCTCCTGCTGACGCAGGACGCTCAGCGGATTATCAAACTCATGGTTACCGACGGCCATCGCGTCGTAGCCAATCAGGTTCATGCCGCGAAAGTCGGGCTCGGCGTCCTGTAAATCGGATTCCGGCACGCCGGTATTGATATCGCCTCCCGACAGCAGCAGCACGCTGCCGCCCTGGGCTGCCACCTCTTTACGAATGCCGTCCACCAGCGTTTTTTGCGCCGACAGGCCATATTCGCCGTATTCACTGCGCCAGAAATGACCGTGGTGATCGTTGGTATGCAGAATGGTGATTTTATAGGTTTTGTCTTTTTCATACGCCTGCACGGGCAGGCTTACCAGCCCCCACGCCGCGATGAGCGCCAGCGCGACGCCCCGCTTCATTAACTTCATCTTCTCTCTCCCTGACCAATAGACAAAGGCAGAAATTACAGTGACTAATAAGAATAGACAAATAAGTTTTCAGAATTGCGACTTTCTTCAAATGTCCCGGGCGGGTATGTTAGTCGGATAATAATTACACCCTGCATCGCTAATAACTCAAGACGTGGTAATTCTCTCTATGGCAATCAGTGACTCAACCCAGCCCGTTCCGGGTGCGCCGACGTCGCGCACCTCCTTTAAAGTCTTAGGCGCAATCAGTCTCTCGCACCTGCTCAACGACATGATCCAGTCGTTGATTCTGGCTATTTATCCGCTGCTGCAGTCCGAGTTTTCACTCACCTTCGTGCAGATTGGGATGATCACCCTGACCTTCCAGCTGGCTTCCTCGCTGCTGCAGCCGGTGGTGGGCTACTGGACGGACAAATATCCTATGCCGTGGTCGCTGCCCATAGGCATGTGCTTCACCCTAAGCGGGCTGGTGCTGCTGGCCATGGCGGGGAGTTTTGAAGCCGTGCTGATTGCCGCCGCGCTGGTAGGCACCGGCTCGTCCGTTTTCCATCCGGAGTCTTCCCGCGTGGCGCGTATGGCGTCCGGCGGTCGTCATGGCCTGGCGCAGTCACTTTTCCAGGTGGGCGGTAATTTTGGTAGCTCTCTCGGCCCGCTGCTGGCCGCGGTTATTATTGCCCCTTACGGCAAAGGCAACGTGGCGTGGTTTGTGCTGGCCGCGCTGCTGGCGATTATCGTGCTGGCGCAGATTAGCCGCTGGTACGCCGCACAGCATCGGGTGAATAAAGGAAAACCTAAAGCGAAGGTTATCAATCCCCTGCCGCGCAATAAGGTTATCCTGGCGGTTGCCGTCCTGCTGGTGCTGATTTTCTCGAAATACTTCTATATGGCGAGCATCAGCAGCTATTACACCTTTTATCTGATGCAAAAATTCGGATTATCGGTACAAAACGCGCAGATCCACCTGTTTGCCTTCCTGTTCGCGGTGGCCGCAGGGACGGTAATTGGCGGGCCGGTGGGCGATAAGATTGGCCGTAAATATGTCATTTGGGGCTCTATCCTCGGCGTAGCGCCTTTTACCCTCATTTTGCCGTACGCCAGCCTTGAATGGACGGGGATTTTGACCGTGATTATTGGTTTTATTCTCGCCTCCGCGTTTTCCGCCATTCTGGTCTATGCCCAGGAGCTGCTGCCCGGACGTATCGGTATGGTTTCCGGACTGTTTTTCGGTTTCGCCTTCGGCATGGGCGGGCTGGGTGCAGCGGTGTTAGGGATGGTTGCGGATCACACCAGCATCTTCCTGGTTTATAAAATCTGCGCTTTCCTGCCACTTCTTGGCATGTTAACCATATTCCTGCCTGATAACCGCCATAAAGCGTGAATTACGGGTAGCTAAACTTATGCTTTAGCTACCTGATACCCTTATACCATAAGGGTTTCCTCTTCATCCCCGCGCTGAATTTATCAAAATGCGCTTTTTTACGTGCATATTGCTGTTTTATTCAAACTTCAACAATTATTCATAAACATAAGGGTAAAAATTGTCATAAACTATTACCTGGTTTTTTGGTATTCACGCCAAAAATGGAACACTCACCACGAAAGGAGACGGAATGCACCACGCCACACCGCTTATCACCACCATTGTTGGTGGACTTGTGCTCGCTTTTATTCTCGGCATGATTGCCAATAAGCTGCGTATTTCTCCTCTTGTCGGCTATCTGCTGGCAGGTGTGCTGGCGGGACCGTTTACGCCAGGTTTTGTTGCGGATACCAAACTGGCCCCTGAGCTGGCGGAATTGGGCGTGATTCTGCTGATGTTCGGCGTCGGCCTGCACTTCTCCCTGAAGGATTTGATGGCGGTAAAGTCGATTGCCATACCGGGAGCGATCGCCCAGATAGGGGTGGCGACGCTGCTTGGGATGGCGCTTTCGGCCGTGCTGGGCTGGTCGCTGATGACCGGTATCGTATTTGGGCTGTGTCTCTCAACCGCCAGTACCGTGGTGCTGCTGCGCGCGCTTGAGGAGAGACAGCTGATAGACAGCCAGCGCGGGCAGATCGCGATAGGCTGGCTGATTGTGGAAGATCTGGTGATGGTCCTGACGCTGGTGCTGCTGCCCGCCGTCGCCGGCATGATGGAAAAAGACAATATCGGCTTCGCCTCGCTGGCGCTGGATATGAGCATCACCATCGGGAAGGTGGTGGCGTTTATCGCCATCATGATGCTGGTGGGTCGCCGTCTGGTGCCGTGGATCATGTCCCGCAGTGCGGCGACCGGATCCCGCGAGCTGTTTACCCTCTCCGTGCTGGCGCTGGCGCTGGGTATCGCGTTTGGTGCCGTTGAGCTGTTTGATGTCTCCTTCGCGCTGGGCGCGTTCTTCGCCGGGATGGTGCTGAACGAATCCGAGCTGAGCCACCGCGCTGCACACGACACCCTGCCGCTGCGCGACGCCTTTGCCGTGCTGTTCTTCGTCTCCGTCGGGATGCTGTTTGACCCGCTTATTCTGATTCAGCAGCCGCTGGCCGTGCTGGGCACGCTGGCGATCATTATCTTTGGTAAGTCGCTCGCCGCCTTCTTCCTGGTGCGAATGTTCGGCCACTCTCCGCGGACGGCGCTGACCATTGCCGCCAGCCTGGCGCAGATTGGCGAGTTCGCCTTTATTCTGGCCGGTCTGGGCATGGCCCTGAATCTGCTGCCGCAGGCCGGACAAAACCTGGTGCTGGCGGGGGCGATCCTGTCAATTATGCTGAACCCGGTGCTGTTTGCCCTGCTGGAAAAATACCTCGATAAAACCGAAACGCTGGAAGAGCAGACGCTGGAAGAGGCCATCGAAGAAGAGAAGCAGATCCCGGTCGATATTTGCAATCACGCCCTGCTGGTCGGCTTTGGCCGCGTCGGCAGCCTGCTTGGCGAGAAGCTGATGGCGCAGGGCATTCCGCTGGTGGTAATTGAAACGTCACGCACCCGCGTTGACGAGCTGCGCGAGCGCGGTATTCGTGCGGTGCTGGGCAATGCGGCGAACGAAGAGATCATGGAGCTGGCGCATCTGGACTGCGCCCGCTGGCTGCTGCTGACCATTCCCAACGGCTATGAGGCGGGTGAGATTGTCGCCTCCGCGCGCGCGAAGTGTCCAAACATCGAGATTATCGCCCGGGCTCACTACGACGACGAGGTGGATTACATTACCGAGCGCGGTGCGGATAAGGTGGTGATGGGCGAGCGCGAGATTGCGAATACGATGCTGACGCTGCTGGAAAAACCGCCGGTTGAAGAGGCGGTGACGGGTTAAGTTTTGTGCGGCCTGATGCCCTCACCCTGGCCCTCTCCCACAGGGAGAGGGAACAAACACTAAAAACGGCAGCCACAGGTTGCCGTTTTGCTTTTACCTGTCCCAGTACGCCTCTTCGAGGCTGTCTTCACGTTCCGGCAGGCCACGCGTTAAGCGCGGGGAGTGCTGGTTCAGCACCTGATAGCTTACGCGGTTGGCGTACTTGCATACCTGCGCCAGCGACGAATAGGTCAGCCAGCTGAACTTGTGCTTGCTGGAATTTGGCACGTTGGTTTTGTGGTAGGCGTTAGCGGTGATGTCGTGCAGCAGCGCGGCCAGCGCGCCGTCGCCCGCGCCGTTGGTGTTCATGATCTTCTCCGGCCCGCCCATGTAAGGGGCGATGTGCGAGTAGATACGCAGCGGATTAACACAGTCTTTAAAACGCATGCCGCGGCTGAACTCGTACTGGTTGAACTCGGCAATCGCGCCGGGCAGCAGCGGGTGCTGGGTTTTGCGTTTGCTCTCTTCTTCGGTGAAGCCAGCCATATACAGCCCAACCGGACCCGCGGTGCAGAGCACCAGATCCACCCAGTCCAGCGCTTTGTCAGACGCCAGCAGCGGATCGCTTTCACCGGTCAGCGCTTCGGCCTCCTCTTCGTTCATCGCCAGAATCGAGACGTGCTCTTTCAGGAACGCCTGCCACCATTCAGGATTATCGGCAATCACGAATTTGGTGCCCAGCGTCAGAACGACGGGCACGTCGTACTTCTTCGCGTACTCAATCGCCTTCATGGTCGCTTCCGGCATCGGCTCGCCCGGCTTGCAGCGCACCAGGTAGGAGGTCAGCACCAGCGCCGAGGCGCCCGCGATCACCTCTTCGGGAATGCTGTCCGCGCGCAGCTTGTTCATATGACCCGGGCTGATGGCAAAGGTACGCTCGCCGGATTCGCCGATCAGCGTAAAGCAGCGGCCAATCGGCCCGTCGACGCCCTGGAGATAGTTCAGATCGGTACGGCTGGAGGTGTTGCACAGGTAACGGTAGGCGTAGCCACCGATTTCGATATTGCTGCACATTACGCCGAGCAGGACAGAGCGGTCGTCCGCCAGCACGGAGTAGTTGTGCATGGTGTTGCCGATGGTGCCACCGGCGAACTGATGGGTAATCAGGTTTTCGCGCACCAGCTCCTGGTACAGCGCTTCGGCAACGTCATCTTCAATCACCAGCGAGTGACCGGCGCTCAGACCGTAACGGGCGACAAACGCATCATCCACTTTCGCTTCAATGTCCACCAGCGTCTGGTCGATACCGACGACCCACGCCGCGCTGGTTTCATTTTCTGGCTGGATTTGCTGCAGGAGCGGATCGCGGGCATCCACGGGGAAGTAGTGTTTGGATTTGCGTTTACCGGGAAATTTCATGGTCTGAACTGTACGAAGAATATGGGCCGGGAATGGTAGCACAAACCCGGCCCGGAGTGCGATCAGCGACCGTTCGTTACCAGCGAGACCATCATGTCGATATGCTCAGGGGAGTCGTTAAGCGCCGGAATGTACTCGTACTTTTCGCCGCCAGCCTCCAGGAAAAATTCCCGGTTTTGCACCGCGATCTCCTCCAGCGTCTCCAGACAGTCTGCCGAGAAGCCCGGCGACATCACCTGAATATGCTTCACGCCCTTCTCGCCGAGCATTTTGAGGGTTTCATCGGTGTACGGCGTCAGCCACGGCTCGCGGCCGAAGCGCGACTGGAAGGTCATCATCACCTTCTCCGGCGGCAGGCCGAGGGCGGAAACCAGCTCGCGGGTGGTATCGCGGCAGCGCTGCGGGTAATCATCCCCTTCATTGGCGAAACGCTGCGGGATGCCGTGATAGGAGAGCAGCAGCAGATCCGGCTCGCCGTGTTTTTCAAACGACGCGCGCGCGCTGTTGGCGAGCGCCTTGATGTACAGCTCGTTATCCGCGTAGTCGCGAATAAAGGTCACGCCCGGAATGCGGCGGCGGGTCGCCAGAATGCGCGCCAGCTCGTCCCAGACGGCGGCCACCGTCGAGCAGGAGTACTGCGGGTAGAGCGCCAGCACCACGATATGGTCCACGCCCTGCGCCAGCAGCGAGTCCACCGCGCTTTCCAGAGACGGTTTGCCGTAGCTCATGCCGAGCGCGACGGGCATCTCCGGCAGGCGGGCGGCCAGCGCCTTCTCCTGACGACGACTGTAGACCATCAGCGGCGAGCCCTCTTCCATCCAGACGGACTGATAGAGTTTGGCGACGCGCGGAGAACGGATCGGCAGAATGACGCCACGCAGCAGCGGCCACCACAGCAGTCGCGGAAAATCCACGACGCGCGTGTCGCTTAAAAATTGTCGCAGGTAGCGTTTTACCGCGTCTGATGTAGGTGCTTCTGGAGTGCCCAGATTGGCAAGCAGGATGCCGGTTTTCGCCTGACTCATTCACGCCTCTTAACCATTTGAATGGTTGTCAATTGTAGCGGAAATGCGTTTAAACGAAACCCATTGCTGTAATAGGTAAGATGAGAATTTTTCTCACCCGGTGGCCCGGGTGAGAGAGATGCAATTAGCCGAGGATTTTTTCCAGCTCAGCACGCACGTCAGCCACGGCTTTGGTGCCGTCAACTTTGGCGTATTTGGTGTTACCCGCCTGCGCTTCTTTGGTGTAGTAGCCGATCAGCGGCGCAGTCATCTGATGGTATTCCACCAGGCGCTTGCGCACGGTCTCTTCCTGATCGTCTTTACGGGTGGTCAGCTCTTCGCCGGTCACGTCGTCTTTGCCTTCAACCTTAGGTGGGTTGAATTTGATGTGGTAAACGCGGCCAGAGGCAGCGTGTACGCGACGGCCAACGATGCGGTCAACGATCAGCTCGTCCGGTACGTCGAACTCCAGAACGTAGTCCACGTTGATGCCCGCTTCCTTCATGGCGTCAGCCTGAGGAATGGTACGTGGGAAGCCGTCCAGCAGGAAACCGTTACGGCAGTCTTCCTGAGCAATGCGCTCTTTGACCAGAGCAATTACCAGCTCGTCGGTCACCAGCTTGCCTGCGTCCATGATGTCTTTCGCCTGTTTACCCAGCTCGGAGCCAGATTTAACAGCGGCGCGCAGCATATCACCGGTGGAGATTTGCGGAATACCGTATTTCTCCATGATGAACTGAGCCTGAGTTCCTTTACCCGCGCCCGGAGCGCCAAGCAGAATAATACGCATTGCGAAAATCCCCTCAAAAGTCGTTTCAATTTTTCAAAAGCGCTAAACAATACCACCAGAACGGGCATCGCTCAAGGAAGGCAGGAAGGCTGAAACGGTTAATGGGGGGAGATAATTTGGGATAGTGCGGTCTGGTGCCCTCACCCTGGCCCTCTCCCTCGGGGAGAGGGAGAAGACCAGGAGAGGCGTGGTCAGTTACGCCAGCAGCAGCGCATTCACACGTTTAATGAAGAGGTTAGGATCTTCCAGCGTGCCTCGCTCGGCCAGCAGGGACTGATCCAGCAGGAGTTCAACCCACTCGGCAAAGCGGGCGTCGTCCTGGGTATCCGCCGCGCGTTTCACCAGCGGATGATCCGGATTAAGCTCAAAGATATATTTCACTTCCGGTACCGCCTGGCCCGCCGCGGCGAACAGCTTCGCCATCTGGGTGCTCATTTCGTCGGCATCGGTGGTGACAATGGCCGGAGTGTCGGTCAGACGGTGAGTGAAACGCACCTCTTTCACGCGGTCGCCCAGCAGGGTTTTCACGCGCTCAATGAACGGCTCCAGCGCCTTCTCGGCTTCTTTCGCGCTTTCGTCCACTTCATCCGCCAGCTTGTCGATGGATTCGTCCGCTTTAGCAACGGACTGGAACGCTTTCCCGTCGAACTCGGTCAGGTAGTTCATCATCCACTCGTCGATGCGGTCGGAAAGCAGCAGCACTTCGATGCCTTTCTTACGCAGCAGCTCCAGGTGCGGGCTGCTCTTCGCCGCGGCGTAGCTGTCGGCGGTGATGTAGTAGATCTTCTCCTGCCCTTCTTTCATGCGGGAGATGTACTCTTCCAGCGACACGGTCTGCGCGGAGGAGTCGGTGTGCGTAGAAGCAAAGCGCAGCAGTTTGGCGATGGTTTCAACGTTCGCCATGTCTTCAGCCGGGCCTTCTTTCAGCACCAGACCGAACTGTTTCCAGAAGGTCTGGTATTTTTCCGCATCGTCTTTCGCCAGTTTTTCCAGCATCTGCAGCGCACGTTTGGTCAGGGCGTTGCGCAGGTTACGGGTGACGGTGCTGTCCTGCAGAATTTCGCGGGAGACGTTCAGCGGCAGATCGTTGGAATCGATCAGGCCGCGCACAAAGCGCAGATAGTTCGGCATGAACTGCTCGGCGTCGTCCATGATGAATACGCGCTGCACGTACAGCTTCAGGCCATGCTTGTGATCGCGGTTCCACATGTCCCACGGCGCCTGTGCCGGGATGTACAGCAGGCTGGTGTACTCCTGCTTACCTTCCACACGGTTGTGGCTCCAGGTCAGCGGGTCGGTAAAGTCGTGGGCGATGTGCTTATAAAACTCGTTGTACTCGTCGTCTTTGATTTCAGCCTTGTTACGCGTCCACAGCGCCTGCGCCTTGTTGATTTTCTCCCAGGAAACCACGGTTTCACCGTCTTTCTCTTCCTGTTTTTCAATCTCGACCGGCAGGGCGATGTGGTCGGAATATTTGCTGATGATGGAGCGTACGCGCCAGTCGTTCAGGAAATCATCTTCCCCTTCACGCAGGTGCAGGGTGATTTCGGTGCCGCGATCCGCTTTGGTGATGTCATCAACGGTGTATTCGCCTTCCCCTTTGGATTCCCACAGCACGCCGTTCTCGGCGCTGTCGCCCGCCGCGCGGGTGCGCACGGTGACTTTGTCCGCCACGATGAACGCCGAGTAGAAACCGACGCCGAACTGGCCGATCAGCTGGCTGTCTTTCGCCTGGTCAGAGCCCATGGACTCCAGGAACGCTTTGGTGCCTGATTTCGCGATGGTCCCGAGGTGGTCGATCACCTCGTCGCGGTTCATCCCGATGCCATTATCGGCAATCGTCAGGGTGCGGTTCTCTTTATTGAAAGAGACGCGCACGCGCAGCTCGCCGTCGCCTTCGTACAGATCCGGGTTGGACAGCGCGCGGAAGCGCAGCTTGTCCGCCGCATCCGAGGCGTTGGAAATCAGCTCACGCAGGAAAATTTCTTTGTTGGAATACAGGGAATGGATCATCAGGTGCAGAAGCTGTTTTACTTCTGACTGGAAACCACGGGTTTCTTGTCCTTTCATCTATGTCGACCTCAACAATGCCATTTAATGGGGTTGTAAAACGTTGAGGGAGAGATGGGGATACGGGGGGAAATTTTCAAGCGGAGGCGGCTCGCGCAGCCTCCGTTTGGTCAGAAAATAATCTTGTGACGTCCGGCCAGAGAGTGCGACAGCGTGGTGCCGTCGACCATCTCCAGCTCGCCGCCGACCGGCACGCCGTGGGCGATGCGGCTGGCGTCAACGCCATACTGCGAGCACAGTTCGGCGATGTAGTTGGCGGTTGCCTCCCCTTCCACCGTGGGGTTGGTGGCGAGGATCACCTCTTTGATGGTTTCGGACTCGAGACGCTGTTCAAGGCGGTCAAGACCGATATCGTCCGGGCCGATGCCGTCCAGCGGGGAGAGATGCCCCATCAGCACGAAGTAGCGCCCGGAAAACTGCCCGGTTTGTTCGATGGCGTAGATGTCCGCCGGACTCTCCACCACGCAAATCTGACCGTTTTCCTGACGACGCGGGTTCGTACAGATGTTACACACGTCCTGCTCGGTAAAGGTGCGGCAATCCGCACAGTGACCAATTTCTGACATGGCGCGGGTCAGAGCCTGCGCCAGGCGCATCCCGCCGCTGCGGTCGCGCTGCAATAGCGTAAACGCCATGCGCTGCGCCGACTTCGGGCCAACGCCCGGCAGACAGCGCAGCGCTTCCATTAACTGCGTGAGCAGCGGACTGGTTTGCATCAGAACGGCATCTTGAAGCCAGGCGGCAGCTGCATGCCGCTGGAAACGGAGGCCATTTTCTCTTTCTGGGTTTCGTCGATACGGCGAGCGGCATCGTTAAACGCGGCTGCAACCAGATCTTCCAGCATCTCTTTGTCGTCTTCGAGCAGGCTCGGGTCGATTTCCACGCGACGGCAGTTGTGCGCACCGTTGATGGTCACCTTGACCAGACCGGCACCGGACTCACCCGTGACTTCCAGCTGAGCGATCTCTTCCTGCATCTTCTGCATTTTTTCCTGCATCTGCTGAGCCTGCTTCATCAGGCCACCCAGACCGCCTTTTCCACCAAACATAGGCTTCTCTCTTCTTTCACGTTTAAGGATTACAACCGTAAGTCAGACTCACGATCAAATGGGGCGAATACTCTCTTCATCCAGATCGGCGTCGAAGAACCGGCGCAGGGTCTGAATGTTGTTATCCGCAATAATCGCCTCGCGCGCCTGCGCGAGCTTCTCTTCATAAATGGCCTGGCGCCACTCCAACGGCGTTTTCACTGCCGGATTATCATCTTCAATGATAGTCAATTCAACCGGCGCCCCCTGTAATGTGGCGAGCGCCTCGGCCAGCGCCTTTTGCGCGCCAGGGGAATTCAGGTGCCGCTGGCCCGGACGCAGGTGCAGACGCACCTGATTGCCGTCCTGCTCTTTCCAGGCATTCAGCGCGACCTGCTCGACCAGCTTCGGCAGCTGGAGTTTGCTGACCTCGGCGGCCCAGGCGTCGCGCGCAATGGACTCTTCGGCAAGCTTCGCGGCCAGCTCCGGCGTTTTTTCATGCTCCAGCGCCTTTTTCAGCGCTTTCGGCGTGGCAACCTCTTCCTTCACCGTTTCGGTGATAGTGGTTGCCTTCCAGCGGTAAGCCTCTTCTTTCACCGGGGCTTTCTGCTCGAGCGCGGACGGTGCCGGACGCGACTGTACGCGCTCCGTTACCGAGGCCAGTCGTTCAAGCGCGGCGTTGTTCACCGGCCGCGCTCTTCCTGGCGCTGCCGGTTCACTCTTTTTTGGTTTGGTTACTCCCTGAGCACGCTGCAGCTGGCTGCGCGCGGCAAGCACCGAACTGGTGGCATCCGACAGCGGTACGTTCTGCTGCGGTGGCGGCGTCGGCTGCGGTGGCACCTGCTGCGGTGACATCACCGCCGTCGGCGCAACCGGGGCGAAAGACTGTCGGGGCACGTCCGGCTCCGGCAGCGGCATGCGCGGGTGGAACGCCAGCGCGCGCAGCAGCGTCATTTCAACGCCCATCCGCGGATCCGGCGCAAACGGTAGCTCTTTGCGACCAATCAACAGCGTCTGGTAATAAAGCTGCACGTCGGCAGGCGGCACGGTGCGGGCAAGCTCACGCATCCGCTGTTCAATGGCGGCCATATCCGCGCCAATGGCCGACGGAGAAAGCTGCAGCATTGCCACGCGGTGCAGCAGGCTAAGCATCTCAACCAGCAGCCCTTCCCACTCAATACCGCGGGCAGCGGCCGCGTTCACCAGCGACATCACGCGTTCGCCGTTAGCGGCAATCATCGCTTCGATAAGCGACAGCGCCTGATCGTCATCCAGCGTGCCGAGCATGGTGCTGACCGCCTCGGTGGAGAGTTTGCCGTCACCGCTGGCAATCGCCTGATCGGTCAGACTGAGCGCATCGCGCAGGCTGCCGTCCGCCGCGCGGGCCAGCAGCTGCAGGGCGCGCGATTCGTGGAGAATGTTCTCTTCATCGAGAATGTGCTCGAGCTGCGCGCGGATCTGCTCGACGTCCAGCGCCTTCAGGTGGAACTGCAGGCAGCGCGATAAAATCGTGACCGGCAGCTTTTGCGGATCGGTGGTCGCCAGCAGGAACTTCACGTGCGCGGGCGGCTCTTCCAGCGTCTTCAGCAGGGCGTTGAAGCTGTGGCGCGAGAGCATGTGCACTTCATCGATCAGGTAGACCTTGAAGCGGCCGCGCGCCGGGGCGTACTGGACGTTGTCCAGCAGGTCGCGGGTATCTTCAACTTTGGTGCGCGAGGCGGCGTCGATCTCGATCAGATCGACAAAACGCCCCTGCTCGATCTCCCGGCAGTTATCACACACGCCGCACGGCGTGGCGGTGATCCCGGTTTCGCAGTTGAGACCTTTTGCCAGCAAACGGGCAATAGAGGTCTTACCGACGCCGCGGGTGCCGGAAAAAAGATAGGCGTGATGGATACGACCTAGCGACAAGCCGTTCGCCAGGGCCGTCAGCACATGTTCCTGACCGACAACGTCAGCAAAGGTTTGTGGTCGCCATTTACGGGCTAACACCTGATAACTCATGGGCAGGCTCTGCAACGCTGGAAGGTGAATTTATGGAGGGGAATGCTATCACAACCTCACCCATTGAGCGAGGTTGTGAAAACCGGGATTAGTGACCCGGGAAAGGCACCAGGCTGTAGCTGGTAATGCCCTGTTTTTCCAGGCGCTGTTCACCGCCGAGATCGAACAGGTTGATGATGAAGGCCGCGTCGGTCACTTCCCCACCCAGACGGCGGATCAGCTTCACGGTCGCTTCAATGGTTCCGCCGGTCGCCAGCAAATCGTCAACCACCAGCACTTTGTCGCCAGGCTTGATCGCGTCAACGTGGATCTCCAGCTGATCGGTGCCGTACTCCAGCTCGTAGCTTTCTGCGATGGTTTCACGCGGCAGTTTGCGCGGCTTACGCACCGGCACAAAACCCACGCCCATTGCCAGCGCAACCGGTGCGCCAAACAGGAAGCCACGGGCTTCGGTACCTACTACTTTGGTGATCCCGGCGTTTTTGTAACGCTCGACCAGCAGTTCAATGCTGAGTGCGTACGCTTTCGGGTCTTCCAGCAAGCTGGTGACATCACGGAAAAGAATGCCAGGCTTTGGGTAGTCCTGGATGCTTTTGATGCTGTTTTTCAGATATTCAAGCTGCTGTGCAGTTGCGGTCATCGGTTTGTGCCTAAATGAAACAGTGTTACTCACAGCGCGCAACGAGTCGGCCAAGGCAACAATTGTTTAACCTTTGACCAGGCGCACCTGTGCTCGAAAACGGTCGAATTTACTGGCTGCGCGTGATAATTGCAACAGCCATGATGAGGCTTCAGTGCTTTTGTTGCTTTTCATCAACCACGGGGATCCGCCACATAAAGATAAGCAGGCAGGAGAGAATGATCAGCAGCAGGATCCGCACCCACATCATTTTCACCAGCCATAATGAAATGGCGAAGGTGATGAGGATCACCGCGATCGCGCGCGGCTTGGCGCCTGGCGGCATGGCACGGTGTTTTTGCCAGTGGCGTAAGTACCCGCCAAACCATGAGCGGTAGAGCAGCCAGTGGTGAAAACGCGGCGACGAGCGGGCGAAACACCAGGCCGCCAGCAGGATAAACGGCGTGGTCGGCAGCAGGGGTAATACTACACCCAGCGTGCCCAGCACTACCGCAAGCCAGCCAATGATGATTAAAATAGTACGCTGCATAATGCGAATCGTTATCAAACTGAACGGCTACTTTACCACTGGAGAGCGCCTTGAAAACAGCACTGCTTCTTGAGAGGCTGCAAAATCAGCTGATCGCTCTGCGGGCGCAGGCCACGCCGCTGATGGGGCACGCCACGCTGAAGCCGCGCTTTGACCGGCAGCTTTTTCGTACCCGCAGCACCGTCATTCAGGATTACCTGGCTGAAGCGCAGACGAACCTCGACGAGCTTCGCCATGCGGTTGAGAATGAACAACAGGAACAGGTGGCGTGGCTTGCAGAGCATCTCACCGAGCAGATCACCGCACTGCATCGCGAAATCGCCGCCTGGCCGCTGCGCGCCTGGGACAGCGCCTCGCCGGGGCTCGGCAAATGGCAGCGCAAGCGGCTCGAGAACCAGGAGTTTGAGCGCCGGCTGTTTGAGATGAAGCGTGAACGCGAGGTGCGTCTGAACAACAGCGAAACGCTGGAAGAGCAGCAGCTATTGATGCGCGAGATTAGCGCGCTGGAAGGACGCATCGTCCGCTGCCGTCAGGCGCTGGATGACATTGAACGCGTCATAGAACGTTTGACCCGTTAACAGGAGCCACACCCATGTCACTGGAAAATGCACCCGATGAGGTCAAGCTGGCCGTCGATTTGATTATGCTGCTGGAGAATCATGAGATCCCCGCCGAGACGGTGCTTAAGGCGCTGGAGATTGTGCGGCGGGATTTTGAGGGGAAACTTCCCCCTCACCCTGCCCTCTCCCCAGAGGGGAGAGGGAAAATAGATTAAGCCGGAGTCGGGTCATCACCCTTAATGTCGCGCTTCACTTCCGTATGCTCATCACCTTTCTCGTTACGCAGGTGAACCTCAAGCTGGTTGAAGGCGATATTAATATCGTTTTCACGGCACAGACGATCGATAGAGCGGTTAAGCTCATCCACCGTGTAGCTGCGGTCACGCAGTTCACGCACGTATAAACGCAGCTCGTGATCAAGCGTACTCGGCCCAAAGGTGGTAAAGAACACCGCCGGAGCCGGATCGTGCATCACTTTCGGATGTTCAGACGCCGCCTTCAGCAGCACCTCTTTCACCTTATCCAGATCCGATCCATAGGCCACGCCCAGGCGGATCACCACGCGCGTCACCGTATCGGAAAGCGACCAGTTGATCAGACGCTCGGTGACGAACGCTTTGTTCGGGATGATCACCTCTTTGCGATCGAAGTCGGTGATGGTGGTGGCACGAATGCGGATCTTGCTGACCGTTCCCGAGAACGTGCCGATGGTGACGGTATCGCCGATACGTACCGGACGTTCGAACAGGATGATCAGGCCGGACACAAAGTTACCGAAGATCTCCTGCAGGCCAAAACCAAGACCGACCGAGAGGGCCGCCGCCAGCCACTGCAGTTTATCCCACGAGACGCCAAGCGAGCCAAAGACCGTCATAGCTCCGACAATGATGATGACGTAGTTGAGGATCGTGGTGATGGCGTAGGACGCCCCCTGGCGAAGATTCAAACGTGACAGGAGCAGCACTTCGAGCAGGCCAGGCAGGTTGCGGATCAGCGCCCAGGCGACCATCGACGACACCAGCGCAAACAGCAGGCTGCCCATGGTCACGCTTTTCATGACCGCCGCGCCGGCTTCGGTTCCGTTGTATTGCCAGAGGGTAATACTGTCGAGATAGGCGAAAACGGTAATAAGATCGGACCAGATCGCCCAGAACATCACCGCAAACAGGGCGATCATCACCAGCATGGTGATACGCAGCGTCTGCTGGTTAACCTGCTCCAGCGCGATGGTCGGCTCTTCCTGCGGCTCAGCGCCTTCGGCCCCCTCTTTCACCTGATGCTGACGACGCGCGATGGCGCGGCGATAGGCAATACGGCGTGCCGCCACGCTCAGGCCGCGCAGTACGGTCTGATAGAGCAGGTTCCAGACGATCACCAGATAGACCGTTTCAATCCAGCGCCCGGACAGGCGCAGCGTGGTATAGAAGTAGCCCGTTGCCGTCAGCACCATCAGCGCCAGCGGAATGATCGCCAGCACCGTCACGGTGGCCAGACGAATATTGTGGGACTCTTTATCACGCCAGCTGTCGCGACACATCGGCCACATCAGGATCGCAATCAGCAGCAGGTTCAGCAGGATGACCAGCTGGCCCAGCACGTCATCCATCAGATGCAGCGGGGAAAGTTCAGAGACAACCGACCAGAAGTGCAGCGGCAGGAGCGCCAGGCTGATGCGCACGATCTGACGACGCCAGTGGCTGGTCAGCTGCGCTGGCATGTTGAAATGACGCACCGCCACGCCGTCTTTTTCCAGTACCTTCCAGCACAGGCCAAACACCAGCCAGAACAGCGCCAGTTTTTTACTGAACGCCCACAGCAGATCGCTGACGTTGAGCTGCATAGTGAGCAGAATCAGACCCACAGCCAGAATAATCAGGCACACCGGCAGGGCGCGAATAAGGTCAATCAGAATCGCTTTTGGCGTATGGAGCTGGCTATCGTTGCGCAGCTGCCCTACTTCGGAGGCCAGCTTCGCCTGGTATTTTTTCAGCCAGCCCAGACGCCAGCGGATGAGACCGGCAATCAGCAGCAGCGGCAAACCGGCCAGAAAAGCAATCATTACCGCAGGCCAGGCTTTCTCCCAGTTTACGGTGATCTTCATGCTCTTAATCTGCGTTTTCAGCGTCTCAGGGAAGGATTTAACCCAGTCCCAGTCCATCGGCTTGTTGCTGTTTACCCAGAAAATCTGCTGGGTCAGGATCTCCTGCAGACTTTTCGAGACGCTCACCAGCTGCTGCTGGTTGATTTGCAGGTTAATGGCCATCATCAGCTGGTTACCCAGCTGTTTATTGAGCTGGTCCAGCAGCTCGCGACGCATATCCACGACCTGGAGCAGCGCGTCGTGCACTTCCGGGTTCACGTCGCTGGAGTGTCCCTCTTCAATTTTGGCGACAAAGGTATCGCTCTGGAAAAGGGCATCGCGCTGCTGGTTGACGTCAAACTGTTCCAGACGTAAATCCGCAATGCGGTTGGTCATGTCCTCCAGCTCGTCGGCGGACGGAAGCGTCTGCTGCTGCTGGTAGAGAATACGCGACAGCAGGAGGCTGCCCTTCAGGACCGCGATCTGCTCTTTGATGTTGCGTTCCGCCTGCAGGGCGCGATCCAGCCAGTTTTTGACCTTGATATTTTGCTGAACCAGCGAGTTGCCGTTTTCCGTCGCCAGTATCAGGCGCTGGCTGAGCTGATGGTTAGCCTCAAGCTCCTGTTTTACCAGCGGGTTGGCCTGAATACGGGCGGTTTCGTCAGGGGATACGGCCTCCTGGGCGGTTTTTTCCGTCAGGGTCAGGCGTTTGCTGTTAACCGCCTCCTGCAAAAGCTGAAGCTGATGCTCCAGACGATTAATGTTCGCGGTGACGTAATCACGCTGTTTCTGCAGAGTGTCCTGCAGCACCGTATTCCCTTCCAGGCTTTTACGCTGCTGTTCGATCTGCGCATTGAGCAACGACTGCTGAACCAGCAGCAGGGTTTGCTGCGTCGGGCGCAGCGTGCCTTCACCCATCGTCGTGCCGTTCAGGCGGTTGCGGATCTGCTGCAGCTGCTGAGACGCGGTATACATCGCATTTTGCACGCGCTCGGGCTGGGTTTGCAGGGAGACAAGCTGGCTGTTGTAGGTCGCGAGATCGGACTGCGCGGTTTGCAGATCGTCGAGCAACTGGGCGACGCGCGATTCCAGCTGGCGTAAGGAGAGCGTGGCGAGCGTTTTGCGCGTTTCGTTGTCGTTATCAACGTCACTCAGGGCATTCAGCGACTCCGTCGCTTTGCGCATGTTTTCAGGGGCCTGCGCCACCTTCTGACGAAGCTGTGCGGTTTCAGCCTTAACGCGTTCAATTTTATCCAGCGTTTCCAGCGTTTCCGTCAGATCCTGCTGCGTCAGTTTTTCCTGAGGAGAGAGTTCTTTTTGTTTGTTCAGCGTGTCGAGTTGCGACTGAACGTCAGCACGCGTGGGAATATCGTTGCTGTTATCGGCGCGGGCCCAGGTCAGCGGCGCCGTGGCGAAGAAAAACAGCATCGCAAAGAGCAATGCAAAAACAGGATGTTGCGAGCGATTGATGGGCAGCATAGTTGTGAATGATGTCAGAAGATGACCGAAAATAGTCCGGCGTGAAGAATATCACGCTCGTCAGATGCAGAATAGCGCGAACGTAAGCCTCTGAGATAAATCCTGGAAAGGGGTCAGGCCGTTAGCGAAGGCGCGTCACTGCGCAGCGTCGGGCTAAGCTGTAGCATTTCCAGTAAAATCGCCACGTAGCTGCGAGCTTCCGCTTTAAGATCAAACGATTGCGGTGCAAAAAGCCAGTTTTCCATCAGACCAGAAATGTAGCTGCGCATCAGAATCGCCGCCCGACGGGTCAACAGATTGGCAGGTAGTAGTTTTGCCTCCATACAGAGGTTCAGGTTGTGCTCAATACGGTCATAGCTTTCCAGACTGAGGCTTCGTTGCGCCTGCTGCACGACCGCCATCTCGCCCACGAACTCGCATTTATGAAAAATAATCTCCATCATTAATCTGCGACGTTCTTCAACTACCGTTGCTTCAAGGATATATACTAATATTTCTCTCAATACTGAGAGTGGATCGTCTGGGAATTTTGCCCGATACTCACTCTCGAGATCGCTAATGCTGGACTCTGAAAGCTCCCAGATTTCACTGAACAGATCTGACTTGTTTTTAAAATGCCAGTAAATCGCTCCTCGCGTCACACCGGCGGCCTGAGCAATTTGCGCCAGCGAGGTTGCTGAAACACCTTGCTGCGAGAACAAACGTATCGCCACATCCAGAATATGTTGTCGGGTTTCCAGCGCTTGTTGTTTAGTTTTTCGTGCCATAGGTGAGTGAATTTACAGGAGTCAGATTTACATACATTTGTGAATGTATGTACCATAGCATGACGATAATATAAACGCAGCAATGGGTTTTAGACTCAGGACCCTTGATCAATTTGAAATCGGACACTCGAGGTTTACATATGAACAAAAACAGAGGGTTAACGCCTCTGGCGGTCGTTCTGATGCTTTCAGGCAGCTTAGCGCTAACAGGATGTGACGACAAACCGGCTCAACAAGGAGCTCAGCAGGCGCCAGAAGTAGGCGTTGTGACGCTCAAATCTGAACCTCTACAAATCACCACCGAATTACCCGGCCGTACAAATGCTTACCGCATTGCGGAAGTGCGTCCTCAGGTTAGCGGCATTATCCTGAAACGCAACTTCACCGAAGGCGGTGATGTGCAGGCCGGTGAGTCTCTGTATCAGATTGATCCCGCAACCTATCAGGCGTCTTATGAAAGCGCGAAAGGCGATCTGGCTAAAGCACAGGCCGCGGCTAAAATTGCCCAGCTGACGCTGAACCGCTATCAAAAACTGCTCGGTACCAAGTACATCAGTCAGCAGGATTACGATACCGCCCTGGCGGATGCCCAGCAGGCTAACGCCGCCGTGGTGGCAGCCAAAGCGGCCGTCGAAACCGCGCGCATTAACCTGGCCTATACCAAAGTGACCTCCCCTATCAGCGGTCGTATTGGTAAATCTTCCGTCACGGAAGGGGCTCTAGTGCAGAACGGTCAGACCACTGCGCTGGCGACCGTGCAGCAGCTCGATCCGATCTATGTTGACGTCACGCAGTCCAGCAATGATTTCCTGCGCCTGAAACAGGAGCTGGCTAACGGCACCCTGAAACAGGAAAACGGCAAAGCCAAAGTGGAGCTGATTACCAACGACGGTATCAAGTTCCCGCAGGAAGGGACGCTGGAATTCTCTGACGTGACGGTCGACCAGACCACCGGTTCCATCACCTTACGTGCGATTTTCCCGAACCCTGACAAAAATCTGCTGCCAGGTATGTTCGTTCGCGCACGTCTGGAAGAAGGAACGAATCCAACCGCCCTTCTGGTTCCACAGCAGGGTGTGACCCGTACGCCACGCGGCGATGCGAGCGCACTGGTTGTTGGGGCTGATAACAAAGTCGAAATGCGCAATATCACCGCCACCCAGGCGATTGGGGATAAATGGCTGGTGACGGAAGGTCTGAAAGATGGCGATCGCGTGATTGTTACTGGTTTGCAAAAAGTTCGTCCTGGCGCGCAGGTTAAAGCACAGGAAGTGAAATCTGACGATAAACAACAAGCTTCGGCCGCTGGCCAGTCAGAACAAACCAAGTCTTAACTTAAACAGGAGCCGTTAAGACATGCCTAATTTCTTTATCGATCGCCCCATATTTGCGTGGGTGATCGCCATTATCATCATGCTGGCCGGGGGACTTGCGATCCTGAAGCTGCCTGTCGCGCAATATCCAACGATTGCGCCACCGGCGGTGACGATTTCCGCAACCTACCCAGGAGCTGATGCAAAAACGGTGCAGGACACCGTCACTCAGGTTATCGAACAGAACATGAACGGTATCGATAACCTGATGTACATGTCCTCAAACAGTGACTCTACCGGTACAGTTCAGATCACCCTGACCTTCGAGTCAGGTACGGATGCTGACATTGCGCAGGTTCAGGTGCAGAACAAACTGCAGCTGGCGATGCCGCTGCTGCCGCAGGAAGTACAACAGCAGGGCGTGAGCGTCGAGAAATCGTCCAGTAGCTTCCTGATGGTTGTCGGCGTTATCAACACCAACGGCACCATGACGCAGGAGGATATTTCCGACTACGTGGGCGCCAACATGAAGGACGCCATCAGCCGTACGTCCGGTGTGGGTGACGTGCAGCTGTTCGGTTCTCAGTACGCAATGCGTATCTGGATGGATCCGAACAAGCTGAACAACTTCCAGCTGACGCCGGTTGACGTGATTAACGCCATTAAAGCGCAGAACGCCCAGGTGGCAGCCGGTCAGTTAGGCGGTACGCCGCCGGTGAAGGGCCAGCAGCTTAACGCCTCGATCATCGCGCAAACCCGTCTGACCTCCGCGGATGAGTTCAGCAAAATTCTGCTGAAAGTGAATCAGGACGGCTCGCAGGTTCGCCTGCGCGACGTGGCGAAAGTCGAGCTGGGCGGTGAGAACTACGACATCATCGCGAAGTTCAACGGTAAACCGGCTTCAGGTCTGGGTATCAAACTGGCGACAGGCGCGAATGCCCTGGATACCGCCACGGCGATCCGTGCAGAACTGAAGAAAATGGAACCGTACTTCCCGTCAGGCCTGAAGATCGTTTATCCGTACGACACCACGCCATTCGTTAAAATTTCGATTCACGAAGTGGTTAAAACGCTGGCAGAAGCGATCATCCTGGTGTTCCTGGTCATGTATCTGTTCCTGCAAAACTTCCGCGCGACGCTGATCCCAACCATCGCCGTTCCGGTCGTTCTGCTGGGGACCTTTGCCATCCTCGCGGCCTTTGGCTTCTCGATAAACACCCTGACGATGTTCGGGATGGTGCTTGCCATCGGCCTGCTGGTGGATGACGCCATCGTCGTGGTAGAGAACGTCGAGCGCGTGATGGCGGAAGAAGGTCTGCCGCCGAAGGAAGCTACCCGTAAATCAATGGGCCAGATCCAGGGCGCGCTGGTGGGTATCGCGATGGTACTGTCTGCGGTATTTATCCCGATGGCCTTCTTCGGCGGCTCTACCGGTGCGATTTACCGTCAGTTCTCGATCACCATCGTTTCCGCGATGGCGCTGTCGGTACTGGTCGCATTGATCCTGACGCCTGCGCTGTGTGCCACCATGCTGAAGCCGATTCAGAAAGGCGGTCATGGCGAGCATAAAGGGTTCTTCGGCTGGTTTAACCGCATGTTTGATAAGAGCACGCATCACTACACCGACAGCGTGGGCAACATCCTGCGCAGCACCGGTCGTTACCTGCTGCTCTATATCATCATCGTGGCGGGGATGGCGATTCTGTTCGTTCGTCTGCCAAGCTCGTTCCTGCCGGATGAAGACCAGGGCGTGTTCCTGACGATGGCACAGCTTCCTGCGGGTGCGTCGCAAGAGCGTACCCAGAAAGTGCTGGACGAAGTGACGGACTACTACCTCACCAAAGAGAAAGACAACGTTGAATCCGTGTTTGCGGTTAACGGCTTTGGCTTTGCGGGTCGTGGTCAGAACACCGGTATCGCCTTCGTTTCTCTGAAAGACTGGTCTGAACGTCCGGGCAAAGAGAACAAGGTTGAAGCCATTACCGGCCGTGCGATGGGCACCTTCTCGCAGATTAAAGATGCGATGGTGTTCGCCTTCAACCTGCCGGCGATTGTTGAACTGGGTACCGCGACCGGCTTCGACTTCCAGCTGATTGACCAGGGCGGTCTGGGTCACGAAAAACTGACGCAGGCGCGTAACCAGCTGTTTGGCGAAGTGGCTAAGCACCCTGACCTGCTGGTCGGCGTGCGTCCAAACGGCCTGGAAGATACGCCGCAGTACAAAATCGACATCGACCAGGAGAAAGCTCAGGCGCTGGGCGTGTCCATCAGTGACATCAATACCACGCTGGGCGCCGCCTGGGGCGGTAGCTACGTTAACGACTTCATCGACCGCGGTCGCGTGAAGAAAGTGTACGTGATGTCCGAGGCACAGTACCGTATGTTGCCAAACGATATCAACAGCTGGTTCGTGCGCGGCAGCAATGGTCAGATGGTACCGTTCTCGGCATTCTCAACGTCACGCTGGGAATACGGTTCGCCGCGTCTGGAACGCTATAATGGTCTGCCATCAATGGAGATCCTGGGTCAGGCTGCGCCGGGCCGAAGCACCGGTGAAGCCATGAACCTGATGGAAGAGCTGGCGAGCAAACTGCCTTCGGGTGTTGGCTACGACTGGACCGGGATGTCCTATCAGGAGCGTCTGTCCGGTAACCAGGCCCCTGCCCTGTACGCGATTTCACTGATCGTCGTCTTCCTGTGTCTGGCAGCGCTGTATGAGAGCTGGTCAATTCCGTTCTCCGTTATGCTGGTGGTACCGCTCGGGGTTATCGGTGCGCTGCTTGCGGCAACGTTCCGCGGACTGACCAACGACGTGTACTTCCAGGTAGGCCTGCTGACAACCATTGGCTTGTCGGCGAAGAATGCGATACTTATCGTTGAATTCGCCAAAGATCTGATGGAGAAAGAAGGCAAAGGTCTGATTGAGGCGACGCTTGAGGCTGTTCGTATGCGTCTGCGCCCAATCCTGATGACGTCACTGGCGTTTATCCTCGGCGTACTGCCGCTGGTTATCAGCTCCGGTGCGGGCTCCGGTGCGCAGAACGCGGTCGGTACGGGCGTTATGGGGGGTATGATCACCGCAACCGTACTCGCTATCTTCTTCGTACCGGTGTTCTTCGTGGTGGTTCGCCGCCGCTTCAGCCGTAAGAATGAAGATGTTGAACACGCGCATTCGGTAGAACCTCACTGATACCGGTTTCACATGATAAAAAGGCCGCATTAGCGGCCTTTTTCATTTTCAGAAAAAATCATAAATTACGCTTATTGTGATTCAATTTATTTTCTGCCATCTTAATTAGACATATCATAATTAACTGATAACTTAATCGGTGAATTCAGGATTTTTTTAATTTCATTTCCCCGCTTAAGCTATTAGGAATATTCCTAATAAGAAGTTCTGACAACGTGGAGTTCGAATCTGAACTTTTCTCGCCATTTTTGCTAAGCCAATGAAACGTAAGGAAGCGATAAAACAGCGCGTTAATTTGGATAAAAAAGGGGTGTCCAGGGTGGAACATTGCGTACATGCTCGCAGTCTACGGTTTTATTTGTAATTTTTCGTAATAGCGCGATGAAATCCAGGAAGGAGTGGCTTATAGTTAGGTTATCAGGAACACAGCACTCATGTAGCTAAGTCAGTTGTATCCATCCCGACAATGATGTTCGGTGAGTAAGAAATCACTCAGAAGGGGATGCGCTATGGACGAGTACTCGCCAAAAAGGCATGATATCGCGCAGTTGAAATTTCTCTGCGAATCCTTGTACCATGACTGCCTTGCCAACCTTGATGAAAGCAACCATGGCTGGGTAAACGACCCAACGTCTGCCATCAATTTACAGTTGAATGAGCTGATAGAGCATATCGCAACCTTCGCACTTAATTATAAAATTAAGTACAATGAAGATAATAAGCTCATTGAGCAAATTGATGAATACCTGGACGACACCTTTATGTTGTTCAGTAGTTACGGCATTAACGCCCAGGATTTGCAAAAATGGCGTAAATCGGGAAACCGGCTATTCCGCTGTTTCGTCAACGTGAGCAGAGCTAACCCGGTTAGCCTTTCCTGTTAAAATTATTACAATTACTAAGGTGAATTTATGTCTGATAAACCACTCACAAAAATCGATTATTTGATGCGCTTACGACGTTGTCAGTCAATTGACACCCTCGAACGCGTGATTGAAAAGAATAAATACGAGCTTTCTGATAATGAACTGGCCGTATTTTATTCAGCCGCTGACCATCGTCTTGCTGAGCTGACCATGAATAAGTTGTATGACAAAATCCCTACTTCTGTATGGAAATTTGTCCGTTAATCTTTGAAGGGTGTCTGTAGAGTTCTACGCCACGTTCTGAGTTTTTTACCTATCCCGTTATGTTCCCTGTGCCCAGGCCAGGTCTCCGTGTAAAACGTGTTCATCAGCAACAATGTTGTGACGACAGTCACATCGGCTTTTCGGGAACGTTCCCCTCTCGACCTGTTCCGATTACCCTGCGGTAATCATTTCCAGAGAGGTTTCCTATGAGCGTAGAAAAACAGAAGATGATTGCCGGTGAACATTATCGCCCCGGCGATGAGACGTTACGGGCCGACCGACTGCGGGCCCGCCATCTGGTTTACCGCTATAACCACACCGCGCCCGATGAAAAAACAGAACGCCAGAATATCCTGGCGGAACTTCTGGGGCAAAGCGAAGGCGCTTATATAGAACCGAGCTTCCGCTGCGACTACGGATACAATATTTATCTTGGCAAAAACTTTTACGCGAACTTCGACTGCGTGATGCTGGATGTCTGCCCTGTTCGCATCGGCGATAACTGCATGCTCGCGCCGGGTGTGCACATTTATACGGCCACCCACCCGCTGGATGCAGAGGAACGGAACAGCGGCGTGGAGTTTGGGAAACCGGTCAACATTGGGAATAATGTCTGGATTGGTGGCCGGGCGGTCATTAACCCCGGCGTCACGATCGGTGATAATGTGGTGGTGGCCTCCGGCGCCGTGGTGACAAAAGACGTCCCGGCTAACGTCGTCGTGGGCGGCAATCCGGCAAAAATCATCAAAACTTTATAAGGGCGCGGGGAGCCAACTGTTATGGTCTTTTAGCGCCTGACTGTTACTTTTTTCAACCCGATGGCTCCCCTAAAATTGGCAGACACCCTGTATTGTCAACTCTTATGAAGGCAAAAAATGACCGAGATACAGCGCCTGCTTACCGCCACCATCGACGATCTTAACCTCCGCGAAAAGCGCGACAATCGCCCGCGCTTTAGCATTAGCTTTATTCGCAAACATCCTGGACTGTTTGTCGCCATGTATGCTGCCTGGCTGGCGACGCTGATTGTGATGCTGAAGTCCGAAACGCTGGTGGACTCCGTCTGGCTGCTGGTTGTGCTGTTTGTGGTCTTTAACGCCTTTTTCTTTTTCGACGTGAATCCGCGCTACCGTTACGAAGATATCGACGTTCTCGATTTTCGGGTCTGCTACAACGGTGAATGGTATAACACACGTTTCGTGCCCACGGAGCTGATCGACAGCATCATGCACTCTCCGGCCGTTGAAACAGCGCAAAAAGAGAAGCTGCAAAAAATGGTCTCCACCAAAGGCCAGCTCTCTTTCTATGATGTCTTTACCCTTTCGCGCCCTGCTGCTGCGTAATTAACGCCTGCAGACGCCGGATCCCCGGCGAAAACTGCGAAGCAGAGGTGTTGCCGTAACCTAAAACCAGACCGGTTTGCCCCTGCTTCGCCCCAAGGTAATACCCGCTCAGTGCAGCGGGTGCCAGCTGAAACGCCCTCGCCTGCGCCACCAGCGTCTGATCGTCAATATCGTCTATCGCCAGCGTCAGATGCATCCCGCCTTCACCGGCCAGTATACGGTGCGGCGTGTGAAGCTCTGCCCCCAGCACCTCCCGCAGCTGGCGGTATCGCTTACGATAGAGCCGACGCATGGCGGCAAGATGACGGGCATAGTGGCCTTCTTCAATGAACAGCGCCAGCGTACGCTGTTCGGCACGATGCCCGCCCCGCAACAGCGAGCCGATGGCCGGGCGAGCCGCTTTCGCCAGCGCTGGCGGCAAGACCATGAACCCCATTCTGAGCGACGGAAACAGCGTTTTACTGAATGTTCCCAGATAAACCACGGGCGCGTTGTTGACCATCCCCAGCATCGCGGGCACAGGCTCACCGGCATAACGGAATTCGCTGTCGTAATCGTCTTCTATGATCCACGCGTTCTGCTGCCGGGCCAGTTCCAGTAGCGCCAGACGTCGCCGGGCACTGAGCACGCTTCCGTAGGGGAACTGGTGCGAAGGTGAGGTAAAAATCAGCGAGGGAGCAGGCGCATCCCGTCCTTCCCAGCACATTCCCTCGTCATCAACAGGGATTCCCGTCATGGTCAGGCCTGTTTTAACAAACGCGCTCTTTGCCCCGCTATAGCCGGGGTTTTCCACCCACCCGACATCGCCAGGCTCACTCAACAGCATGGTGCACAGGTTAACCCCCTCAAGCGCCCCTTCCGTTATCACTATCTGGCTGGCGTCGCAGTCGATACCGCGGGACAGGGCGAGGTGTCGGGCAATCGCTGCCCGCAGCGACGGTTCACCGGCCGGGTCGCCATACCCTAGCAGGGCACTTCCCTCCTCGCGCATCACGCGATCGTACAATCGCCGCCACAGCGGTAGCGGAAAATAGTTGATAGCCGGGGTTCCCGGGGTAAACGCCAGCACCGGCGTGTCCCGGGGCACGGGCGCTGGCAGCAGGCCGACCCGCCGGGCGAGCCTGATGGCAGGGTCCGGCAATGTCCGGGCGACAGAGCGGTGAGCGAGCTGTGCCACCCGCGTTCCCTGGCGGTTACGCTGCAAATACCCTTCCAGCGTGAGCTGGTCCAGCGCCGCATTGACGGTATTGCGGGAAAGGGAGAGCTGCTGAGCCAGCGTTCGCGAACCGGGAAGCTGGCTGCCGGACAGTAGCCTTCCGCACAGTATGGCCTCCCGTAACGCAAGATAAAGCGCGCGCTGGCGCGTCTCTTTCCCACGTTTTTGCAGGGCAGCATTGAGCAAGGTATAAAATTCATCACCCGGTATATTCATCTCACCTCCTCGTGGCACCATCAAAACATAGCGCAGTGGTTCTTTTTAAGGAACCAGCAATTCACTAGTCTGGAACTCTTTTCAACGTCACGGAAATTAAGATGAAGACATTCAATCAGTTCGGACAGCCAGTAGGCGAAGCGCTTAGCAACTGGCAGCCTCGTCAGCACCCGTCCCGGGTCGTGCTTCAGGGACGCTATTGTCGGCTTGAACCGCTGCGCGTGGAGCATGCCAACGCGCTGTTTTCCGCCTATTCCCTCGCTGAAGATACGCGCAGCTGGACGTGGCTGCTACGTGAACCCGACGCTACCGCAGAGGAATTTGCCGAATGGGTGGCGAACGTAAGCGAGTTATCCGACCCCATACACTTTACCGTTATCGATAACCAGACCCGGTCTCCGGTCGGGACGCTGTCCCTGATGCGGATCGATCCTAAAAATGGGGTCGTGGAGGTGGGGCACGTTCACTTCTCTCCCCTGTTAAGCCGCACGCCCATGTCGACAGAGGCGCAATATCTGCTGATGCGGTATGTGTTCGATACCCTGGGCTACCGGCGTTATGAGTGGAAGTGCAATAGCCTGAACGAACCTTCCCGCAAAGCCGCCCTGCGCCTGGGTTTTCAGTTTGAGGGGCGTTTTCGTCAGGCGCTGGTCATAAAAGGTCATAACCGGGATACCGACTGGTTTTCGATTCTCGACAAAGAGTGGCCGGCGCTGGCAAACGCCTTTGAAAGCTGGCTTGCCACCGACAATTTTACTGCCGATGGCAAACAGAAAAGATCCCTGGAAAGCTGGCGAGAAACGCGCGTTTAGCGTCTTTTTTTACGGCCCTGCACCGCCTTAAAGCGCGGATTGGATTTACAAATCACGTACAGGCGTCCCTTGCGTTTGACTATCTGGCAATCCGGGTGACGCTGTTTTGCACTGCGCAATGAGTTAAGTACCTGCATGGTTAGCCCCGCTTCGCATTGAGAAAACCGCCAAAACGCTTGCGGAAGCGCGCTGCGCTGCCGTCCGTGGAGAACGTTTTCTGCTTACCGGTATAAAACGGGTGCGATTTTGAAGAAACCTCGATGGTGATGTATGGATACGTTTCACCGTCGAGTTCAATTTCGCGGTCGGTCTTAATGGTTGAGCCGACTTTGAAGTATTCATTCGCGCTGGTGTCGTGGAATACCACGGTGCGATACGCTGGATGGATATTTGGTTTCATCGTAAATCCTTTGTGTTTTGTTATAACATAACAAAATAATATCCAGGCCAGGTTAAAAAAACAACCCCTTCCTTCTGACGATATTTTCTGGTTTACCTGAGATAAAATGAAAACCACGCCACCCACGTGCTATAACTATATCATTTCGCGGTAAAATCTTTCTCTTCAGGCAGGGAACTCAGTGCTCAGGAACGGGTATACGAGGAAGGAAACGACAGCATGAAAACCCGACATCTGGTCAGTCTGGTGACTGGCATACTTATCTTTTCCGTGCTGGTCCCCATTTGCCTGAGCATCTGGCTGGCTCATCGTCAGGCGGAAGATAAATTTGTCGATGCGCTGGATAACTATGCCTCACGCGTGCTGATACGTACCGACAAGGTCGTGGATCAGGCGAAGGAAGCGCTCAATCATCTGCAGGCCTTTGAGGGCGTGCCGTGCAGCCCCCTGCAGTTAAGGGAGATGCGACGGGTCGCTTTCTCGTGGCGATATGTGCAGGAAGTGATTTATATCGACAACCTCAGGCCACTCTGCTCCTCTCTTGAACAAACCAGCCATGCCGCCCCTTTCCCCCCGCCGATGCGCGTTACCGAAGATGGTTACAGCGCATGGCTGACCACGCAAAACGATCTGGGGTTTCATCGCTACATGGCCGTACTGGGGCAAGGTCACTATCTTGTCCTGGTCGATCCGGCCTCGCTTGTGGATGTGATCCCCTTCGGCGAGATAGCGATTGATGCTGCCCTGGTAGGAAATACCACACGCCGCATCTTTGCCAGCAGCAATACGCTCGATCCGCATATCCGTGACATGATCATGGGTCAGGAGATGACCAGCATACAGTACGATGGTTCAATGTACGTTATGAAGCCCGTCCCTGAACTGGGGTTTACCGTCGTTGCATGGGCTACGCTCAAACCGCTGGCTGAAACCTGGCACCGGCAGCTGCTTTTGTGGCTGCCCTTCGGCATCCTGATAAGCCTGCTTGCCGCGCTCTTTGTCCTGCGGATACTGCGTCGCATCCAGTCGCCGCGCAACCGCCTGCTCGACGCCATTAACAGCCGCGATTTTGTGGTTCACTATCAGCCCATCGTGGCGCTGTGTAGCGGAAAAATTGTCGGCGCAGAGGCGCTGACGCGCTGGCCGCAGCCGGACGGAAGCAGCCTCTCGCCTGATATTTTTATTCCCCTTGCTGAGCAAACCGGGCTTATCTCCCAGCTGACGCAGCTCGTTATCGAAAAGGTGTTCGAGGATATGGGCAGCTGGCTGCATCTTCACCCCGATCAGCATATCTCCATCAACCTCGCGCCCGCCGATTTGACCTCCGGCACGCTGCCGCCGCTGCTGAGTCACTTGCTGAACAAATGGAAGGTCCACCCAGGCCAAATCGCCCTTGAGGTTACCGAGCGCGGCTTTGCCGATCCCAAAATCAGCGCGCCGGCTATCGCCGCATTCCGCCGTTCGGGGCACCCTGTCTATATTGATGATTTTGGTACGGGCTATTCCAGCCTGAGCTATCTGCAGGATCTGGATGTCGACACGCTAAAAATTGATAAATCGTTCGTGGATGCGCTGGAGTATAAAAACGTGACGCCGCACATTATTGAAATGGCGAAGTCTCTGAAGCTGGCGATGGTGGCGGAAGGCGTCGAGACCGCCGGGCAGCTCGCCTGGCTGCACCAGCACGGCGTGCAGTACGGACAGGGCTGGTACTACAGCAAAGCGCTACCAAAGACGGAATTTATTCTTTGGGCAGAGAATAACCTCGGCACGCACGCTACTTAAGGTAGGATTTCATCACCTGCAGCACCACGCCAAGATCGGCTTCACGCTGCGCCTCTTCGGGCTCTTTCACCACGTGATCGGTAAGGTGCCCTTCAATCACCTGCATCATCATGCCGTTGACCGCTCCACGGATCGCCGCCAGCTGCTGTAACACCTCGGCGCATTCGTGTTCGCTGTTGAGCATTTTTTCGAGCGCGGTGCTCTGCCCCTGAATTTTCTTCAGGCGAGTCAGTAACATCTTCTTGTCGCGAACGGTATGTGACATCTCTGTCTCCCTCAGTTTTGGCTTTTAGAGCATATCACGCTCTACTCCCCCTGAGTATTTTTCTACTGGGGGGTAGTATTAAGCTACTGGGGGGGAGTACTATTTGCGCACGCTTCCACTCCGGAAATTTCAATGAACGATTTCGCCTCACTTCTGCAGCAGGGTAATGCCTGGCTGTTTGTTCCCAGCGCTATCCTGCTCGGTGCACTACATGGCCTGGAGCCGGGTCACTCAAAAACCATGATGGCCGCCTTTATCGTGGCTATCCGCGGCACGCTGAAACAGGCGGTCCTGCTCGGCCTGGCCGCTACGCTTTCGCATACGGCAGTAGTCTGGATTATCGCCATGGCGGGTTTATGGTTTGGTCGGGGATGGGATGCGCATACGTCTGAACCCTGGTTCCAGCTGATCTCAGGGGTATTGATCGTTGCGATCGCCCTGTGGATGGCGTGGCGAACCTGGAAAGAGAGCCAGCCACACGATCATCATCACGACCATGATCATCACCACCACCATGACCATGACCATGGCCATCATCATGAACATCACCACCACGAACACCCGCTGGTTGAAGAAGAGTGGCAGGACGCCCACCAGCGCGCGCATGCGCAGGATATTAACCGGCGCTTCAGCGGCCAAAACGTCACCACCGGACAGATCGTGATGTTTGGCCTCACCGGCGGGCTTATCCCCTGCCCGGCGTCCATTACCGTTCTGCTGATCTGCCTGCAGCTGAAGCATTTCGCCCTCGGCGCGACGCTGGTGTTCAGCTTTAGCATTGGTCTGGCGTTAACGCTTGTCGCTTCCGGCGCGATTGCCGCCTTGAGCCTCAAGCACGCGACCAAACGCTGGCCCGGGTTTAGCGAATTCTCCCGTAAAGCACCGTGGATCTCCGCTGCGCTGATTACCGTGGTAGGGATTTATATGAGCCTGCATGGCCTGAGCGGCATTCTGGCGTAAGCCTGCGGCCACACTCTGTGGCCGCATCTCCAGGGTCAGTTAAGGGTTCTGCTGCCAGCTGAAGGTATAGCGAAGCTGGCGTGTCTGCAGGAGGAATTCCGGCGAGACGCTGGGGCTCCAGGAGTCGTCGCCGCCCACGCCCATATGGAACGCATCGAGATTGAGCCAGCATCCCGGCTCTTTGCGCAGCAGATGGTGATGGGTTGTCTCCCGCAGCTGCTGCTGGCCGTAGCGGCTCACCGAGAAATGGAACCGGCCGTTCAGCTGATGCGTTCCCAGCGCCAGCTCCCGCGTATCACAGCGCAAACCATTTTCCGTC
Organism: Enterobacter sp. 5-4; assembly: GCF_000612205.1. Lineage (NCBI taxonomy): Bacteria > Pseudomonadati > Pseudomonadota > Gammaproteobacteria > Enterobacterales > Enterobacteriaceae > Enterobacter > Enterobacter sp. 5-4. The sequence goes on along the minus strand of NZ_JFHW01000022.1, from coordinate 163,670 downwards.
GGGAAGATATACGGCGTATGCATCTCCGCCAGGGGTAATGTCCAGCGCCCCTGCTGCGCCGCCAGCTTTCTGTCCGGATAGTTTTCATGCGGCCCCAGCCCAAGCCAGGACACGTTTTCCGGCGTTTCGGCGAGATGAACGCTCAGGCCAACGCGCGCGGGTTCCGGGATATCAGACGCAATATCCACCTGAATGTCGCCGTGCAGAACTCCCCGATCGTCCACCCGCCAGGTTTTACGACTCAGAAACAGCGCGTTGCCGCGATACTCAAGGACGTGCTGGGTTGTGACCACCACCTTGTCTGCGTGCTGCGCTGCCTCACAGTACAGAACGCGCGAGGTGAGATCGTACATGCCCGCCGCTTTCCAGCGCTCAACCCATGCATGCGGATCGATCTTCGTCGCTTCACTCACCCCAATATCATTGTCCAGCGGCGCACGGCTGACGTTATCCGTCAGAGGCGACATCAGCGTTTCCACGCCATTTCGCCACCATTGAGCCAGGTTTCCGGTTGCGCGATCGAATTGCCAGCGCTGTTGACCATGCGCGATCGCCAGGATGCGGTCGTTTTGCGTTAAAACCGGCGGCTCGCCCGTAGAGGCTGGCGGTGCGACAAACAGCGGAGACGGAAGCAGCCACTGCTCCCACGCGCAGCGATGGTCAGCCGGTGACCACGGCGTTGCCCGCGGCTGGCGCACTTCAACATTCAGCCAGACTTCCCCCGGCTCGGCTTTCAATTCCGGCAGAGCGATCTCCAGACGCTGAACACCTTCAGGGGCTATCGCCAGCGTCACCTCGCCCGAAGCCAGTACCTTCCCATCCCGGGCAACCGTCCAGCTCAGCACTTCGTTATCGGTATGGCGGAACAGGTACCCGCTTTGCACCTCAATCACCAGCGGAGAGGTGCTGACCCGCGTAAAGCTGAAGAACTGCTGCGCGCGCTGCGCCTCGAACAGCGCCGGGTGCGGCGTACGATCGGGGAAGACCAGGCCGTTGAGGCAGAACTGTCGGTCGTTTGGCTTATCGCCAAAGTCCCCGCCGTATGCCCAGAACGTATTGCCCTCTTCGTCCTGTTTCGTCAGGGCCTGATCGACCCAGTCCCAGACAAATCCCCCCTGCAGGCGAGGATGGCTGCGAAACGCCTGCCAGTATTTCGCGAATCCGCCGAAGCTGTTTCCCATCGCGTGGGCGTATTCGCAGAGGATCAGCGGACGCGTTTCATCCGGCATGCCGATCCATTTCTTGATTGACCATTTAGGCACCGCCGGGAAGGGTTGATCCTGATCGACCCGGGCATACATCGGACAGACAATATCGGTCGCCGCCGTGTTCGCGCCGCCGCCTTCATACTGCACCGGACGCGTCGGATCCGTGGATTTCAGCCAGCGGTACAGTGCGTCGTGGTTTGCGCCGTGGCCGGACTCATTGCCCAGCGACCAGATGATAATTGAGGGATGATTACGATCGCGCTGCACCATGCGGGTCACGCGCTCGCTCATGGCGGGCAGCCAGCGCGGATCGTCAGCAAGGCGGCTCATCGGCACCATGCCATGGGTTTCGATATTGGCCTCGTCAACGACGTACAGTCCGTAGCGATCGCAAAGCCGGTACCACAGCGGATGGTTCGGGTAGTGCGAGCAGCGCACGGCGTTGAAGTTGTGCTGCTTCATGATCTCGATATCGCGGCGCATCGTCGCTTCGTCCATCACCTGGCCGTTTTCCGGATGATGCTCGTGCCGGTTAACCCCGCGGATCAGCAGCGGTTTACCGTTGAGCTTCAGCAGGCCGTTGCTGATTTCAATCCGGCGGAAGCCGACATCGCAGGCCTCCGTCTCCAGCACGTTGCCCTGCGCATCCAAAAGCGCGATCGTCAGACGATAGAGTTCCGGGGTTTCTGCACTCCATAACGCGGGGGCTGTAACCGGGATCGCCGCCGTTAACCGCTCGGCCCAGTTGCCGCGCTCGTCCACAATGGCAGATCCGGGCCGTTGGGTAGTACTGCCACACCGCTCACCGTTGCGCCACAGCGTGATCGCCACCTCGCATTCCGTGTAGTCTGCGCCTGCCAGCGCGACATCAACGTTCAACACCGCGCGGTCCAGCTCCGCATTCAGATCGGTGACCACGTGAAAATCCGCAATGTGCGTCTCCGGCTTATGCAGCAGGGAGACATCGCGGAAAATGCCGCTCATGCGCCACATGTCCTGATCTTCCAGATAGCTGCCGTCGCACCAGCGCAAGACCATGACCGCCAGGCGGTTCTGCCCGGGGCGTAATGCCGCCGAGAGGTCAAACTCGGCGGGCAATCGACTGTCCTGGGAATAGCCTATCCACTGCCCGTTGCACCACAGATGGAATGCCGAGTTCACGCCGTCAAAAATAATTCGGGTTTGCCCACGCTGAAGCCAGGCGTCATCAACGTCAAATGTGAGCGAGTAACAACCTGTCGGGTTTTCCTGCGGCACAAAAGGTGGGTTAACGGGGATGGGATAGGTGACATTGGTGTAGACAGGCGTGTCGAACCCCTGCATCTGCCAGTTCGACGGCACGGGCATCGCGACGGCATCCGCGCAATCTTCGCTGACCCATGCCTCAGGAACCCGCTCGGGTGAAGAAAAATAGCTAAATCGCCACATCCCGTTAAGAGAGCGCCTGCTGATAGATCCAGCGTCATCCCTGGCGGAAGATTCATTACGCCAGCTGTCTAACGGCGCGTGTGCGGGCAGGCGGTTCCACTGGGTAACGCCGGGGTTTTCCCAGTCCCGACGGGCCAGAATGTCGCTGAGGGTCAGCGGGGATGTGTTGGACATAGTAACCTCTTTGCGAAGCGCTCACAATTTTGGTTAACATGCCCTGGCATTCTGCGACGGTAAAGCATTCAATCGCAGGCTAGCGAGTCCGATCACAAAAGTCTTATTTGCGGACAAGCTGCTCGGCCAGGAGAGCCAGGCTTCTGAGCTGCTGCGCCAGATCCTCGCGTTCGGCCTGCTGCGGCGCGCGGCGCGCGCTGGAATGGCGGGTAACCAGCGTCACCGGCAGCTGAACCTGCCAGCACGTCTCGCCTTCGGTGGGCGCCAGCAGCCACTCCACGCTGCGCTCGCCCGCCTCGCGAAATGCCTGGCGAATGGTCGTCAGCGGCGGGGAAAACCAGGCGCTGTCAGCCGTATCGTCGAACCCGACCACCGACATCTGACCTGGAATCGCGATCCCCTTTTCCGCGCAGGCGCGCATTACCCCCAGCGCCATTTGATCGTTCGCCACCAGAATGGCATCCGGCAATGCGGTACCCGACAGCAGCACATGTCCTTTCTCATAACCGCTGGCCGCGCTCCAGTCTCCGTAGGCCACCGCAGCGGCTTTATGCCCCGCGCGGGCCAGAGCCGCTTTCCACCCCGCCAGACGCGCCCGAGCAGAGATCGAGCTTTCCGGCCCGCTCAGCAGGGCAATGCGCTGATGCCCCAGCGACAGCAGGTGCTCAACGCCCAGATGCGCGCCCTGCCCGGCGTTAAACACAAGACTGTTTACATGTGCTGAAGGCGAGACATCAAGAAAAAGCACCGGAACGGGCGACGCCAGCGCCCTCAGCTGTTCGGCGTGTTCATCATCAAGCGGAACATTCACCAGCAGCGCGTCCACCCGCTGTGCCAGCAGCGCCTGAAGCGCGGCCTGACACTGCTGCGGTTGCTCCACCATGGAGATAAGGACGCTCGCCCCCTGTTCCGCCGCCCGGGATTTTACCGCCGACACAATTTGCGAGGGCGCATGCAGGGCCAGATCGATGGTGATGAGTCCCAGCGTGCGGGTGCGTTTACCCGCCAGCTGCTGTGCCCGCAGGTTAGGCACGTAGTGCAGCTCCGCCATCGCCTGCTGCACCTTTTCCCGGGTACGGGCAGACACATGCTCCGCGTCGTTAATGACGCGAGAGACGGTCTGATAAGAAACCCCCGCAAGGAGGGCGACATCATAGAGAGTGATAGCTTTCATGCATTGTGGCATCGCGTGAGTCGTGGCCCATTATTGTGGCACAGCGACGCCGTTAAAACATGTGAGCGCTTCGCAAAATTAAACAACCCGTTCCGGCTGCGCAATTTCAGCAACGCTCGGCTTCTGGCGGAACCAGGGCAGACAGAGCTGGATAAGTGGGCCAATGGTCAGGGCGTATACTACCGTTCCCACCCCAAACGTGCCGCCAAGCACGCACCCAATCAGCAGGACGGACACCTCAATAGAGGTACGCACGCTGCGAATGGACCACCCCAGCCGGGCATGAATGCCGGTCATCAGGCCGTCGCGCGGGCCAGGCCCAAAACCGGCGCCAATGTACATGCTGGTCGCAATCGCGTTCATCACGATACCCGACACCAGGAAAGCGATGCGCACAGGTAACGAGTCCAGTTCCGGGATAAGCGCCATGCTGGCATCCGCCGCCAGACCGATACAAATCACGTTGCTGATGGTGCCCAGGCCCGGCATCTGGCGCAGGGGGATCCACAGCAGCAGCACCGCAGCACCGGTTAAAATGATCACCGTTCCGATAGTCATTCCCAGCTGTAACCCCACCCCAAGGTGAAATACATCCCAGGGATCGACACCCAAATCGGAACGAATAAACATCGCGGTGGACAGGCCATACAGTCCTAAACCGACATAGAGTTGTAGCAGACGACGTACCATTTTTATCTTCTCCAGTGAACCAGGCTTTCATCCTGACCTAAAATGGCACTATGATTAATGTCCAGTTTTCAAATAGTGGACTGCATATGTCGTCACGTCGCTTCGGAAGCCAGTCTCTGGTACGCCTTTTAGGCCACTGGCAGCAAACCTCATCCCGCACGCCGCTCTGGCGACAGCTGGCCGATGCGCTGCGCCTGTTAATCCTTGACGGACGTCTGGCATTGAATACACGGCTACCGGGGGAGCGCGAGCTGGCCACGGCGCTGGACGTGAGCCGGACCACCATCAGCAGCGCCCTCGCCCATCTGCGCGAGGAGGGATATCTTGAAAGCCGCCACGGCAGCGGGTCACGCGTGATCCTCCCGGATACGCGCGCCGTTCCCACGCTTTCCGCGGCGAGTGCCGCACTGGATCTCTCCACTGCCGCCCTCAATGCCGGGCCGGAAATCCACCAGGCGTATACCCACGCGCTCACGGCCATTACGCAGCACCTCGCGCTGACGGGTTACGATCAGCTAGGGCTCCCGACGCTGCGGGAGGCCATCGCTGCGCGCTACACCGCGCGGGGTCTTCCCACCCGCGCGGACGAAGTAATGGTGGTCAATGGCGCCGTCAGCGGCTTCGCGCTGGTCCTGCGGATGATGACCGGGCCGGGAGATCGCGTCGTGGTCGATCACCCCACCTATCCGCTGGCGATTGCCGCCATTCAGGGCGCGCAGTGTCGGCCCGTGGGGGTGTCGCTGCCGGAAACGGGCTGGGATACGGACGGTTTCGCCGCCACGCTTGCCCAAACCGCGCCGCGCCTGGCGTACCTGATGCCTGATTTTCATAACCCCACCGGGCGCTGCATGGATGTCGCGACCCGTCAGGCCATTACCGATATTGCTGCGCAAACCCGTACGACGCTGGTGGTGGATGAAACGATGGTGGATCTCTGGTTTGACGCCCCTCCTCCGCCCCCGCTGGCCTCCTTTAACCCGCAGGCCACCGTCATCACCTTAGGTTCTGCCGGAAAAAGCTTCTGGGGCGGGCTGCGTCTCGGCTGGATCCGCGCGTCCTCGCGCACGATCGCCACGCTTGCCCAGACGCGCGATACGCTGGATTTAGGCTCGCCGCTGCTGGAACAGCTAGCGGCGCTGTGGCTCATCAACAACAGCGAGACGTTTCTACCCGCACGCCGCAAAATGCTGGCGGAACGACGCGATCGATGCGGTGAACTGCTGCGTGAACATTTCCCGGAGTGGACATTCCATGAAGCAGAGGGCGGGCTCTCATACTGGATTGAGCTCCCCGGCATGCTGGCGACGCAGCTTGCCGCGCGGGCTGAGATTCTGGGGATAAATCTGGGGACCGGTACGCGGTTTGGTTTATCGGGTGCGTTTGACCGCTATTTGCGGATGCCCTTCTCGCTCGAGCCGACAGAACTTGAACAGGCGCTGCTGAGGATTAAACCGTTATGGCTCGCCCTGAATAAAAACGTGCCACCTGTAAAACGCAGCGTGATTTAATAGCAAAAAGTTTGAAGCCGATCATAAAAAATAAAAACTGCTGACTGTCATGGATACAGTCAGCAGTTTTCACCAGTCCGGAATTAATGCTGAGCAGGAATAGGAAACCCTTTAAGTGAAATAACGAAGTTTTCACCGTCTTTCTTTATTTTTGCGCCAGTATCACACCAGTCAGACGCAATACGAAAGAACTCATCACTTCCGACATTCCAGCCAAGACGTACATGCTTCACGTAGCCTGAACGCAACAAATCGCAGGCCTCTTTGTAGTCACTGGCAGTTGACAGTTGTTGTTTCATTTTCTCTTCTTCAGAAGTTTACGTAGAGCCTTGATTTCTTTAGGAGTAAATGGAGAAATATTCTCTTCTTCCGTATGCTGATTATCAATATCCTCTTCCGATACTCCCGCCTCTTCTACTGCCTCGAACGCCAGCAGCAGCAGTTTCTCTGTCGTCACGCTTAAATTCTCGTTATTCACTTCCGCATAGTGGCGAAGCCTTTCTTTTAGCGCGTCATCAATCTTAACGTTTAATACCGCTGTAGCCATGTTTGTCACTTCCCTTCGGAATAAGTACTTTATTTAATACACGAAGTTAACAATGTTATCCAGATATATATTTTTTTGAGTTATGCCAGAAAATAGACGGCCAAGGATAAAATGCCCGACTATTATTACAAGTTTATGACATTAATATTTCAGCGCGATGAAATATATATTACACGCTATAGGCATAATCTTATTAGGGAATAACGTCAGGGAAGAGGCAAAAATCAGGGAAGAACGCAGAGGCTCAGAAATGGGTGGGGGCCCTGCCAGCTACATCCCGGCACACACGTCGTCTGCCCTGGCTGCTTCCTTCCGGACCTGACCTGGTGAACAGAGTAGCGTTGCGGGAGAACCAACAGAGCCCCCATTGAGAGCGTTGATAACCAACGCGCTGGCGCATTATCCCTGTGCGAAGGCCCAATTGCAAGCCGCCAGGAACCGGATGCTGGTTTCTTGCGCAAACAGGCGCAGCAATCAGGGCGATCTTCGTTTACCATGGCTCTCCAGAAACTCCCCGCAGGTGAAGGTATGGACGAGCAGGACTCTTTTCCACAGCGCGTATGGCAAATCGTGGCTTCAATCCCGGAAGGCTATGTCACCACCTATGGTGATGTCGCGCGCCTGGCCGGTTCCCCGCGCGCGGCGCGACAGGTTGGAGGCGTCCTGAAACGACTGCCGGAAGGCAGTACGCTGCCCTGGCATCGGGTGGTGAACCGTCATGGTGCCATCTCACTCACCGGGCCGGATCTCCAGCGTCAGCGTCAGGCGTTACTTTCAGAAGGGGTGCAGGTGTCAGGGTCGGGTCAGATCGATTTGCAGAAGTACCGGTGGGTGTACTGACCCCTCTCCCGAAGGAGAGGGGAATAACCCTATTACATCTGCGTCGGTGGGGTTGGCAGAGACGGCTGATTGGTTTGCGGTGCGACCGGCACTTCGGTCTGCTGTACTGGCACCAGGTTCAGGTCGATTTTGGTTCCACCGTTGTTAATCGCTTCCTGGACCGTATCGGTGATAAACACCAGCTTACCGTTGATGGTGACCGCTGCGCTCAGCAGAATACGGGCATTAGGCTGCACGTCCGATGGGTTATACGGCAACACGAAGCTAAACGGCGCCTGTTTGCCTTCAGTACGGACGGCACGCTGGGCCACGACTTTCGACGGCGCGTCGGCCAGGGAAGCATCAGACAGCGTCACCGTTAATACCGCATCCGGCGGCAACGCAACTTTCTGTTTAATCCAGATGGTACCGGAAACGTTAGGCTGCTGAATGGACTGCTGCGAAAGGGTATTAATCCCGTTCGGGTCAGCTGCTGGCACTGGCACCTGGGCGCTCTTACCGGCACAGGCGGACAACGCCACCGCAATCGCTACACCACTTAGCATAGGCACGAGTTTCATTGAAGTCTCCTTATCATCAATGCACCAGCGGGATCGATCCCATCCGATGTCGTTTCAATCACATAACGTTTTTAAGTGTGGCACAACTCACTGATTAATGCCTGAAATCATCCCGATATTCAGATTATTCTACCCATCGGACCACTTTCATTTCTGCGTTATACTCTGCCTATCTTTCGCTACGGCGTTTATTGAGGACAACTATGAGTCAGGCACTGAACAATCTGCTGACATTACTGAATCTGGAAAAAATTGAGGAAGGACTCTTTCGCGGACAGAGCGAAGATTTAGGCTTACGCCAGGTCTTCGGTGGGCAAGTCGTTGGACAAGCGCTGTACGCTGCAAAGGAGACTGTCCCGGCAGACCGTCTGGTGCATTCATTCCACAGCTACTTTTTACGCCCTGGCGATAGCGCCAAACCCATCGTGTATGACGTTGAAGTTCTGCGAGACGGCAACAGCTTCAGCGCGCGCCGCGTCGCGGCCATCCAGAACGGTAAGCCGATCTTTTACATGACCGCCTCTTTCCAGGCACCGGAGCCGGGCTACGAGCATCAGAAGGTCATGCCCCCTGCCCCCTCGCCGGACGATCTTAAATCGGAAACGGATATCGCTCGCGCATTGGCGCATCTGCTGCCGCCGCAGGTTAAAGAGAAGTTTCTCTGCGATAAGCCGCTTGAGATCCGCCCCGTCGAGTTCCACAACCCGATGAAGGGCCACACCGCCGAGCCAAAGCGTCAGGTGTGGATCCGCGCCAACGGCACCGTGCCGGAAGATTTCCGCGTCCATCAGTATCTGCTGGGCTATGCGTCTGACTTCAACTTCCTGCCGGTGGCGCTGCAGCCGCACGGCGTCGGATTCCTCGAAAAAGGGATGCAGGTCGCGACGATCGATCACTCGATGTGGTTCCACCGTCCCTTCAACATGAACGAGTGGCTGCTCTACAGCGTGGAGAGTACGTCGGCATCCAGCGCCCGCGGGTTTGTGCGTGGGGAGTTTTATACTCAGGACGGCGTGCTGGTCGCTTCAACGGTGCAGGAAGGGGTGATGCGTAACAGAGGTTGATGTAAAAGCCCGGTGGCGCGATGCTTACCGGGCCTACGTTTTGTGCTGTTGTAGGCCGGGTAAGGCGAAGCCGCCACCCGGCAAGACACTCAGATCATGCGTTATACGCATTCTCGCCGTGGCTGTTCACATCCAGACCTTCGCGCTCCTGCTCTTCCGGTACGCGCAGACCGACCGTCATGTCCGCCAGCTTGTAGCCGATGAAAGCGACGACTGCAGACCACACCACGGTGATAGCGATACTTTCCAGTTGCACCAGCACCTGATGAACCATAGTGACGCCTTCTGCGTAGCCCACGCCACCGAGCGATTTCGCCGCGAAGATACCGGTCATGATACAGCCGACAATCCCGCACACGCCGTGCACGCCGAACACATCGCAAGGGTCATCCACGCGCAGAACTCGTTTCAGTGCGGTGACGCCCCACAGACCCGCCAGACCCGACACCAGGCCGACCAGCAGCGCACCGCCGACACCGACATAACCACACGCAGGGGTGATACCAACCAGACCGGCAATCGCACCTGAACAGGCACCCAGCAGAGAAGGTTTCCCGCGTACCGCCCACTCGCCAAACACCCAGGAGAGGATTGCACCCGCCGTGGCTACAACGGTGTTCACGAAGGCCAGCGCGGCGATTTCGTTCGCGGCACTGGCTGAGCCGGCGTTGAAGCCAAACCAGCCAAAGTAGAGGATCGCAGTACCGGTAAAGACCATCGGCAGGTTGTGCGGTTTGAACGCCTCTTTACCGAAGCCCACGCGTTTGCCTATCAGATAAGCACCCACCAGACCCGCGACCGCGGCGTTAATGTGGACAACGGTACCGCCCGCGAAGTCCAGCGCGCCGTGCGTGGCCAGCAGACCACCGCCCCAGACCATGTGCGCAATCGGCACATAGGAGAGCGTCAGCCAGACCACCACGAAGATCAGGACCGCAGAGAAACGAATGCGCTCGGCGAGCGCGCCCACAATCAGCCCGACGGTAATGCAGGCGAACGAGCCCTGGAACGCCACGTGAATATACTGATAGAAGCTGCCCATCAGCGCGGTCAGTTCAATGTTTTTCAGCATCACCCAGTCGAAGTTACCAAAGAACGCGTTACCCGTGCCGAACGCCAGAGAGTAACCGTAAACCACCCAAAGCACGCAGACCAGTGCAAACGTCACGGCAACCTGCGTCAGCATGGAGAGAACGTTTTTGCCACGGATCAGACCGCCGTAGAACAGCGCAATGCCCGGAATGGACATGAACAGCACCAGCGCGGTGCTGATCATCATAAAGGCGTTATCGGCTTTGTCGGCCACCGCAGGGGCAGCAGCCAGCGCCAGGCCCGGCAGCAGCGCCAGCGAACCCAGACCCGTTTTAAGTGTTGCTATCTTCATTTTCTCGATCCCTATCACTGTGTGCCAGGCGTTAATTACAGTGCCGCTTCGTCAGATTCGCCGGTACGGATGCGAATGACGCGCTGCAGTTCGGCAACGAAAATTTTGCCGTCGCCAATTTTGCCGGTGTAGGCCGCTTTGCTAATGACATCAATGACTTCATCAAGCTGATCGTCAGCAATCGCGACATCAATTTTTACTTTTGGCAGAAAGTTAACGCTGTATTCCGCCCCGCGATAAAGCTCGGCATGACCCTTCTGACGACCAAAGCCTTTCACTTCGGTGACAGTCAGTCCCTGAATACCCATTGAAGACAATGCTTCACGCACGTCTTCGAGTTTGAATGGTTTGATTACAACCGTAACCAGCTTCATAGATCCCCTCCAGTCAGAATTCGGTAATGGCCGCAGCTTACGCGGAAGGTATTGCAAGGGATGTGCCAGAAATGAAAACGTGAGGGAATCGCGGTGCGATGTGCGTTACACGGTTCTGATAAATGAACCGGTGAAAAAAAACGCACCATGCCGGTGCAGGGTGCGTTTCAGTTTTGCACCAACAGGAATGACTGTTAGCGCGGCGCCTCATTTTAGTGCATCAGGCGCTAAGGGACTCTTCATCACGCACGCTGGCGGCCAGCTCTTCGCCCGCCAGCTGCAGCTGGTACATCTGCCAGTAGCGCCCTTGTGCTTCCAGCAGCTCGCGGTGCGTACCGCGCTCCACGGCCTGTCCGCGATGCAGCACCAGAATCGTGTCCGCGTCGACGATGGTGGAGAGCCGGTGAGCAATCACCACCAGCGTCGTGTGGTCGCGTACGGCGGCCAGCGCCTGCTGAATCGCCTGCTCGGTTCCAGAATCTATGCTGGCCGTGGCTTCGTCCAGAATCAGCACCTGCGGCGTTTCAATCAGGACGCGCGCCAGCGCCAGGAGCTGTTTTTGCCCCACGGAGAGATTGTTGCCCTGCTCGCCCAGCTTCGTGTTGATCCCGTCGCTGAACCCGCGCGCCAGCTCTGCCAGCTGCACCGTTTCCAGTACCGCCCAAACCTGCGCTTCTGAATAGTCCCGTCCCAGGGTTACGTTGGCGTAGAAGGTATCGGCCAGCACGACCGGATCCTGCTGCACCATCGCAACGCCTTTGCGTAACACCGTGTGGCTAAGCGACGCGAGCGGACGTCCGTCGAGGCGGATTTCGCCTTGCGTGACCGGATAGTAGCCCATCAGCAGGCTGGCGAGCGTGCTTTTACCGCTGCCGGTATGGCCCACCAGCGCGACGAAACCGCGTGACGGCACATCGAGCATAATCTCCTGCAACACCAGACGGTCTTCGCGATAGGCAAATGAGACGTTATCAAAGGTGATAGCCCCGCTTTGCAGAGGTCGCTCGTCATTGCCGTAGGCCTGGCGCGGCCTGTCCATCAGCTCAAAGACGCGCTCACCGGCGACAACCGCCTGTTGCAGCATCGATTGCTGCGTAGTGAGTTCGATCAGCGGCTCGTTAAGGCGTCCCAGATAGCTAATGAAAGCGTACAGCACACCCACTTCAATCGTACCGTTTGCGCTCAGGCCAAAGAGCATCAGCAGCCCGCAAAGCACCAGCGCCGAGAACAGGCTCAGCAGCGGTCGCAGCAGGAAACCGTCCAGGCGCAGCGTCTGCATACGCGCCATATAGTGCGAACGGCTGGCTTCGCCCATGCGCTCGCCAAAGCGCGCCTGCTGGCGGAACTGCTGGATGACGCTCATGCCGTTGATCACTTCGTTGAAGCCATCGTTGATATCGGCCAGATAGGCGCGCACCCGGCGCACAATTGGCGTGCTGTAACGCTGGTAAATCACCATGACGATCAGCACCGCCGGGAAGATGGTGATCGCCACCAGCGCCATGCGCCAGTCGAGGCTGAACATCGCCACCAGCATCGCGCCAATCAGCGCCGCGCTGCGCAGCACGGTTGCCACCACGGTGACGTACAGATCGCGGATCACCTCGGTATCGTTGGTCACGCGCGAAATCACCTGCCCAACCGGCTGGATATCAAACTCGCTGAGCGGCTGGCGAAGCGCCGCGTCCATCACATCGGTACGCAACTGCTGAACCACGCCCACGGCTGCACGGTTAAACAGCAGCGACTGCGCATAGTGCAATCCTGCCGCCATCAGCTGTAAGCCAACGTAGGCCACGCCTAACCCCGCCACCAGCCCGAGCGGCAGGTAGCTTTTGGCGACCATATTGTCGATGAAATAGCTGATGAGCAGCGGTCCGCTCACTTCGGCAATCGCCGCAATCCAGAGTAAAAGCACGGCAACGGAGAGCGGTTTACGCCACGGCGAGCCGTAGGCCAGCAGACGTTTGAGCGTCGGCCACATCGTTCCGAGCTTACGCATTGGCGGCCTCCTCATCCTGCTCCGGCGCATCGTCCAGCGCCGCCTCAAGCTGCTGATAGCGGTACATATCGCGATACCAGCCCGGCTGCTCGGCAAGCGTTTCATGCTGCCCGCGCTGGGCAATATGGCCGTGCTGCAAAACCAGAATTTCGCTGGCTTCGGTAAGCGCTGACAAACGGTGGGCACTGATAATTATCGTGCGTCCGTCGCCCCACTGGCGCAGGTTATGCAGGATCTGATGCTCGGTACGGCCGTCAACGGCGGAGAGCGCATCGTCCAGAATCAGGATTTCCGCATTGAGCAGCAGCGCGCGGGCAATGGAGATACGCTGTTTTTGCCCGCCGGACAGCATGACGCCGCGTTCCCCGACTTCCGTTTCGTAGCCCTGCGGCAGGCGCAAAATGTCATCATGCACGCTGGCTAAACGCGCCACATGCTCGATCTCTTCCTGCGTTGCCGCAGGGCACCCAAGCGCGATGTTGTTCGCCACGGTGTCAGAAAAAAGAAACGGCGTCTGGCTGACAACCGCCAGGCGACCACGCCACTCATCCAGCAGCAGGCTGGTGAGCGGAATATCATGGAAGCGAATATCGCCCTGCGTGACGTCAAAGTGGCGCTGGAGCAGCGAGAGTACGGTACTTTTACCGGAGCCCGTCGGGCCGCAGATGCCGAGCATCTGGCCCGGCTGAAGGGTAAAACTGACGTTCTCCAGTACCGGATGTTCCGTTTGCGGATAGATAAACTTGCGGACGTCGACTTTCATGACGCCGCGTCCTTCCGGCAACGCTTCGCTGCCGTCATTGACCACCGGCGCTTCGGCCAGCATGGCGCGAATACGGCTGTAGGCGGCGCTGCCGCGCTCCACGATGTTAAACATCCAGGCCAGCGCCAGCATCGGCCAGATCATCAGCCCCAGATACATGGCAAAGCTGGTCAACTGGCCCAGGGTGAGCGTGCCCTGCACCACCATCCAGCTCCCGCCGCCAATCGCCAGCATATTTGCCATGCCAATTGCGATATAAATCGTTGGATCAAATCGCGCGTCAATACGCGCGACGCGCATGTTTTTCGCCCCCGTGTCGGCCGCATCGGCGGCAAACAGCGCGGACTGCCGGTCTTCCAGACCAAACGCTTTGATCATGCGGATGCTGGTCATGCTCTCCTGGGTGCGATCGTTCAGCGACGAAAACGCCGCCTGCGCCAGCTTGAAGCGCTCGTGCAGCTGTTCGCCGTAGCGATTGATCGCCAGCGCCATGAGCGGCATCGGCAGCAGCGCCAGCAGGGTCAGCTGCCAGCTGATCTGCGTGGACATGACGATCAGCACCGCGCAGCCCATTACCAGCGAGTCCACCAGCGTCAGCACCCCTTCCCCGGCGGCAAAGACCACGCGATCGACGTCGTTAGTCGCGCGCGCGATAAGATCCCCGGTGCGATGGCGCAGATAAAATTCGGGATGCTGTCGACTCAGCTGGCGATAAAAATCTTCACGCAGCTCAACGGCCAGCTGATAGGACGCACCAAACAGCAGCACGCGCCAGACGTAGCGCAGCAGATAAACAATGACCGCCGTCAGCACCAGCGTGCCAACCCACATCAACACCCGTGCGGTGGTGTAATGCTGTTCGGTGACGCCATCCACGACGTAGCCCACCACTTTCGGCGGGATCAGCTGCAGGATAGCAATAATAATAAGCAGGGCGACTGCACCGAGGTAGCGTTGCCACTCCCGACGAAAGTACCAGCTTAATTGGGCAAATAATCGCACGCGGTTTGTTCCTGAAGGTATTTTACGAAGTTATTCAATGGGTAATGCTGTGGTGTATTTAATCTGTTCCATGGCGAAGCTTGAGGTGACGTCCGATAACCCCGGCACGCTGTTCACCAGCCGCTTGTAGAAGTCATCATAACGCTTCATGTCGGCCACCTGGACGCGCATCAGGTAATCGTACTCGCCGGCCATACGCCAGAAACCGAGCACTTCGGGCATCTCAGACACCTGGGTAACGAAGCGGCAATACCACTCGCTGCTGTGATGCTGGGTTTTTATCAGCACAAATGCCGTCAACCCAAGCCCCAGTTTTTCAGGATCTAACAGCGCGACGCGCCCCAGAAGAATACCGTCATCTTCCAGCTTCTTAAGCCGCTTCCAGCACGGGGTGGTGGTCAGATTAACGGCATCTGCCAGCGCCTGCAAAGAGAGGGTACAGTCACTTTGCAGCAATGAAAGGAGCTTGCGGTCAATTTTATCTAGCATACCCACCTCACAGAGAAAATTTTTCTCCCTTAATTCTATTTTAAAGGCCAGATAGCAACAATTTTTTCTGTGCTTTTCGCTATGCTAGGCACAAAATGACAAACGGATAACGACGATGAATAGCACCTGGGTTAAACATGCGATCAGCGAAATCAATGCCGACTATCAGCGCTCGGCGGATACGCACCTGATTCGCCTTTCCCTGCCGGGATTTGACGGCATTCAGCTCTATCTGAAAGATGAAAGCACCCATCCTACCGGCAGCCTGAAGCATCGCCTGGCGCGCTCGCTGTTTTTATACGGTTTATGTAACGGCTGGATTAAAGAAGGCACCACCATCATTGAATCCTCTTCCGGTTCAACGGCGGTGTCCGAAGCCTATTTCGCCCGCCTGCTGGGCCTGCCGTTTATTGCGGTGATGCCCTCCTGCACCGCAAAACGCAAAATCGAACAGATCGAATTTTACGGCGGTCGCTGCCACTTTGTGGAAAGCGCCTGCGAAATCTACGCCGCCTCCGAAATGCTGGCCCGTGAGCTGAACGGCCACTATATGGACCAGTTCACCTTCGCCGAGCGCGCGACGGACTGGCGCGGTAATAACAACATTGCCGACAGTATCTTCCGCCAGATGACCCACGAACCGCATCCGGTTCCGTCCTACATTGTGATGAGCGCCGGTACCGGCGGTACGTCAGCCACGATCGGACGCTATATCCGCTGTCAGGGTTACGATACCCAGCTGATGGTAGTTGACCCGCAGAACTCCGTGTTCCTCGACTACTGGCAAAACCGCGATGCCGGTCTGCGCAGCCCGGTGGGGAGTAAAATTGAAGGGATTGGCCGTCCGCGCGTCGAGCCCTCTTTCATCCCCGACGTGGTGGACGAGATGATGCGCGTGCCGGATGCCGCCAGCGTGGCAACGGCGCACTGGCTGGAAACGCAGCTGGGCCGCAAAGTGGGCGCCTCGACGGGCACCAATATGTGGGGCGCGCTGCAGCTTGCCGCACGTATGCGCGAAGCGGGACGCACCGGTTCCATCGTCACGCTGCTGTGCGACAGCGGCGAGCGTTATCTCGAGACCTACTACAATGCGGAGTGGGTGCAGGCCAACATCGGTGATATCGCCCCCTGGAAGGCGCAGATTGCTCAACTGCTGAAATAAAAAAAGCCAGACCGAAGTCTGGCTTGCTGGAAGGGTCTCACTATTCGGGGGAATAGGGGAGGTTGTTATTGTCCAGCCAATGCGTCAAAAAATGGGACACTGCTTCATTACGGCAGTGACCGATAACCGGCAGATGGGGAAGTTCTGCTTTCAGCTGCGCCATCGCATTCCCCATGATCAGACCGCGACCTACGCTACCCAGCATTTCGCGGTCGTTCATGGCGTCACCGAACGCCATACACTCCTGCAGCGTTAATCCCAGGTGGTCGCTCAGCACCGCCAGAGCGGAACCTTTGTTGCAGCCCACCGGCAGCACTTCCAGGCAATCCACCGCCGAGAAGGTCAGGTGCGCCCGGTCGCCCAGCGCCTCATTCAGTTGGATCCGTAAGCGACAGAGATCGTCGTGATCGCCGCAGAAGCAGATCTTGGTCACCGCATGGGCGGGGATCCGACGCAGATCGATAAGCTGGTATTTAAAACCGCTATACACATGCGCGTGCAATAATTCCGGGATGTCGCTTCCGGTAAACCAGCCCCGATCGTTAAAGACGTGGATGCTGGCGTGCGTGTCCCAGGTACTGTGCAGCACGATATCCGCCACTTCCGGGTTGAGATCCTGTCGGTACAGCACATCGCCTTCTACAGAGTGAATTCGCGTCCCGTTGCCGGTGATTAGAAAGGCATCGAGGGCAAACGCGCCCAGCAAATGGCGCATTTCCAGAACATGACGCCCGGTGGCAAACGTCAGGGTGACATTACGCTCGTGCAGGCGCTTCAGCGTGTTCAGGGTTTTCTCCCCTAAACGGTGATCCGGCATTAACAGCGTACCGTCCATATCAAATGCAGCGAGCCGAGCCATGATTACTCCCGAAATGTGATGCGGTTAACTTGTGCATCAGTATCGTGTGAGATATACGGAAGTAATAGTGAATAGATGAGAATTATTGTTCCGGGTTTCTTATGCGCCAGCTTAACCGTCTTAACCAGTATCAACGCCTGTGGCAACCTTCCGCTGGCGCGCCGCAGCAGGTAACCGTAAATGAACTTGCCAGCCGCTGCTTTTGTAGCGAGCGACATGTCCGTACTCTGCTGCGTCAGGCCCAGGAGGCGGGCTGGCTGACCTGGCGCGCGCAGTCCGGGCGTGGAAGGCGCGGTGCGCTGTCGTTTCACGTCACTCCGGAATCACTGCGCAATACGATGATGGAAGAAGCGCTAAAAAGCGGGCAGCAGCATAACGCCCTCGAGCTGGCGCAGCTTGCTCCCGAAGATTTGCGTGCGCTGCTGCACCCGTTTTTGGGTGGGCAGTGGCAAAACGACACGCCGACGCTGCGCATCCCCTACTACCGCTCACTGGAGCCGCTTCAGCCGGGCTTTTTACCGGGTCGGGCAGAGCAGCATCTGGCAGGGCAAGTCTTCTCAGGTTTGACGCGATTTCACGGCAACAGCAGTGAGCCGACGGGCGATCTGGCGCATCACTGGGATGTGTCGGATGATGGGCTGCGCTGGCATTTCTACATTCGCTCCACGCTGCACTGGCATAACGGCGATAAAATTGAAACGGCGCATCTCCAGCGGAGCCTGACCGCGCTGTTGACGCTTCCCGCCCTGCGCACCCTGTTTCAGAGCGTCCTCTGTATCGAAACAACGCATCCGCAGTGCCTGACGTTTACGCTGCATCATCCGGACTACTGGCTGCCGCACAGGCTGGCAACCTACTGTAGCCGTCTGGCGCATCCCGACCATTCGACGATTGGCAGCGGCCCCTTTCGGCTGGTCGCCTTTGAACCCGACCTGGTTCGTCTGGAAAGCCATGAGCAGTACCACCTGAGCCATCCGCTGCTCAAAGCCATCGAATACTGGATCACACCCCAGCTTTTTGATCACAGGTTGGGTACCAGCTGCCGTCACCCGGTGCAAATCGCGATTGGTGAGGCCGACGAGCTGGAAAGTCTGCGGCTGGTAAGCAGCAGCACCAGCCTGGGGTTCTGTTACCTCACGCTAAAACAGAGCGCACGCCTGAGTGAGAACCAGGCAAAGCGGCTGATTAATATCATTCATCACTCCAGGCTTCTCCACACGCTTCCGCTAAACGAAGGGCTCATCACCCCCACCGGGGAACTGCTTCCCGGCTGGACAATCCCCGACTGGACTGATTTAACCGATGTTGCCCTGCCTGAAGCACTGACGCTGGTTTACCATCTTCCCGTTGAGCTTCACACCATGGCCAGCCAGTTGAAGACGTACCTGGCGCTACAGGGTTGTGAGCTGACCGTCATCTTTCATGACGCCAAGACGTGGGACGGATGCCAGCAGCTTGCCGAAGCAGACATCATGATGGGCGACAGGCTGATTGGCGAAGCGCCAGCGTATACGCTTGAGCAGTGGCTGCGCTGCGATACGCTTTGGCCACACGTGTTAAGCGCACCGGCGTACGCCCATTTGCAAGCCACGCTGGATGCGGTACAGACTCAGGCCGAAGCTCGGGATCGGCACGCGGGCCTGAAGGCCATTTTTAGCCGATTAATGGAAAATGCGGTGCTGACGCCGCTCTTTAATTATCAGTATCAGATCAGCGCGCCGCCGGGCGTGAATGGGATTCGCCTCAACACCCGCGGCTGGTTTGATTTTACCGAAGCCTGGCTGCCCGCCCCCAAATCGTGAAGAAGCTGGTCGCCGCCACAGGCAGACGGTAACATAACGTTTTTACCGTAACAGTCGAGATGATTTATGAAACGTGCCGTCGTCGTGTTCAGCGGAGGACAAGACTCTACTACCTGCCTGGTCCAGGCTCTTCATCAGTACGATGAGGTTCACTGTGTCACTTTCGATTATGGTCAGCGTCATCGCGCTGAGATCGACGTTGCCCGTGAACTGGCCCTGAAACTGGGCGCACGCGCGCACAAGGTGCTGGACGTTACGCTGTTAAATGAACTGGCCGTGAGTAGCCTCACCCGGGACAGTATTCCCGTCCCGGACTACGAACCCGATGCCAGCGGCATTCCGAATACCTTCGTGCCGGGCCGCAATATTCTGTTCCTCACCCTGACGGCAATTTATGCCTACCAGGTAAAAGCCGAAGCGGTGATCACGGGCGTGTGTGAAACAGACTTCTCCGGCTACCCGGACTGTCGTGATGAGTTCGTGAAGGCGTTAAATCACGCCGTCAATCTGGGGATGGCGAAAGAGACGCGCTTTGAAACCCCGCTGATGTGGCTGGATAAAGCCGAAACCTGGGCGCTGGCCGACTACTGGGGCAAGCTGGACCTGGTTCGCAGCGAAACCCTCACCTGCTACAACGGCATTAAAGGCGACGGTTGCGGCCAGTGCGCCGCCTGTAATCTGCGCGCTAACGGGCTGAACCACTATCTTGCCAATAAAGCCGGCGTGATGGCCGCAATGCAGAAAAAAACCGGGCTTAAATAGGGCGACCTGACCGTGCTGTCGCATAACAGGTGTCGACAGCACGGGTAAGCCTGAACCTGGGTTACACGATCATCAGTTCCAGCTTTTCGCGCAATTCCCCTTCCAGCGGCAGCGCTTTCTGCGTTTTCAGATCGATACAGACAAAGGTGATCAACGCATCAGCCACCACCTGCCCTTCGGGATCGAGCGTAACCACCTGGCTTAACACGCCGCTTTTGCCATTGATCTGCTGCACCTGGCTGGTCACCGTGAGCACATCGCCCAACACGGCAGGGCGACGGTAGTTGATATTAATATTGACGACCACGAACGCGATGTTGTGCGCGGTCATCCACTGAAAGCTTTCGCTGTTTTCCAGCCCGTCCCAGCGCGCTTCCTCAAGAAACTCCAGGTAGCGGGCATTGTTCACATGCTGGTAAACGTCGAGGTGAAAACCGCGTACTTTTATTTTTGTCTGCATAGCGCAATAGCCTTTACTGTTATTGTAGGATGAGAGGTCATAACTGGTATGACCTCTTTATCCTGGCAAAATTTTGCCGCTGTGCAAGTAATTGTGAGATTACAACGTCAGGTGTGCGAGGTTGCGCTCAACCAGCGCGCTCCCCATGCCCGGAACCTGCTTGAGATCGTCGACCGTTTTGAAAGGACCATACTCTTCACGATAGCTTACGATGGCCTGCGCTTTTTTCAGCCCGACGCCATTCATCACGCGGGCCAGCTCTTCCGCAGAGGCCGAATTGATGCTGACTCGCGTACCGTCATCATCCACGTTTTTACCAACGTCAGCCGCTTTGGTTTGCCCCTGCCCCGGCGCTGCGGCGTCGGTCTTACTCTGTACCGCCTGTGGTTTAGCGGCAGGTGTCGCCGCCAGTGCGCCCGCGCTCAGCCCGGTGGTGGCAATAGCCAGCGTAATAAACAGTGCTTTGATTCCACATTTCATGCTGTTATCTCCTTGTTTGTAGACAGCCACGTCACGATAGCCGCCCGATAAAAGAGGCACAAACAGCAGAGTGCAGAAATGGAAAAGGCCGCGAAAGCGGCCTTTAATTATTGCAGAGCGTTGCGAAAATCTGCGAGCAGATACGTAATTATTGCTGCTGAGTAATGATATCGCCCAGCTTAATTTTGGCCTCTTTACGCAAGTTGCTCATCATGGCTTCGAAGGCAATCTGGGCATTGTTCTGGGTAATCCCCTGGACCATCGCCTTCTTCTGCGCGTCTGGCAGAGTGCCGGCTTTCACTTCATCCAGCGCCAGCAGAACGACGTTACCCTGCATATCGGTAGTGGTGCCGAAGCTTGGCTTGTCTTTCGCCGGCAGAGTCAGGCCAAACGCGGCCTGGCTGATAGGGTCCTGACCGGTACGGCTCAGCGTTTTCGCTTCACCGAAGCTCAGGCCAGCCGCTTTCAGCGCGTCCTGTTTACCCGCTTTCAGATCGGCCAGAATCTTCTCAGCATCCAGTTTCGCCTGCTGTTCCGCTTTGTTGTGCTTAACCTGAGCGACGACCTGATCCTTCACTTCCGCCAGCGGTTTGACCGCTTCTGGCTTGTGCTCGCTGACGCGCAACACAAACGCACGATCGCCATCGACGGTAATGATGTCTGAGTTACTGCCCGGCGTGCCGTTCTCACCAACCAGACCACCGTTGAAGATGGCATCAGAAACCGGTTTGAAGTTCAGCTCTTCCGGCAGGTTGTCACGACCAAACCAGCCCGTCTCAACCGCTTTCACCCCAGCCGCCTGCTCGGCACCCGCCAGAGATTCGTTGTCGTTGCTGGCAGCATCACTCACTTTCTGCTGCAGCGCATAGTAGGCATCCAGCGCTTTTTCCTGCTTCACTTTTGCCGCGATATCGTCACGAACCTCAGCCAGCGGCTTGGTTTTCGCCGCGGTGATGTCGTCCAGACGCACGACCAGGAAACCTACGGATGATTTAATGACGCCAGACAGTTGGCCTTTCTCTTTCAGACCGGCATTTTTCAGCTCGTCCGGCGTGGTCGCGTCTTCCAGCCAGCCCATATCGCCGCCGTTTTTCGCAGAGATAATGTCGGTGGATTTCGCTTTCGCGACGGTCGCAAAATCAGCGCCTTTGTTCAGCTCATCCAGTACCGCTTTGGCATCCGCCTCGGTTTTGGTCTGAATCACGCTGTAGCGGTTACGCTGCGGCTGTGTGAACTGATCCTGATGTTGGTCGTAGTAAGACTGGATTTCCGCGTCAGACGCGCTTTCCTGCAGCGCAGCCGCATCCAGCTTGATGTAGCTCACGCGGAACTGTTCTGGAGAAACAAAGGTATTCTTGTTCTGCTCGTACCAGGCGTTAATGTCAGCGTCGCTTACCTGCTGTTTCGCCGCCAGGGCGTTAACATCAATGGTCGCTTCACGTACAACGCGCTGCTGCGCCACCAGCGCAGCCAGTTCATCCGTTTCGCCTTTGAGCATGAAATCGGTGCCAACAACGGCATTGATGAGCTGCTGGGTGGTCAGTTGGTTACGCAGCGCCTGCGCGTACTGATCGGCCGTCATCCCCATCTGGTTGACGATGCTGTTGTAACGCGCGTTGTCGAATTTACCGTTAGACTGGAAGGCTTGCGTGGAGAAGATGGCTTTTTTCACCTGCTCATCGCTAATGCCAAGGCCGAGTTTTTTGGCATACTGATCCAGCAGCGCTTCGTCGATAAGACGGTTCAGCGTCTGCTGACGCAGGGTCTTCATATACCCTTCGTTTGCTGCCAGTTCAGAGAATTGGTCGCCCAGCTGTTGCTGCATACGGTTACGTTCACCGGCAAAAGCATTCTCGAACTGGCCGCGGCTGATCTCCTGGCCATTCACTTTTGCGGCATAGTTCGCGCCACCGCCAATAAGGTAACTGCTCACGCCGGTCAATATGAACGACACGATAATGATACCGAAAATAATCTTGAGCACGAGACTGTTAGCAGCCGTGCGTAAGCTGTCCATCATGGTGTAACAACACTCCGCTGTAGGTGACTGGTTACCTGACGCTGACGGAAAATCCTGCCCGTCGCGCGTAAAGTCGTATTGTGACAAGAAAACGGGGCGATTGTCAGCCCACAACTCGCATAAACTCGCACAAATCAGGTCTGGACAAACAAAAAAGGCACATCAAAAGATGCGCCCTTGTACTATCCGGCTTCCCTGAAACGGGAAAGCAATCAGTTTACTGCGTCTTTCAGCGCTTTACCTGCACGGAAACCCGGCACTTTAGCGGCAGCAATGGTGATCTCTTTACCGGTCTGAGGGTTGCGGCCAGTACGGGCAGCACGCTCTTTAACAGCAAAAGTACCGAAGCCTACCAGTGCAACGTCGTCCCCAGCCTGCAGAGATTCAGTAACAGAAGCAATTAATGCATCTAACGCACGTCCAGCTGCAGCTTTAGAAATATCAGCACCAGCAGCAATTTTGTCAATCAGTTGAGATTTATTCACTGTTCTCTTCCTCTCTTTATAATTTATATCGCGCCTGAATCCTTCACAACGCGACCGCGCAGCAGTTATATCAGGCCTGCCATGACCTTACAACACCCGTTGTTGATGGCTGACCTAATCAGCAATCTAAATTAGCTATACAAAAAAAGGCTGGCAAGTGCGAAATGACTTACCAGCCTTGTTTTTATTGACGCTCTTTGCGCGAGGTCACTATTTTGCGGTTACAACCTGCATTCCGGACGGTTCATTCTGCAATGCGAGACTAAGTACTTCCTCAATTCGCTTAACAGGATGGATCTGCAGGTCGGCAATCACGTTGTCCGGAATCTCTTCCAGATCGCGTTTGTTTTCGTAAGGGATCAATACGGTTTTGATCCCACCACGATGCGCCGCCAGCAGTTTTTCTTTTAAGCCACCGATTGGCAGAACCTGACCGCGCAGGGTAATTTCACCGGTCATTGCCACATCAGCACGCACCGGGTTACCTGTCAGGCAAGAAACCAGAGCGGTACACATGGCAATACCCGCGCTTGGACCATCTTTCGGCGTCGCCCCTTCAGGTACGTGTACGTGGATGTCGCGTTTTTCGTAGAAATCCGGGTTGATACCCAGTTTCTCCGCGCGCGCGCGCACCACGGTCAGCGCCGCCTGAATGGACTCCTGCATCACTTCACCCAGCGAGCCGGTATAGGTCAGCTTGCCTTTACCCGGTACACAGGCGGTTTCGATGGTCAGCAGATCGCCGCCCACTTCCGTCCATGCCAGACCGGTCACCTGGCCAACGCGGTTTTCGTTGTCCGCACGACCGTAGTCGAAACGCTGAACGCCGAGATAGGCATGCAGGTTATCACCATTAATCGTGATGTGTTTCAGGCTCTTATCCAGCAGCAGCTGTTTCACCGCCTTACGGCACAGTTTAGAGATTTCACGCTCAAGACTACGCACGCCCGCTTCACGGGTGTAGTAGCGGATGATGCCAATAATCGCGCTGTCCTCGACGGTCAGCTCGTTGGCTTTCAGCGCGTTACGCTCAATCTGTTTCGGCAGCAGGTGCTGTTTCGCGATGTTCAGCTTCTCGTCTTCGGTATAGCCGGAGAGACGGATCACTTCCATACGGTCCAGCAGCGGCGCCGGAATGTTCATGGAGTTCGACGTCGCCACGAACATCACGTCGCTCAGGTCGTAATCCACTTCCAGGTAGTGATCGCTGAACGCCACGTTCTGTTCTGGATCAAGCACTTCCAGCAGCGCAGACGCCGGGTCACCACGCATGTCCGACGACATTTTGTCGATCTCATCGAGCAGGAACAGCGGGTTTTTAACGCCCACTTTCGCCATCTTCTGGATCAGTTTACCCGGCATAGAACCGATGTAGGTACGGCGGTGACCGCGGATTTCCGCTTCATCGCGTACGCCGCCCAGCGCCATACGGATATACTTACGTCCGGTCGCTTTTGCGATGGACTGGCCCAGAGAGGTTTTACCCACCCCCGGCGGTCCTACCAGGCACAGAATCGGGCCTTTAATTTTGTTTACACGGCTCTGTACCGCGAGGTACTCAAGAATGCGGTCTTTCACGCGTTCCAGGCCGTAGTGGTCGGTATCCAGGATCTCCTGCGCCTGACGCAGGTCTTTTTTGACCTTGCTGCGGGCGTTCCACGGAACCTGCACCATCCACTCAATGTAGCCGCGTACGACGGTCGCTTCAGCCGACATCGGAGACATCATTTTCAGCTTCTGCAGTTCTGCTTCCGCTTTCTCTTTCGCCTCTTTCGGCATCTTCGCCGCGTCGATCTTACGCTTCAGCGCTTCGTTTTCGTCCGGCGCATCGTCCATCTCGCCCAGCTCTTTCTGAATGGCCTTCATTTGCTCATTCAGATAGTACTCACGCTGAGATTTCTCCATCTGCTTTTTCACGCGGTTGCGAATACGCTTCTCAACCTGCAGCAGATCGATTTCAGACTCCATCATCGCCATCAGGTATTCCAGACGTTCGTTAACGTCGGACATTTCCAGCACGGACTGTTTGTCAGCCAGCTTCAGCGGCATGTGTGCAGCGATGGTGTCCGCCAGACGTGCAGGATCGTCGATGCTGTTCAGCGACGTCAGCACTTCTGGTGGGATTTTCTTGTTCAGCTTGATATAGCCTTCAAACTGGCTAATCGCGGTGCGAACCAGCACTTCCTGTTCGCGCTCATCAAGTTCAGGCGAATCAAGGTACTCTGCCTTCGCAGAGAAGTGTTCGCCGTCGTCTGACAGAGTGGTAATACGCGCACGCTGCAGGCCTTCTACCAGCACCTTCACGGTGCCGTCAGGCAGCTTCAGCATCTGCAAAATAGAGGCCACGGTCCCGACGGTGAAAAGATCGTTTACACCCGGCTCATCCGTTGATGCTTCTTTCTGCGCCACCAGCATGATTTTTTTATCATGATCCATAGCGGCTTCGAGGCAACGGATAGATTTTTCCCGCCCTACAAATAAGGGTATGACCATGTGCGGATAAACCACCACATCGCGCAACGGCAATACGGGGATTTCAATGCGTTCAGAACGCTCAGGATTCATAGAGCTCTCTCTTAGTTAGTGTCCGCCAGGTAAGCTGGTCATGTCACTGTGCTTCACATAACCATTAACATGTATCCAGTATATGGGGATGTTTCCCACACATTCAACGCTATGAACACGGAAAAAGTAAAGGGGAGATAAAATCCCCCCTTTTTGATTAACTGCTTGTATGATTTGGTGAATTATTCGCCAGATGCCTGTTGGGCTTCCGGTTTACCGTAAATCAGCAGCGGCTTGGTTTGACCGCTGATGACCGACTCGTCAATCACCACTTTCTCAACGTCTTCCATCGACGGCAGATCGTACATGGTGTCGAGCAGTGCCGCTTCAACGATAGAACGCAGGCCACGCGCGCCGGTTTTGCGGCTCATTGCTTTTTTGGCAATCGCATCCAGCGCTTCGTCGCGGAATTCCAGATCAACCCCTTCCAGATTGAACAGCGCCTGATACTGCTTGGTCAGCGCATTTTTCGGCTCTTTCAGGATCTGGATCAGCGCCTCTTCACTCAGCTCATTCAGCGTAGCCACAACCGGCAGACGACCGATGAATTCAGGAATCAGACCGAATTTGATCAGATCTTCTGGTTCAACCTGTGCCAGGAGCTCGCCTTCGTTCGGTTTTTCGGATGTGGATTTCACCGTTGCGCCAAAACCAATGCCGGAGCCGGTTTCAACACGGTGGGAGATGACTTTATCCAGACCAGCAAAGGCACCGCCACAGATGAACAGGATCTTGGAGGTATCAACCTGCAGGAACTCCTGCTGCGGATGTTTACGACCACCCTGTGGCGGAACGGCGGCAACCGTACCTTCGATCAGCTTCAGCAGTGCCTGCTGTACGCCTTCACCCGATACGTCACGAGTGATGGACGGGTTGTCGGATTTACGGGAGATCTTGTCGATCTCATCGATGTAAACAATCCCGCGCTGGGCTTTCTGTACGTCGTAATCGCACTTCTGCAGCAGTTTCTGGATGATGTTTTCGACGTCCTCACCCACGTAACCGGCTTCGGTCAGGGTGGTGGCATCCGCCATGGTGAACGGAACATCAAGCAGACGCGCCAGGGTTTCAGCCAGCAGCGTTTTACCGGAACCGGTTGGGCCGATCAGCAGAATGTTACTTTTACCCAGTTCCACGCCATTGCTGGTATCGCCGTTACGCAGGCGTTTGTAGTGGTTATAGACCGCTACCGCCAGCACTTTCTTGGCCTGCTCCTGGCCGATGACGTAGTCGTCAAGGTGATGACGAATTTCATGCGGCGTTGGCAGCGCGCTGCGCTCACGGTGCGGTGCGACTTCTTTAATCTCTTCGCGAATGATGTCGTTACATAAATCGACGCATTCGTCGCAGATATACACGGACGGCCCGGCAATCAGTTTACGCACTTCATGCTGGCTTTTGCCGCAAAAAGAGCAGTACAGCAGTTTGCCCGAACCATCTTTGCGTTTATCTGTCATGAGTCCAAACCTCTTTTTAAGTTCTTTGTGCCGCACATGACGACGCAAATGCCATTCTAAGACGCAAGCTGCATCAAGCAGCGTGCCGCCCTACCTTAGTATAGCGGCACACTCGCGTCGCGGGCATCAATTACGATGGGTCAACACGGAGTCGACTAAGCCATACTCAACTGCCTCTGAAGCAGAGAGGAAGCGATCGCGCTCGGTATCGCGCTCGATCTGCTCGAGAGGTTGACCCGTATGCTGCGCCATAAGTTCATTCATGCGCGCTTTTACTTTCAGGATTTCGCGGGCGTGGATTTCAATATCCGTCGCCTGGCCCTGGTAACCGCCCAGCGGCTGGTGAATCATCACGCGGGAATTCGGCAAGCAGAAACGCTTACCCTTCGCCCCTGCGGTTAACAGGAACGCGCCCATAGATGCGGCCTGACCCATACAGATCGTGCTGACATCCGGTTTGATGAATTGCATGGTGTCATAAATGGACATCCCTGCGGTAATCACGCCACCCGGGGAGTTAATGTACAGGTAAATGTCTTTTTCCGGGTTTTCCGCTTCCAGAAACAGCATCTGCGCCACGATCAGGTTAGCCATGTGGTCTTCCACCTGGCCGGTCAGAAAGATAACGCGTTCCTTGAGCAGACGGGAATAGATATCAAAAGAACGCTCACCACGTGAGGTCTGTTCAATAACCATTGGCACCAGAGCCATATGGGGTGCAAAGTTATCTCGTTCGCCACTGTATGACATTTCCGTCTCCTGGATCAAAATTGAAAACACCTGCTGTACTGATTGTAACCTTACGGACGGATTATCAGCCAGTCTCATTCATCATGATTACGTACTTATGGGGTTCACAGTGCCCTATTTCAAGCATAACAACCTTTTGTTGTTACGCTAACACCGAAAGGGCGTTTTAGCACTCTTCCTGGGCTCTGGCTGCGATAAAAAAAACCCGCTGCCGCAAGGCAACGGGTTTTCTGTTCAAACTTTAAACCGTTGGGGCGAAATTACGCCTGCTGGTTCATCAGTTCGTTGAAAGAGGTCGCTTTTTCGGTCACTTTCGCTTTCGCCAGTACCGCTTCAACCGCCTGCTCTTCCAGGGCAACGTTGCGCATGTTGTCCATCAGCTCTTTGTTCTTACCGTAGAACTCGATCACTTCTGATGGATCTTCGTATGCAGAAGCCATCTCTTCGATCAGGCCTTTCACACGCTCTTCGTCAGCTTTCAGCTCGTGGGTACGAATCACTTCGCCCAGCAGCAGGCCAACCACAACGCGGCGTTTTGCCTGCTCTTCGAACAGCTCGCGCGGCAGTTCCATCGCTTGCTGCTGGTTGCCACCGAAACGCTGTGCAGCCTGACGGCGCAGAACGTCGATTTCGCTGTCGATCAGGGCAGCAGGAACGTCGATTTCGTTGGCTTTCACCAGACCTTCGATCGCCTGAGACTTCACGCGGTTACGCACAGCACCGTTCAGCTCGCGCTCCATGTTTTTACGCACTTCGGTACGCAGGCCAGCAACAGAACCGTCTTCCACGCCGAAACGTTTGATGAACTCTTCAGTCAGTTCTGGCAGTTCGCGCTCTTCCACTTTCTTCAGGTTGATGACGAACTTCGCTGCTTTACCTTTCAGGTTTTCAGCGTGGTACTCTTCCGGGAAGGTCACGTCGATGGTGAACTCTTCGCCAGCCTTGTGGCCTTTGATACCGTCTTCGAAGCCTGGGATCATACGACCCTGGCCCATTGCCAGTACGAAGTCAGACGCTTTGCCGCCTTCGAACTCTTCGCCGTCTACAGAACCGGTGAAGTCGATGGTTACGCGGTCTTCCGCGTCAACAGCGCCTTCTTTCTCTTTCCAGTTCGCCTGCTGCTTACGCAGGGTGTCCAGCATGCCGTCAACGTCTTCGTCAGTCACGGAGACAATCGGTTTTTCAACTTCGATAGATTCCAGACCTTTCAGCTCAACTTCCGGATACACTTCAAACTCTACGGAGTAGGTGAAGTCTTCGCCCAGTTTGTATTCGCCTGGAACGTAGTTTGGCGCACCGGCCGGATTGATTTTTTCTTTGATGATCGCATCGATAAAGTTGCGGCTCATCAGTTCACCCAGCACATCCTGACGCACGGAAGCGCCATAACGCTGAGCAACAACATTCATTGGTACTTTGCCCTTACGGAAGCCGTCAATACGTACTTTTTTTGCTACGTTGACCAGCTCGCTTTTCACAGCAGTTTCGATGCTGTCAGCAGCGATAGTAATCGTTACACGGCGGCCAAGGCCTTGAGTGGTTTCAACTGAAACTTGCATCTTGTTACCTCAAAAAAATCACAGTGCTCGGTCAACTCTGAATCTGTCTGTTATACCGGGATGCTCTCTTAGTGCAGATTCACATTCCCTGTCGCCAGAATCATCCCGAAGACATTCAATAAGACGCGGCATTATAGCGGCATCACTTAGGTGAGTCGAGAACGGTTGGGGCATGTTGCTGCGGCTTTTTTCACACTTTAAGGCTATTTTTAGCCTTAAAATCGCACCATCCGCTCAAAACTCAGACAAAACAAAACGGCCCGAAGGCCGTTTTGAGGAAATCTGTAAGCAACATACTGGAAAAGCTCCAGCCGTTGCAAATCCGATTTATCAGGCGATAGTGCCTGCACCGCGACAGGGCGGCGATGCGAAAACCGTATCCTGCAAGCCTTCCCATTCCTTAATGGTGTAGGTATGCAGTGCCAGCGCATGCACGGTCGTGGAGAGCTCTTCCGTCAAGGTGCTGTAGATCAAGCGATGTCGGTTCAGGAAACGTTCTCCCGTGAAGCGATCGCTAACCAGAACCACTTTAAAGTGGCTTTCAGAACCTGCCGGTACGTTATGACGATAGCTTTCGTCGACGACTTCGAGGAACACAGGGTTGAACGCTGCCCTTAATTTATCTTCTATATGCTCACGTATCATCATGAAATTACTCCTCCGACAACGCCAGGATGTCACCCATCCCTTTAAATATTAGCCGCTTTTACCGTTTCCATTACACATTGACAACAAATATTTAGCTTTCGTCCGATTTTCTCATTCAAACGAATGAAGTTAACTGTGAGGCTCATACCTTTTATCATCCGTGAAAGGAGAAAATGAGTGAGCTGGTCAGTTTTCAGACAAGACGATGAATTTACATGCGTTGACCACTTCCCCTGACCGTTGGCGATGTTATGATGGCGGCAATTTTTCTCTCTATTATGCTTACGATTCGTGAGAACTTAAAAATGTTAAAAAAACTCTTCTTTCCATTGGTAGCCCTTTTTATGCTGGCAGGCTGTGCTACCCCGCCTACCACCATTGATGTCTCACCAAAAATCACCCTGCCTCAGCAGGACCCAAGCCTGATGGGCGTCACCGTGAGCATTAACGGTGCCGATCAGCGTCAGGATCAGGCGCTGGCAAAAGTGACCCGCGATAACCAGCAGGTGACGCTCACCGCGTCACGTGACCTGCGCTTCCTGCTGCAGGAAGTGCTGGAGAAACAAATGACCGCTCGCGGCTATATGATCGGCCCAAGCGGTGCGGTTGATCTGCAGATCATCGTCAACAACCTGTACGCTGACGTGTCACAGGGCAACGTGCGCTACAACATCGCCACCAAAGCGGATATCGCCATCATTGCCACCGCGAAGAATGGCAACAAGATGACCAAAAACTACCGCGCGAGCTACTCTGTTGAAGGTGCGTTCCAGGCATCCAACCAGAACATTGCTAACGCCGTTAACAGCGTGCTGACCGATACCATCGCCGATATGGCGCAGGACACCAGCATCCACGACTTTATCAAGCAGAACGCACGTTAATCCTGCTCACTGACCCGGTGTAACACCGGGTCAGTCTTATAAGAACATGTCCAGCCATTACTTACGCATTTTCCAGCAACCGAAATCAGCGATTCTGCTGATCCTCGGCTTTGCCTCGGGTTTACCCCTCGCGCTCACCTCCGGCACGCTTCAGGCGTGGATGACGGTCGAGAACATCGATCTCAAAACCATTGGTTTCTTCTCGCTTGTCGGTCAGGCCTATGTTTTCAAGTTCCTGTGGTCGCCGGTGATGGATCGCTATACGCCGCCGTTCCTCGGGCGTCGCCGCGGCTGGCTGGTGATGACGCAGGTCCTGCTGCTGCTGGCCATCGCGGCGATGGGGTTTCTTGAGCCCACCACGCAGCTGCGCTGGATGGCCGCGCTTGCGGTGGTGATTGCCTTCTGTTCCGCCTCTCAGGATATCGTGTTCGACGCCTGGAAGACGGACGTGTTACCTGCGGAAGAACGCGGTGCCGGTGCGGCCATCAGCGTGCTGGGCTATCGCCTCGGGATGCTGGTCTCCGGCGGGCTGGCGCTGTGGCTTGCCGACCGTTACCTCGGCTGGCAGGGCATGTACTGGCTAATGGCCACCCTGCTTATCCCCTGCATTATCGCCACGCTCTTTGCCCCCGAACCGAGCGACGTTATTCCGGTTCCCCGCTCGCTGGAGCAGGCCGTGGCCGAACCGCTGCGCGACTTCTTTGGCCGCAACAACGCCTGGCTGATCCTGCTGCTGATCGTCCTTTATAAGCTTGGCGACGCCTTTGCCATGAGCCTGACCACCACCTTCCTGATCCGCGGTGTCGGTTTTGATGCCGGTGAAGTGGGGGTAGTGAATAAAACGCTGGGGCTGTTTGCAACCATTGTCGGGGCACTTTACGGTGGCGTGCTGATGCAGCGCCTGACGCTGTTTCGCGCACTGCTGATCTTCGGCATTCTTCAGGGCGCCTCTAACGCGGGCTACTGGCTGCTGTCGATTACCGACAAACATATGATCAGCATGGCCGCTGCGGTGTTCTTCGAAAATCTCTGCGGCGGTATGGGGACAGCAGCCTTTGTCGCCCTGCTGATGACCCTGTGCAACAAGTCATTTTCCGCCACGCAGTTCGCGCTGCTCTCGGCGCTCTCTGCCGTTGGCCGCGTTTACGTAGGTCCGATTGCCGGCTGGTTTGTGGAAGCCCACGGTTGGCCAACGTTTTATCTTTTCTCCGTCGTGGCTGCCGTGCCGGGGATTTTATTGTTGCTGGTCTGTCGCCAGACGCTGGAATATACCCAGCGGACCGAACACTTTATGCCACGAACGGAATATCACCGCGCCTACCGTTTTGCGTTACGTCTGTTAATGATGGGCTGCGTTGCGCTGGCACTCTGGCTTATCGTGCTCATTATTAATGCCAGCACACCACTGGCGCTCCCGTTTGAGGCCCTTCTGCTGGACGCCGGAGCCCTGCTGGCCATCGTTGGGATCCTGACGGGCGGTCTGCTCGATTTCATGGCGTTGCGTAAAACGCAGCTGACCTGAAGAAAAATGCGAAAGGTTATTTCCCGTTGTAATCACCAACCGAAATTATAACGGTGAAATAGCCACCATCGACTAAAAAAAATATTTGTTGTTTTGTGCGGGATAGGATTTGGAAATTATTGGCTCTGGTTCCAAAACGCTATTTTTCATTAAACGATTCAGCATGCGATAGTTTGATTTTTCGTTTTTTAGATGTCTTTTTATTGATAATTAATTGTTAATTTTTTGTTTATTTTTAACAATGGTTATACCAATTGTCCCTTTTAGGGTATGCTTGGGGGTCCTTTCGTTATAAAGCCCATCTCATGCGGCTTCGGTCATAAAAACCGACATAATTTGCAACACTTGTGACACGTGCGGCAGAACCCGGTAACACCTTCCTGACACAGGCCTAATGATGTTTACAGTAATGTAACCTTCCCGTAAAATGCCCGCACACTTTAAACGCCACCAGACTCCCGTGGAATTGAGGTCGTTAAATGAGACTCAGGAAATACAATAAAAGTTTGGGATGGTTGTCATTATTCGCAGGCACTGTATTACTCAGTGGCTGTGATTCTGCACTACTAGACCCCAAAGGACAGATTGGACTGGAACAACGTTCACTGATATTGACGGCTTTTGGCCTGATGTTGATTGTGGTTATTCCAGCCATTTTGATGGCTGTTGGTTTCGCCTGGAAGTATCGTGCGAGCAATAAAGATGCGAAGTATAGCCCGAACTGGTCACACTCCAATAAAGTGGAAGCTGTGGTCTGGACGGTACCTATCCTGATCATCCTGTTCCTTGCCGTACTGACCTGGAAAACCACTCACGCACTTGAGCCAAGCAAGCCGCTGGTTCACGATGAAAAACCGATTACCATTGAAGTGGTCTCCATGGACTGGAAATGGTTCTTCATCTATCCAGAGCAGGGCATTGCCACCGTGAATGAAATCGCCTTCCCGGCGAACACTCCGGTTCAGTTCAAAGTGACCTCCAACTCCGTAATGAACTCCTTCTTCATCCCGCGTCTGGGTAGCCAGATTTACGCGATGGCCGGTATGCAGACTAACCTGCATCTGATCGCGAATGAAGCAGGCACCTACGATGGTATCTCCGCCAGCTATAGCGGCCCGGGCTTCTCAGGTATGAAGTTCAAAGCTATTGCAACGCCAGACCGTGCCGCTTTCGACCAGTGGGTTGAAAAAGCGAAACAGTCTCCAAACACCATGTCTGACATGGCGGCGTTCGAAAAAGTGGCTGCACCTAGCGAATACAACAAGGTGGAGTACTTCTCTAACGTGAAGCCTGATTTGTTCAAAGACGTTATTGGCAAATTTATGGATCACGGCAAGAGCATGGACATGACCCAGCCAGAAGGCGAGCACAGCGCGCACGAAGGTATGGAAGGCATGGACATGAGCCACGCGGAAACCGCTCACTAAGGGGCCGAGGAAGAAAATGTTCGGAAAATTGACACTGGATGCAGTGCCCTACCATGAACCGATTATCATGGTTACGGTGGCTGCAATTATCATCGGTGGCGCGGCCTTAGTTGGCCTGATCACTTACTTCGGTAAGTGGAGCTACCTGTGGAATGAGTGGCTGACTTCGGTTGACCACAAAAAACTCGGTATCATGTACTGCATCGTCGGTATCGTCATGTTAATTCGTGGCTTTGCGGATGCGATCATGATGCGTAGCCAGCAGGCGCTCGCGTCTGCGGGTGAAGCCGGCTTCCTGCCACCGCACCACTACGATCAGATCTTTACCGCCCACGGCGTTATCATGATCTTCTTCGTGGCGATGCCGCTGGTTATCGGTCTGATGAACGTGGTCGTTCCGCTGCAAATCGGCGCGCGCGACGTGGCGTTCCCGTTCCTGAACAACCTGAGCTTCTGGTTCACCGTTGTCGGCGTTATTCTGGTTAACCTGTCACTGGGCGTGGGCGAATTCGCGCAGACCGGCTGGCTGGCTTACCCACCGCTGTCAGGAATTGAGTACAGCCCGGGCGTTGGCGTCGACTACTGGATTTGGGCGCTTCAGCTCTCCGGTGTCGGTACGACCCTGACCGGTATCAACTTCTTCGTGACCATTATCAAGATGCGTGCCCCTGGCATGACCATGTTCAAGATGCCGGTATTTACCTGGGCATCTCTGTGCGCCAACATCCTGATTATTGCGTCCTTCCCAATTCTGACTGTTACCATCGCGCTGCTGACCCTGGACCGCTACCTGGGCACCCATTTCTTCACGAACGATATGGGTGGCAACATGATGATGTACATCAACCTGATTTGGGCATGGGGTCACCCGGAAGTTTACATCCTGGTTCTGCCTGTATTCGGTGTGTTCTCCGAAATCGCGGCAACCTTCTCGCGTAAACGTCTGTTTGGTTACACCTCTCTGGTGTGGGCAACCGTGTGTATTACCGTTCTGTCGTTCATCGTTTGGCTGCACCACTTCTTCACCATGGGTGCGGGCGCGAACGTAAACGCCTTCTTCGGTATTACCACCATGATTATCGCCATCCCGACCGGGGTGAAGATCTTCAACTGGCTGTTCACCATGTATCAGGGCCGTATCGTGTTCCACTCAGCAATGCTGTGGACCATCGGCTTCATCGTGACCTTCTCCGTAGGTGGGATGACCGGCGTACTGCTGGCGGTACCGGGTGCTGACTTCGTTCTGCACAACAGTCTGTTCCTGATTGCGCACTTCCATAACGTTATCATCGGTGGCGTGGTCTTCGGCTGCTTCGCTGGCGTAACCTACTGGTGGCCAAAAGCGTTCGGCTTCACGCTGAACGAAAAATGGGGTAAACGCGCGTTCTGGTTCTGGATCATCGGCTTCTTCGTCGCCTTTATGCCGCTGTACGTGCTGGGCTTCATGGGTATGACCCGTCGTCTGAGCCAGCAGATCGATCCGCAGTTCCACCCAATGCTGATGGTTGCAGCGGGCGGTGCCGTGCTGATTGCCTGTGGTATCGCGTCTCAGCTGATTCAGTTCTACGTGTCTATTCGCGACCGCGACCAGAACCGTGACCTGACCGGTGACCCATGGGGTGGCCGTACGCTGGAGTGGGCGACCTCTTCTCCACCGCCTTTCTATAACTTTGCCATCGTGCCTCAGGTTCATGAACGTGACGCATTCTGGGAAATGAAAGAAAAAGGTGAAGCGTACAAGCAACCTGCTCATTACGAAGAGATCCATATGCCGAAAAACAGCGGTGCGGGCATCGTGATTGCCGCCTTCGCAACGGTATTTGGTTTCGCAATGATCTGGCACATCTGGTGGATGGCGATTGTTGGCTTTGCTGGCATCGTAATCAGCTGGATTGTGAAGAGCTTTGACGAGGACGTGGACTACTACGTACCAGTCCGTGAAGTTGAAAAGCTGGAAAATCAGCATTTCGACGAGATTTCTAAAGCGGGGCTGAAAAATGGCAACTGATACTCTGGCGCACTCAACTGCCCACGCGCATGAACATGCGCACCACGATACAGGACCGACCAAAGTCTTCGGTTTCTGGATCTACCTGATGAGCGACTGCATTCTGTTCTGCTGTCTGTTCGCGACCTATGCCGTTCTGGTGAACGGCACAGCGGGCGGCCCGACCGGCAAGGACATCTTTGAACTGCCGTTCGTTCTGGTTGAAACCGCACTGCTGTTATTCAGCTCCATCACCTACGGCATGGCGGCTATCGCCATGTACAAAAACAACAAGAGCCAGGTTGTCTCCTGGCTGGCGTTGACCTGGCTGTTTGGTGCTGGATTTATCGGGATGGAAATCTATGAATTCCATCACCTGATCATGGAAGGCTTCGGCCCGGATCGCAGTGGCTTCCTGTCCGCGTTCTTCGCGCTGGTTGGCACCCACGGTCTGCACGTGACCTCCGGTTTGATCTGGATGGCAGTCCTGATGTTCCAGATTTCCCGTCGCGGCCTGACCAGTACTAACCGTACCCGTATCCTGTGCCTGAGCCTGTTCTGGCACTTCCTGGACGTGGTGTGGATCTGTGTGTTCTCTGTTGTCTATCTGATGGGGGCGATGTAATGAGTCATTCTAACGATCATGGCGCTTCCCACGGCAGCGTAAAAACCTACATGACAGGTTTCATCCTGTCGATCATCCTGACGGTGATCCCGTTCTGGATGGTGATGAGCGGTTCTGCGTCTAAGCCGGTTATCCTGGGAGCAATCCTGGTGACCGCGGTGATTCAGATTCTGGTGCATCTGGTTTGCTTCCTGCACATGAACACCAAGTCCGATGAAGGCTGGAACATGACCGCCTTTATCTTTACCGTGATTATCATCGCTATCCTGGTAGTCGGTTCCATCTGGATTATGTGGAACCTCAACTACAACATGATGGTTCACTAAGAGCGGCGAGTATGTTTAAGCAATACCTGCAAGTAACGAAACCAGGCATCATCTTTGGCAACCTGATCTCCGTGATCGGAGGGTTCCTGCTGGCCTCTAAGGGCAGCATTGATTACGCCCTCTTTATCTACACGCTGGTCGGTGTGTCACTGGTTGTTGCGTCCGGTTGTGTATTTAACAACTACATCGACATGGATATCGACAAGAAGATGGAAAGGACCAAAAATCGGGTGCTGGTGAAAGGCCTGATCGCCCCTTCCGTCTCGCTGGTGTACGCCACCTTGCTGGGTATTGCTGGCTTTATGCTGCTGTGGTTTGGTGCTAACCCGCTGGCCTGCTGGCTGGGGGTGATGGGGTTCGTGGTGTATGTGGGCATCTATAGCCTGTATATGAAACGTCACTCCGTCTACGGCACGCTGATTGGTTCTCTCTCCGGCGCTGCGCCGCCGGTGATTGGCTACTGCGCGGTCACGAACGAGTTCGACAGCGGTGCGCTGATCCTGCTGGCTATCTTTAGCCTGTGGCAGATGCCGCACTCCTATGCCATCGCAATTTTCCGCTTTAAGGATTATCAGGCGGCGAACATCCCGGTTCTGCCGGTCGTGAAGGGCATCTCCGTTGCCAAGAACCACATCACGCTGTACATCATCGCCTTTGCCGTGGCAACGCTGATGCTCTCTCTGGGTGGTTACGCCGGATACAAATATCTGGCGGTAGCGGCTGCGGTGAGCGTCTGGTGGCTCGGCATGGCGCTGCGCGGTTACAAAGTGGAAGATGACAAAGTCTGGGCGCGCAAGCTGTTTGTGTTCTCGATTGTGGCCATCACCTCGCTGTCCGTGATGATGTCCGTGGACTTCATGGTGCCAGATTCACATAACCTGCTGACTTACGTCTGGTAAGCCACAACAGGTAAATAAAGGGGTGCTTCGGCACCCTTTTTTATTCGCCGAATCTATTAATAACGCATGTAATATTTGTTAAATAACCCTTTATTTACCCCGCCCCTTCCCCGCACTACACTATGGCCTGCTTTTGAACTGAGGTGGTAATGAACGATTATAAAATGACGCCAGGCGAGCTGCGCGCGACCTGGGGCTTAGGGACTGTCTTCTCGCTACGGATGCTTGGCATGTTTATGGTCCTGCCTGTTCTGACCACATACGGTATGGCGCTGCAGGGGGCCAGCGAGGCGCTGATTGGCCTCGCCATTGGCATTTATGGTCTGGCGCAGGCGGTGTTCCAGATCCCGTTTGGCCTGCTCTCTGACCGGGTGGGCCGCAAACCGCTGATTGTCGGCGGGCTGCTGGTCTTTGTGCTCGGAAGCGTCATTGCCGCCCTCTCCCACTCCATCTGGGGGATTATTCTTGGCCGCGCCCTGCAGGGCTCCGGCGCGATTGCCGCCGCGGTGATGGCGCTGCTGTCAGACTTAACCCGCGAGCAGAACCGCACCAAAGCCATGGCCTTTATCGGCGTCAGCTTTGGCGTGACGTTTGCGATTGCGATGGTGCTGGGCCCGATAATCACCCATGCGCTCGGCCTGCACGCCCTGTTCTGGATGATTGCCGTGCTGGCGACCCTCGGCATTGCCTTAACCCTGTGGGTGGTGCCGGACAGCAAAAACCACGTCCTCAACCGTGAGTCGGGGATGGTTAAAGGCTGCTTCAGCAAGGTGATTGTCGAGCCGCGCCTGCTTAAGCTGAATTTTGGCATTATGTGCCTGCACATTCTGCTGATGTCGACCTTTGTCGCCCTTCCCGGCCAGCTTGCCGCAGCGGGTTTCCCGGCGGCTGAGCACTGGAAAATCTATCTGGTCACGATGTTGATTTCGTTTGTCTCCGTCGTGCCGTTCATCATCTACGCCGAAGTGAAGCGCAAAATGAAGCGCGTCTTCGTGGGCTGCGTGGCGCTCCTGCTTATTGCCGAGATCGTGCTCTGGGGCGCCGGCCCGCACTTCTGGGAGCTGATCGCCGGGGTACAGTTGTTCTTCCTGGCGTTTAACCTGATGGAAGCCCTGCTGCCGTCGCTGATCAGCAAAGAGTCCCCCGCCGGTTACAAAGGCACGGCGATGGGCATTTACTCCACCAGCCAGTTTCTCGGCGTGGCGATCGGCGGCTCGCTTGGCGGCTGGGTGGACGGACTCTTTGATTCGCAAACCGTGTTTCTCGCGGGCGCGCTGCTGGCGACAGTCTGGCTGCTGGTCGCCGGCACCATGAAAGAGCCGCGCTACGTGAGCAGCCTGCGGGTTGAGATCCCGGATGACGTAGAGATTAGCGACGCGCTGAAGCAGCGTCTGGAAGGAAAAGAAGGGGTCACAGAGGTGCTGATTGTTCCCGAGGAGCGCAGCGCTTATGTCAAAATTGACAGCAAGGTGACCAACCGCTTCGAGGTCGAGCAGGCGCTGAAAGCGTGAAAAAAAGCCCGGGTAAACCGGGCTTTTTATATTAGTCGCGGAAGTTTTTAAACTGGAACGGTTGCCCCAGGTCGCCGCCGCGCACCAGCGCCATCACGGACTGCAGGTCGTCGCGGGACTTACCGGTGACGCGAATTTCCTCGCCCTGGATCTGCGCCTGCACCTTCAGCTTGCTGTCTTTGATGAGCTTCACGATCTTCTTCTGCACCGCGCTCTCGATGCCCTGCTTCAGCTTCGCTTCAACAAACCAGTTCTTACCGCTGTGCACAAACTCGTCCGGCACATCCAGGGACGTCCCTTCGATGCCGCGCTTCAACAGCTTGGCGCGCAGAATGTCGAGCAACTGATTCACCTGGAAATCAGACTCGCTCAGCACCTTAATGGTCTTATTTGCATCGTTCAGCTCAAACGACGCCTCAACGCCACGAAAATCGAAACGTGACTCAACTTCGCGGGTTGCGTTCTCAACGCCGTTGCGAACTTCCTGGATATCAACTTCGGAAACAATATCGAAAGATGGCATCTTTTCTTCTCCCTTCACTTTTGTTGCGTTGCATAATACCCGCTACGAGGCATAACTCAACAGAAGCTTAGCTGTATAATTAAGCTGTAACACCTGGCGCAGTTGCAGGTGAGGAGGAACAATGAAAATTACGGTGCTCGGATGCGGAGCGCTTGGTCAGCTGTGGCTGACCGCACTGTGCAAGCACGGACATGAGGTTCAGGGCTGGCTGCGCGTGCCCCAGCCTTATTGCAGTGTAAACCTGATTGGTGAAGACGGAAGCATCTTTAACGAATCCCTCACCGCGAACGATCCTGATTTCCTGGCGCAAAGCGACCTTTTACTGGTGACGCTTAAAGCGTGGCAGGTCTCAGACGCAGTAAAAACGCTGGCCGCGCAGCTCCCCCCCACTTCGCCCATACTGCTGCTGCATAACGGCATGGGGACCCTGGATGAGCTGAAAAGCGTTCCGCAGCCCCTGCTGATGGCAACGACCACCCACGCTGCGCGCCGCGACGGCAACATCATCGTGCATGTCGCCAGCGGTGTGACGCACATCGGGCCTGCCAGAACGCAGGATGGGGACTACAGCTATCTTGCCGATGTGCTGCAGAAGGTGCTCCCGGACGTGGCCTGGCATAACCACATTCGCCCTCAACTCTGGCGCAAGCTGGCCGTTAACTGTGTGATCAACCCGCTGACGGCGCTGTGGAACTGCCCGAACGGTGAACTGAAAAACCATCCGCAGGAGGTGGCGTCCCTCTGTGCAGAAGTCGCGGCGGTCGTTGAGCGGGAAGGGCTGCATACCTCGGCAGACGATTTACGCTGTTATGTCGAGCAGGTTATTGAGAGTACAGCTGAGAACATCTCCTCGATGCTGCAGGATGTTCGGGCATTACGCCACACGGAGATCGACTACATCACCGGCTATCTGCTAAAACGCGCCCGCGCGCACGGCATCGCGGTGCCGGAAAACGCCCGTCTGTATGACCTGGTTAAACGTAAGGAGAGT
Organism: Enterobacter sp. 5-4; assembly: GCF_000612205.1. Classification (NCBI taxonomy): domain Bacteria; kingdom Pseudomonadati; phylum Pseudomonadota; class Gammaproteobacteria; order Enterobacterales; family Enterobacteriaceae; genus Enterobacter; species Enterobacter sp. 5-4. The sequence continues at coordinate 122,759 of NZ_JFHW01000022.1, read as the reverse complement.
GAATATGAGCGCGTCGGCACTGATCTGCCTCGCCCCTGGTAGCGAAGAGATGGAAGCGGTCACCACCATTGATCTGATGGTGCGCGGCGGCATTAAGGTCACCACCGCCAGCGTCGCCAGCGACGGTAATCTGGCAATCACCTGTTCACGCGGGGTGAAAATCCTTGCAGATGCACCGTTGGTACAGGTGGCTGACGGAGATTACGACATCATCGTGCTGCCCGGCGGGCTGAAGGGCGCGGAATGTTTTCGTGACAGCCCGCTGCTGGTTGAGACCGTGCGTCAGTTCCATTTATCCGGCCGCATCGTCGCCGCCATTTGTGCCGCCGCCGGAACGGTTTTGGTTCCACACGATATCTTCCCCATTGGCAACATGACCGGCTTCCCGGGGCTGAAAGACACCATTCCGGAAGATCAATGGGTGGACAAGCGCGTCGTCTGGGATCCCCGCGTCAACCTGCTGACCAGCCAGGGCCCGGGCACCGCGATTGATTTTGGCTTAAAGATTATCGACCTGCTGGTCGGGCGCGAGAAGGCGTACGAAGTGGCGTCATCGCTGGTGATGCCAGCGGGGATTTATAATTACTATGAAGAGTAGTGCATAAAAAAAGCCGGGTGGCGGCTACGCCTTACCCGGCCTACAAATGCACGGTATCGTAGGCCCGGTAAGCGAAGCGCCACCGGGCGAGAAACTACGGACGATACACCTTCACATTGGCAAAGCCCTGCTCGCGCAGATACAGCGCCTGCAGGCGACTCATCACCCCGCGCTCACACCACAGCAGGTACGTTTTGCTCTGGTCGAGGTCGCCAAACTTCGTGCTCAGCTTGTAGAACGGCAGAGAAACCACTTCGACGCCGTCAACCTGCAGCGGCTTGTCATCCTGCTCGTCAATAGAGCGGATATCCAGAATCGCGTCGTTCGCGCCGAAACCGCTCACGGTCTCCACTTCTACCACTTCCTGCTCGGTCTGCTGGGCGATCTCGCGGATATCAATGTTGGACGCTTCTTCCACCACTTTATCCAGAATGCTGAAATCGAAGTTCTCTTCTTCCGCTTCGATCTTCGCCTTCACCGCTTTCACCGTTGGGCTTTTTGAGATCACGCCGCAGTATTCCGGCATGGTGCGGGCAAAATCTTCGGTACCGATTTCGCGCGCCAGATCGATGATGTGCTCTTTATCATGGGAGATCAGCGGACGCAGGATCAGGGTATCAGACACGTTGTCGATCAGGCGCAGGTTGGTCAGCGTCTGGCTGGAGACCTGCCCCAGCGCTTCACCGGTGACCAGCGCCTGCACGCCGTAGCGTTCAGCCACTTTGGATGCCGCACGCACCATCATGCGCTTCAGGATGACGCCCATCTGGCCGTCGTCCACTTTCTCCAGAATCTCGCCGACCACTGGTTCGAAATTGATTGCCACGAAACGCACGCGGTGGGAGCTGCCGAAGCGGTTCCACAGGTAATGCGCCACCTGACGAACGCCGATTTCGTGCGCCGCGCCGCCCAGGTTGAAGAAGCAGTAGTGTACGCGGCAGCCGCGGCGCATCAGCATATAGCTGGAGACGCCGGAGTCGAAGCCGCCGGAGATCAGGGACAGAACATCTTCCTGAGTCCCGATCGGGAAGCCGCCGATACCTTCATAGCGGCCTTTCACCAACAGCAGGCGATCGTTTTCGATCTCCAGATTAACGGTCACGTCCGGGTTGGTCAGACGCACGCGCGCCGTCTCAACGTGCTGGTTCAAACCGCCGCCAACGTAACGTTCCACTTCAATGGAGCTGAATTCGTGCTTACCGCGACGCTTCACGCGCACGCAAAAGGTTTTGCCTTCGATCCGATCGCGGTACTGAACCAGCGCTTTTTCGAAGATGTCGTGCATATCGCTGAACGGGACATCTTCCACTTCCAGAATATGGTGGATCCCCGGAATACGGGTCAGCGCGTCGCGAATATCCTGACGTTTGTTTTCGTCTTTCGCACGGACCTCAACGTGGTCCCAGTGGCGCACCACGGCGAGGGTTTCGTCGTAGTGCTTTAAAACGTTACGAATGTTCCCGGTGAGAATTTTAATAAAGCGCAAACGCACAGATTGGCTTTTGATGGTGATTTCAGGGAACAATTTAATGATAAACTTCATGGCGGCAATGTTTCTTAGGCAAGCGTATTAAGGCTTGTAATGGAAAAGAGTACAGCAGCCCACACCCGTGGCTGCATCCAGGCGCGCAAGTATACCACCATCGCGCCGCTCCTGTGCACATTGCGCGTTATTTGATAATTGCCCTGAGTCCGTTACCATGTCGGGGCTGAGAATATAAGAGTCAATTCACTATGCCGAAGAAGAACGACGCACCGGCCAGTTTCGAAACTGCGCTGAGTGAACTGGAGCAAATCGTTACCCGTCTTGAGAGCGGCGATCTCCCGCTGGAAGAGGCGCTCAACGAATTCGAGCGCGGCGTGCAGCTGGCGCGCCAGGGGCAGGTCAAACTGCAGCAGGCCGAGCAGCGCGTGCAGATCCTGCTTTCCGACAGCGAAGACGCGAAAACCACGCCTTTCACACCGGACGCCGAGTAAATGGATTTTGCCAACGAGCTTCAGGCGCGCGTCGTGCGTGCCAACGACGCCCTGCGCCGATTTATTGCGCCACAGCCTTTTCAGAACACTCCTCTGGTTGAAGCCATGCACTATGGCGCACTCTTGGGTGGAAAGCGCCTGCGCCCGTTCCTGGTGTACGCCACCGGCAACATGTTTGGCATCAGCGATAACACGCTGGACGCCCCGGCAGCCGCCGTTGAGTGCATCCATGCCTACTCGCTGATCCACGACGATCTCCCGGCGATGGACGACGACGATTTGCGTCGGGGTCAACCTACCTGCCACATCAAGTTTGGCGAGGCGAATGCCATTCTGGCGGGTGATGCCCTGCAGACGCTGGCGTTCTCGATTCTGAGCGACGCGCCAATGGCCGAAGTGGCTGACCGTGACCGTCTGGCAATGATTTCCGAACTGGCCATGGCCAGCGGCGTGGCCGGCATGTGCGGCGGTCAGGCGCTGGATCTTGAAGCGGAAGGACGTCAGGTTAATCTGGAACAGCTGGAGCGTATTCATCGCCATAAAACCGGGGCATTGATTCGTTCCGCCGTTCGCCTGGGCGCGCTGAGCGCGGGTGAGCAAGGGCGCAAAGCCCTGCCGATTCTGGACAGATACGCAGAAAGTATCGGTCTGGCATTCCAGGTTCAGGATGACATTCTGGATGTGGTGGGCGATACTGCAACATTGGGTAAACGTCAGGGTGCGGACCAGCAGCTTGGCAAAAGTACCTACCCCGCCCTGCTGGGTCTTGAGCAAGCCCAACGTAAAGCCCGGGATCTGATTGACGATGCCCGCCAGTCGCTGAATGAACTGGCTGCGCAATCGCTGGATACCTCGGCACTGGAAGCGCTAGCGGACTATATAATCCAGCGTGATAAATAAACTATATATCTCGATGAGCCTTTGATGAGTTTTGATATTGCCAAATACCCGACACTGGCGTTAGTTGACTCCACCCAGGAGTTACGTCTGTTGCCGAAAGAGAGCCTGCCGAAGCTGTGCGACGAGCTGCGTCGCTACCTGCTCGACAGCGTAAGCCGCTCCAGCGGCCATTTCGCCTCCGGGCTTGGCACGGTAGAGCTGACCGTGGCGCTGCACTACGTCTATAACACGCCGTTCGATCAGCTCATCTGGGACGTGGGCCACCAGGCCTATCCGCACAAAATTCTGACCGGACGTCGCGATAAAATTGGCACTATTCGTCAGAAAGGTGGCCTGCATCCGTTCCCGTGGCGCGGTGAGAGCGAGTATGACGTGCTGAGCGTCGGCCATTCCTCCACCTCCATTTCTGCGGGCATCGGTATTGCCGTCGCCGCCGAGAAAGAGAACAAGCAGCGCCGCACCGTCTGCGTGATTGGCGACGGTGCCATCACCGCGGGTATGGCCTTCGAAGCCATGAACCATGCGGGCGACATCAAGCCGGACATGCTGGTTATCCTCAACGATAACGAAATGTCGATCTCCGAGAACGTTGGCGCGCTGAACAACCATCTGGCACAGCTGCTCTCCGGCAAGCTTTACTCCTCGCTGCGTGAAGGCGGTAAAAAAGTCTTCTCCGGCGTACCGCCGATCAAAGAGCTGCTTAAGCGTACCGAAGAGCACATCAAAGGCATGGTCGTGCCGGGTACCCTGTTTGAGGAGCTGGGCTTTAACTATATTGGCCCGGTTGACGGCCACGACGTACTGGGGCTGGTCACCACGCTCAAGAACATGCGCGACCTGAAAGGCCCGCAGTTCCTGCACATCATGACCAAAAAAGGGCGTGGCTACGAACCAGCGGAAAAAGATCCGATTACCTTCCACGCGGTACCGAAATTTGACCCGTCCAGCGGCTGTCTGCCGAAAAGCAGCGGCGGCATGCCGAGCTATTCAAAAATCTTCGGCGACTGGCTGTGCGAAACCGCCGCAAAAGACAACAAGCTGATGGCGATCACCCCGGCCATGCGCGAAGGCTCCGGCATGGTAGAGTTCTCTAAAAAATACCCTGACCAGTATTTCGACGTGGCCATTGCCGAGCAGCACGCGGTGACATTTGCAGCGGGCCTGGCGATCGGCGGCTACAAACCGGTTGTCGCTATCTATTCCACCTTCCTGCAGCGCGCCTACGATCAGGTGATCCACGACGTGGCGATCCAGAAGCTGCCGGTGCTGTTTGCTATCGATCGTGCGGGCATCGTCGGTGCCGACGGCCAGACGCACCAGGGCGCGTTTGACCTGTCCTTCCTGCGCTGCATTCCAGATATGGTGATCATGACGCCAAGCGACGAGAACGAATGTCGTCAGATGCTGTTTACCGGCTACCATTATCAGGATGGACCAAGCGCCGTTCGCTATCCGCGCGGCAATGCGGTGGGCGTTGAGCTGCAGCCGCTGGAGAAGCTGGCGATCGGTAAAGGTCTGGTTAAACGTCGCGGTGAGAAAGTGGCGATCCTGAACTTCGGCACGCTGATGCCAGAGGCGGCTAAAGTAGCTGAAACGCTGAATGCCACCCTCGTGGATATGCGCTTTGTGAAGCCGCTCGACGAATCCCTGATCCTGAGTATGGCTGAGGCGCACGACGTGCTGGTCACGCTGGAAGAGAACGCGATTATGGGCGGTGCGGGCAGCGGCGTGAACGAGGTGCTGATGGCAAACCGTAAAGCCGTTCCGGTGCTGAACCTCGGCCTGCCGGACTATTTCATCCCGCAAGGTACCCAGGACGAAGCCCGCGCGGCGATTGGCCTGGACGCTGCCGGTATCGAAGCTAAAATCCGCGCCTGGCTGGACTGATCCCTCCCCCCTTTTCCGCTCCTGCTATGCTTAAACGTATTGTTTAAACAGCAGGAGCGGAACCGTGCAATACACAACATTAGGAAAAACGGACCTTAAGGTTTCCCGACTTTGTCTGGGATGCATGACCTTTGGCGAGCCCGATCGGGGGAACCACGCCTGGACGCTGCCGGAAGAGAGCAGCCGTCCGATCATCAAACGCGCCATCGAGGGCGGCATTAACTTCTTTGACACCGCCAACAGCTACTCCGACGGCAGCAGCGAGGAGATTGTCGGCCGCGCCCTGCGCGATTTTGCCCGTCGGGATGACATCGTCGTTGCCACCAAGGTGTACTACCCGGTGGGCGACCTGCCGCAAGGCCTTTCTCGCGCGCAGATCCTGCGTTCCATTGACGACAGCCTCAGGCGCCTGAACATGGATTACGTCGACCTGCTGCAAATTCACCGCTGGGATTACAACACGCCGATCGAGGAGACGCTTGAGGCGCTCAACGACGTCGTCAAAGCCGGTAAAGCACGCTACATCGGCGCATCGTCGATGCACGCGGCGCAGTTCGCTCAGGCGCTGGATCTGCAGGCGCAGCACGGCTGGGCGCGCTTTGTCACCATGCAGGATCACTACAATCTGATCTATCGAGAAGAAGAGCGTGAGATGTTGCCGCTGTGCCATCAGGAGGGCGTGGCGGTCATCCCGTGGAGCCCGCTCGCGCGCGGTCGCCTGACCCGTCCGTGGGGCGAAACTACGGCCCGTCTGGTCTCGGATGAAGTGGGAAAAAATCTCTATGAAGGAACAGAGGCCAGCGATGCACTGATTGCCGAACGCCTGGCCGGGATTGCCGACGATACCGGCGCAACCCGCGCCCAGGTAGCGCTGGCATGGCTGCTGGGTAAACGCGGCGTCGCGGCTCCCATTATCGGCACGTCCCGGGAAGAGCAGTTGGACGAACTGTTAAACGCGGTGGATATCACGCTGACGCCCGAACAGGTTGCCGAGCTGGAGACGCCGTATCAGCAGCATCCGGTGGTGGGGTTTAAATAAGCCCCATCTTTTTTGTAGGCCGGGTAAGGCGGAGCCGCCACCCGGCATTACAGAGCGTACAAACTCACGCGAAGTGATCGTACCCTTTCCAGTCCAGCGTAACCGGCGCACCGTCTTTCACAAACTTCAGCCCTTCACTCTCCGGCATGATCTGCCCGATACAGGTGAATTTCGCGCCAAGATGCGCTAACGCCACGTCGAGCGTTCCACGGTTCAGCTCCGGAACGGTAAAGCACAGTTCATAATCTTCACCACCGGACAGCGCCCAGCGCAGTGCCTGCTCAGGTTCGACATGACGAAGCAGTTCCTCTGACAGCGGGAACAGATCCAGGTCAACGCGCGCGCCGACACCGCTGGCCTTCAGGATATGGCCAAGATCTGAGATCAGCCCGTCAGAGAGATCGATAGCCGAGCTTGCGCGCTCGCGCAGCGCCTGACCGTGCAGAATACGCGGCGTCGGGCGCAGATGGCGTTTCACCAGATACGCCGCATCGTCAGCGTTCTTCACGGTTAAGCGATCCTGAAGAATCGCCAGGCCCGCGGCGCTGTCGCCCGGTGTACCGGTCACGTAGATCCAGTCGCCGGGTTTTGCACCCGAACGCTTCAGCGCGCGACCAAGCGGTACATAGCCATGGATCGCCAGCGTCATCGACAGCGGCCCGGCAGTGGTATCACCGCCAATCAGCTGCATATCGTAGTAGTTAAGCTGCTCAAACAGCGCATCGCTGAATGCTTCAAGCCAGGCTTCGTCTACCTCAGGCAGCGTCAGCGCCAGGGTTAACCACGCGGGATCGGCCCCCATCGCCGCCAGATCGCTGACGTTAACCGCCAGCGCCTTATACGCCAGATCGGCAGGATCGATATCCGGTAAAAAATGACGTCCGCACACTAAGGTGTCGGTGCTGATTGCCAGCGTCTGTTTTTCGGGAATATTGAGAAGTGCACAGTCATCGCCGATGCCGGTTTCAACATCAAGACGAGAGGTTCTGACACGGTCGAAATAACGGGCAATCAGGGAAAATTCGCCGCATGCCATACGTTATGCCTCAGCAAATAAAAGAAAAAACCGGAGCCGCACTGCCCGTCAGGCAATGCAAAACTCCGGTTTGCGGATCACTTTTTGTGGGGACGGATCGCAGGTGCTGCTTTATCAAGTACGCCGTTTACAAACTTGTGGCTGTCTTCAGCGCCGAAGGTTTTCGCCAGTTCGATCGCTTCGTTGATGGCCACTTTGTACGGCACATCATCACGTTTAGACAGCTCAAACAGCGCAATGCGCAACACTGCTTTTTCTACCTGACCCAGCTCTTCGAGCAGACGGGACAGGTAAGGTTTCATCAGACCATCGAGATACGCGCTATTAGTCGCCACTCCCGACAGCAGTTCACGGAAGTACAGAACGTCAACGTCTTTCACGTCCTGTTCTGACAGGAACTGGTATTCAACATCAGCGATGTCGTTCTGGGACAACTGCCAGGAGTAAAGTGCCTGGACGGCACATTCACGGGCGCGGCGACGAGCAGCAGGTTTCACGGAATTCCCCTTACAAAAAAATCAGGCCTTGATGGCTTTCAATACATTGATCATTTCAAGCGCGGTCAGTGCAGCTTCTGCACCTTTGTTACCGGCTTTGGTGCCAGCACGTTCGATGGCTTGTTCAATACTTTCGGTGGTCAGCACGCCGAACGCGACAGGAATTTCAGCATCCTGCGCAACGTGTGCCAGACCGTTGCTTGCACCGCCCGCAACGTATTCGAAGTGCGCAGTGCCGCCACGAATAACGGTACCCAGCGCAATCACCGCGTCATATTTACCGGTTTTCGCCAGCGCGCCCGCCGCCAGTGGCAGTTCGTAAGCGCCTGGAACCCAAACAACGGTAATGTTGTCATCTTTAACCTGGCCGATACGTTTCAGGGCGTCAACCGCACCTTCCAGCAGGCTATCGTTGATGAAGTTGTTGAAACGCGCAATGGTGATGGCGACGCGAGCGTCCGGGGTAGCTACAGCAGCTTCAATAATGTTCATACTCTTCCTTTACGGGTTCATTTGGCCCCGCAGGGGGGCGGATTTTATCATAATACTTTGCGCACTGCTTCCCTATTTCGGGAGCAATTACGCTGTCGTTAAGTGGAGGCAGACATCCGGACCCACCGGACGAATCTCGCTAAATTTGAGTTGTGGTGCATCGGCCAGTTTTTCAAGGCCGGGCAGCACAAACAGGCCGCGCGCGTCACTGCCCAACAGTTTAGGCGCAACGTAGACGAGAAGCTCATCCACCAGCCCCGCCTGAAGCAGCGCGCCGGCAAGCGTCGGGCCCGCTTCGACCCAGATGCTGTTCACCTGCTGCTTGCCGAGCAGCATCATCAGCACCACCAGATCCAGATGCCCGTTATGCTCCGGCACTATGATGCTGCGTACGCCTTCCGGCCATGCGCGCGTATCTTCTTTGGTGCGCGCAATCCAGGTTTCCCCTGGCTGCTGGACGATGCGGTGCTCCGGCGTCACGCGGTTCTGGCTATCAATGACAATACGCAGCGGCTGACGCAGGTTCTCCTGCGGATACAGAGCCTGGGTATCGGCATTCAGCTCGTCCCAGCGCACGGTCATGGCCGGATCGTCAGCCAGAACGGTTTCACTGCTGGTGAGAATAGCATGGCTTTGCGCACGCAGACGTTGCACATCGCGCCTTGCCTGCGGCGACGTGATCCACTGGCTCTCGCCGTTTGCCATCGCCGTACGACCGTCCAGCGAGGCACCCAGCTTAAGCTGGATATACGGGAACCCGGTACGCATGCGCTTCAGGAAACCTTTGTTGAGCGCTTCCGCGTCCTGCATCATCAGGCCATGGCTGACGTCAATGCCTTCCTGCTGCAGACGATACAGACCTCGTCCCGCCACCTGCGGATTCGGGTCCTGCATCGATGCAACCACGCGCGACACCCCCGCGGCAATCAGCGCGTCGCAGCACGGTGGCGTACGCCCGTGATGGCTGCAGGGCTCCAGCGTAACGTAGGCCGTCGCACCGCGCGCCTTCTCGCCGGCCATGCGCAGGGCATGAACCTCAGCATGCGGCTCGCCTGCACGATAGTGAAAGCCCTCCCCCACGATCTCGCCATCTTTAACGATAACGCACCCGACGTTCGGGTTGGGATGGGTCGTAAAACGACCGCGCTGCGCCAGCTTCATGGCTCGCGCCATGTACATCTCATCGTGCATGAGCTTAATCCTGTAAGCGGGCGATCTCTTCGCCAAACTCTTTGATATCTTCGAAGCTGCGGTAGACCGAGGCGAAGCGGATATAGGCGACCTTATCGAGCTTTTTCAGCTGCTCCATCACCAGGTTGCCAATCATCTTGCTGGGCACTTCACGCTCACCCAAACCACGAAGGTAAGATTTTATGTGGTTTAACGCCATCTCCACGTCGTCCGCGCTGACGGGACGCTTTTCAAGGGCCTTCAGCATTCCGCTGCGCAGTTTCTCTTCGTTAAACGGCTCACGTACGTCGTTACTTTTAACCACGCGCGGCATGACCAGCTCTGCCACCTCAAAGGTCGTGAAACGCTCGTTACACACCAGACACTGCCGACGACGGCGCACTGAAGACCCTTCGCCCACAAGGCGAGAGTCGATGACTTTGGTATCCACAGCGGAGCAGAATGGGCAATGCATACGGTATCCCTGTTATCTGGTTAACTGATTTTCATTTTACCCTGAACTGGCCTGACAACAAAGGAAGAGCTTTTTGAGAAAAAGGATCTATGTCTGACACAATGATGCTGGCTACCATTAGGACGATCCGTTATTTCAAGGAAATAAACGCAATGACAAGACGTTACCTGAAAATATTGCTGGTGGGGAGCCTCTTCACCCTTAGCGCCTGTGCACAGCAAACCGAAGTCCGTCAGATGAAACAGAGCGTCAATACGCTCAATACGGCGATGGACAAGCTAAACAAAGAAACTGTGAAGATCACCCAGCAAAACGCGCTGAACGCGAAATCTACCAGCGGGGTGTACCTGCTGCCGGGGGCGAATACGCCTGCCCTGCTGAACAGCCAGATTGGCACGCTAAAAATGTCTCTGGTGAATGTGGCGGCGAATGCCGATGGTACTCGTGCAACATTACGCATCAAGGGAGAGTCCAACGATCCGCTTCCGGCCTTCAGCGGCACCGTCGAGTGGGGCCAGATCCAGGGCACCACGGAGAACTACCAGGAGGTGAACGTGAAGAATCAGCTCTTCACCGCCCCGGCCAGTGTTTTAGCACCCAGTGATGTGGATATTCCGCTTCAGTTAAGCGGCCTTACGCCGGAACAGTTAGGCTTTATCCGCATTCACGACATTCAACCCGCCGCGCAGTAATCCTCTTTTTTTAGCGGAGTGAAATGTCACTCCGCTAACATTTACATTTCGTATGGATTGGCAACATAAATGATTGCCGCTACAATCCCGGCCGTTTAAAGTACGCAAACGTGAACGCAATCGATTACGCGTATGAGAGATATGTGAAACAACACATATTTTTGTGAGCAGGGATTCCTATAATAGGCACCGCAGAAACACGAAATATTTAGAAACGCAATTCGCGCATTTTTCACTCCCGGAAGGGAATTTCAATCAGTGGCATGATTATGAAAAAAACATTACTCGCAGCTGGCGCCGTGCTGGCACTGTCCTCTTCTTTCACTGTTAACGCAGCGGAAAACGACAAACCACAATACCTCTCCGACTGGTGGCACCAGAGCGTTAACGTGGTCGGCAGCTACCACACGCGTTTCGGACCTCAGATTCGTAACGATACCTACCTGGAATATGAAGCGTTCGCCAAGAAAGACTGGTTTGATTTCTACGGCTACATGGATGCACCGGTCTTCTTCGGTGGTAACTCTCAGGCTAAAGGTATCTGGAACCACGGCTCCCCTCTGTTCATGGAAATCGAACCACGCTTCTCCATCGACAAGCTGACCGGCACCGATCTGAGCTTCGGCCCGTTCAAAGAGTGGTACTTCGCGAACAACTACATTTACGACATGGGCCGCAACGAGTCCGGTCGTCAGAGCACCTGGTATATGGGTCTGGGTACGGACATCGACACCGGCCTGCCAATGAGCCTGTCTCTGAACGTCTATGCCAAATATCAGTGGCAGAACTATGGCGCTGAAAACCAGAACGAATGGGATGGCTATCGTTTCAAAGTGAAATACTTTGTGCCAATCACCCAGCTGTGGGGCGGTAATCTGAGCTATATCGGCTTCACCAACTTCGACTGGGGTTCAGATCTGGGCGATAAGAGCGGTTACGCAGAGAACGGTATTAAGCAGCGTACCAATGACTCCATCGCCTCCAGCCACATCCTGGCGCTGAACTACGATCACTGGCATTACTCTGTTGTGGCACGTTACTGGCACAACGGCGGCCAGTGGAACGACGACGCTAAACTGGTATGGATGAACGAACACGTCCGTTCTACCGGTTGGGGTGGTTACCTGGTTGTAGGTTACAACTTCTAATCAGTGCGGGTTTCGCCCGGTGGCGCTACGCTTACCGGGCCTACGACCCAAATGTAGGCCGGGTAAGGCGTAGCCGCCACCCGGCTTTTTACTGCCTCACCTTGCGCAAAAAATCCGCCAAAGACCTGTCCGCACTTTCGCTAAACCGCCTTTCCGTAGCCACAATATTGAGGCATCTGTCGAGCCGGAAACAGCGATAGTCATCGCGCCGTTCACACCACGCCGCCAGCAGCCAGCGCTCTCCCCAGAAGAACAGCCCCAGCGGCTGAACCTCACGATTAGACAGCTGTCCTGCTTCATCACGGTAATGCAGTGCCAGCACCTGCTGGGCGGAAATTGCCTGATGAATCCTGTCAAAATCGCTGCGGGAGTGGCTTTGCATGCAAAAATCCGGGGCGTAGATCCGCGTCTGCTCCGCCTTTCGACGACTCTCCTCGGGCAGAATCGCCAGCACCTTTTCCTGAGCCGACTCCAGCTCGCGCGACAGCGATTCCCCGCCCCAGGTTTTGAGCAGGCGAATCGCGACGATCAGCGCCTCGGACTCCTTATTTGTCAGCATCAGCGGCGGCAGGTCAAAGCCCGACATGAGCCGATATCCGCTCCCCGCCTCACCTTCCACCGGCACGCCGGAAAGCGACAGGTCGCGGATATCGCGGTAGACCGTGCGCTCGGACACGCCAAGCCGGTCCGCCAGATGCGCTGCCGTTGTCAGACGCCTGCCCCGCAGGATCTGCACAATCTGAAACAAACGGTCAGCGCGTCGGGTCATCTCTTAGTTCGCTCTCAGGCAGGTTGATGGAGGCCGACGCGGTTACCCTCGCTGTCGGTAAACAAGGCGATAGTGCCAATGCCATGCGGCAGTTCCAGCGGGCCAAACACGCACTCACCGCCCGCAGAGGCGATGCGATCGAGCGTTGCCGCCAGATTGTCAGTATGCAGGTAAATAATAGCGCCCTGCAAAGACGGTGTAACGCCGTCAAATTTTGCCAGTGCGCCTCCGGTGGCGGGATCCTCATGCGGAAAAACGGCCAGCTCCGCACAGTCCATTTTCTCGCGACGCAGTGCAAGCTGCATCACCGGCTCATAAAATTTAATCGCGCGATCCATATCCGAGACCGGAATTTCAAACCAGTTAATGACGCTTTTCATACATCCTCCTGCCTGTTGTTTGGGTTCAGAAGGAGTCTACGACAGGGCTCCTGACAGCATACTGTCAGGAGTGTTTGTCTGGAGCAGATAAAAAAAATCCCGGTCAACAGACCGGGATTTTGATACGCAGTAAACGTCGCCTTACGGCAGAATGGACGGCTGATCCGCCCCTTCTTTTTCGACTTTCTGCTGGAGCAGGTGCTCGCGCTTCATGCCGAGTTTCAGTGCCAGGGCGGACGCAACGTAGATAGACGACGCCGTACCGATGGTGACACCAATCAACATGGTCAAGGAGAAGCCTTCCAGAACCGGACCACCGAACAGGAACAGCATCAGGATCACCATCAGGGTGGTACCGGAGGTGATCAAGGTACGGTGTAGCGTCTGGGTCAACGACACGTTAAAGATTTCGTACGGCGTACCGCGACGGATCTTACGGAAGTTTTCACGGATACGGTCAGATACCACGATACTGTCGTTCAGTGAGTAACCGATGACGGACATCAGGGATGCCACAATCGTCAGGTCAATCTCAATGTGGAACAGCGACAGTATGCCCATGGTGATCACCACGTCGTGCGCCAGAGCGATAACCACACCGGCCGCCAGTCGCCACTCAAAGCGGAAACCGACGTACACCAGGATGGAGATCAGCGCCACCAGCAGCGCCATCGCACCGGTCTGCGCCAGGTCAGCACCCACGCTTGGGCCGACGAACTCAATACGCTTAACCGCCGCGTTCTGGCTGGTTGTTTCGTTAATCACGCTAACAACCTTACTGCCCAGCTCCTGGCTGCCGTTAGCATCGTGCACCGGCGGCATACGCACCATGATGTCGCGGCTGCTGCCGAAGTTCTGCAGCAGCGGCTCTTCAAAGCCCGCTTTCTGCAGCGATTCGCGCATCTGGTCCATATCGACCGGTTTTTCCAGGGAGATTTCAATTACCGTACCACCGGTAAAATCGAGCCCCCAGTTAAAGCCTTTCACGCCCATAATGACGATGGACAGAATCAGCAGGAAACCTGAAATGCCGAAGGCCCAGTAGTCCCAGCGCATAAAGTCCCAGACTTTACGGCCGTGGTTCAATTGTTCAACAGTATATTCCTGTGCCACAACGCACTCCTCAGATAGACAGCTTTTTGACGCGCTTGCCGCCGTACAGCAGGTTCACGATGGCACGGGTGCCGACAATAGCGGTAAACATTGACGTTGCGACACCGATACCGGTTGTAATCGCAAAGCCTTTGATCGCGCCAGTACCCACTGCATACAGGATAAGAACCTTAATCAGTGTTGTTACGTTCGCATCGAAGATAGAGCTGAACGCGCCTTTATAACCTTCATCAATCGCCTGCTGAACAGAGCGACCGTTGCTCAACTCTTCTTTGATACGTTCGTTAATCAGTACGTTGGCGTCGACCGCCACCGCAAGGGTCAGAACGATACCCGCAATCCCCGGCATGGTCAGCGTCGCTCCCGGCAGCAGGGACATGATGCCGATAATCAGCACCAGGTTCGCGATCAGCGCGGAGGTCGCAATCAGACCAAACTTCTTATAGAAGAAGATCATGAACAGGATAGAGACCACCAGACCGGCCAGACACGCTTCCAGGCCCTGCTGGATGTTTTGCATACCCAGAGTAGGGCCAATGGTACGTTCTTCAACAATCTGAATTGGCGCTATCAGCGCACCGGCACGCAGCAGCAGGGAGAGCTGACGCGCTTCGTTCGGGTTGTTAATACCGGTAATACGGAAGCTGTTACCCAGACGAGACTGGATATTGGCGATGTTAATCACCTCTTCCTCTTTCACCAGCATAGCACGGCCGTTTGCATCTTTCTTACCGCTGTCTTTGTACTCCACGAACAGGGTCGCCATCGGTTTACCGATGTTGTCCTTGGTGAAGTTAGACATGATGTTACCACCCGCGCTATCCAGCGAGATGTTAACCTGCGGCTGGTTGTATTCATCCTGGCTCGACGTGGAGTCGGTGATGTGGTCACCGGTCAGAATCACACGTTTGTACAGCACAACCGGCTGACCTTCGCGGGTCTGTTTCACTTCGGAGTCACCCGGAATACGGCCAGAAGCGGCAGCAGACTGGTCAACGTTGGTATTCACCAGACGGAATTCCAGCGTTGCGGTCGCACCGAGAATCTCTTTCGCACGCGCGGTGTCCTGGATACCCGGCAGTTCAACCACGATACGGTCAGCACCCTGACGCTGTACCAGCGGCTCGGCCACGCCCAGTTGGTTTACACGGTTACGCAGAATGTTGATGTTCTGCTGAACGGCATATTCACGCGCTTCTTTCAGGCGCGCATCGGTCATCACCGCGCGCAGCTGGTTGCTGCCCTGCGAGGAGATCACCAGGTCACGATGACGTTGGGTCAGGTAATCTACAGCCTGATCGCGCGCCGCGCTGTCGCGGAACGTGATGCTCATGCCGTAGTTATCTTCTTTACGCACGGTGGTGTAAGCGATGCCTTTATCACGCAGATCGCTGCGCAGGCTGTCGATATTCTGTTCCTGCAGCTTGCCGAGCGCGGTATCCATATCCACTTCCATCAGGAAGTGAACGCCACCACGCAGGTCAAGACCGAGTTTCATTGGCTCTGCATTCATCGCAGCCAGCCAACGCGGGGTTGCAGGGGCAAGGTTAAGCGCCACGACGTATTTATCACCCAGCACGCCCATCAGCGCTTCACGTGCGCGGAGCTGCGTGTCGGTGGTGTCGAAGCGAGCAAGAATTGCGCCCTCTTCCAGTGCCACAGACTTAGCGGTAATTTTTTCTTCTTGTAACGTTTTCTGGACCTGGATCAGCGTTTGCTCACTGGCGGCGACACCGCGCGCGCCAGTGATTTGAACAGCCGGATCCTCACCATACAGGTTGGGAAGCGCGTACAGCAGGCCGACGATAATCACGACGACCAGCATGATGTACTTCCACAAAGGATAACGGTTTAACACGGCAGTTCCCTTTGGGAAAAGTTGGGATTACAGCGCCTTCATGGTGCCTTTCGGCAGAACGGCAGCTACGAAGTCACGTTTGATGACCACTTCAGTGGTGTCGTTCAGGGCGATTGCAATGTAGCCACTTTCAGCCACTTTGGTTACGCGACCGACCAGACCACCGTTGGTCAGCACTTCATCGCCTTTCGCGATGGAGTCCATCAGCTTTTTGTGCTCTTTGGTGCGCTTCTGCTGTGGGCGCAGGATCATGAAATAGAAGATCAGACCGAACACAACCAGCATCAGAATCAGAGACATTGGGCTGCCCTGCGCTGGAGCGCCTGTTGCTGCTACCGCATCAGAAATAAAAAAGCTCATTCAAATTCCCTCATTATTAAAATTAATCAACGTTCAACGGTGGAACATCCCGCCCCTGACGTTGGTAGAAATCGGTCACGAAGCTCTCTAATTTACCCTCTTCGATAGCCTTACGTAAACCAGCCATTAAGCGCTGATAATAACGAAGATTATGAATGGTATTGAGACGCGCGCCCAAAATCTCGTTGCAACGATCGAGATGATGCAGGTACGCGCGAGAATAATTGCGACATGTATAGCAATCGCACTCGGAATCGAGCGGGCTGGTGTCACTCTTATGCTTCGCGTTACGGATTTTCACCACGCCATCGGTAACGAACAGATGGCCGTTACGCGCGTTGCGGGTTGGCATGACGCAGTCGAACATATCAATGCCGCGGCGTACGCCTTCAACCAGATCTTCCGGTTTGCCCACGCCCATCAGGTATCGTGGTTTATCCGCCGGGATTTGCGGGCAGACGTGCTCCAGAATGCGGTGCATGTCTTCCTTCGGCTCACCCACAGCCAAACCGCCGACAGCGTAGCCATCAAAACCTATCTCTACCAGACCTTTAACAGAGATATCGCGTAAATCTTCGTAAACGCTGCCCTGGATAATGCCGAACAGCGCATTTTTGTTCTGCAGGGAGTCAAAACGGTCACGGCTACGCTTCGCCCAGCGCAGAGACATCTCCATGGAACGCTTGGCGTAGTCCCAGTCGGCCGGATACGGCGTGCATTCGTCGAAGATCATCACGATGTCAGAACCGAGATCGTACTGAATCTCCATTGATTTTTCGGGATCGAGGAAAATCGGATCGCCGTTGATCGGGTTACGGAAGTGAACGCCCTGCTCGGTGATCTTGCGGATATCGCCCAGGCTGAAGACCTGGAAACCGCCGGAGTCGGTCAGGATAGGGCCTTTCCACTGCATGAAGTCGTGCAGGTCGCCGTGGAGCTTCATGATCTCCTGACCCGGACGCAGCCACAGGTGGAAGGTATTGCCGAGGATAATCTGCGCGCCCGTGGCTTCAACTTCTTCCGGCGTCATCCCTTTTACGGTGCCGTAAGTGCCCACAGGCATAAACGCGGGGGTTTCCACCACGCCGCGATCAAACACCAGGCGACCGCGGCGCGCGCGACCGTCGGTGGTATCGAGTTCAAATTTCATTTTTTCTCCGACGTCAGAAAAACAGTCCAACGTTGTAAAACGGTGCCGCGGACTTATTCCCCGACACGCTCATTCAAAGCCTGCGGATTGTACGTGATAAACATCGCGTCCCCGTAGCTAAAAAAGCGATATTTTTGTTCTATCGCAGACTTGTAGGCATTCATCGTATGCTGATACCCCGCGAACGCGGAGACCAGCATAATCAGCGTCGATTCAGGCAGATGGAAGTTGGTCACCAGCGCGTCAATCACTTTGTACTGGTAACCCGGGTAGATAAAGATCTGCGTATCGCCAAAGAACGGCTCAATCAACTCGCTTTTCGCGGCCTGCGCGGCGCTCTCCAGCGAGCGCACCGACGTCGTACCGACCGCCACGACGCGGCTACCGCGCGCTTTCGCCGCCAGCACCGCGTCCACGACATCCTGCGGCACTTCAGCATACTCAGAGTGCATGATGTGGTCTTCAATGCTGTCCACGCGCACCGGCTGGAAGGTTCCCGCCCCGACGTGCAGCGTTACAAACGCCATCTCAATGCCTTTCGCGCGCAGTTTTTCCAGCAGCGGTTCATCAAAGTGCAGGCCTGCCGTCGGGGCCGCGACCGCGCCAGGCTTCTGGCTGTAGACGGTCTGGTACAGCTCGCGGTCAGCCTCTTCGTCCGGACGCTCAATGTACGGCGGCAGCGGCATGTGGCCGATGGCGTTCAGAATATCGAGCACCGTGCGCTCGTCGTTGAACTCCACCTCGAACAGCGCGTCGTGGCGCGCGGTCATGGTCGCCTTGATGCTCTCGTCATCGCCCAGCAGCAGCTCCGCGCCCGGCTTTGGCGCTTTGGATGCGCGAATATGTGCCAGAATACGTTTATCATCGAGCATACGTTCGACCAGCACTTCAATCTTGCCGCCGCTGGCCTTACGGCCGAACAGGCGCGCCGGGATCACGCGGGTATTGTTAAAGACCAGCAGATCGCCAGGGTTGAGCTTGTCGAGCAAATCGGTGAAAGTACCGTGCGTCAGCTCGCCCGTTGGCCCATCCAGTGACAGCAAACGACAGCTGCTGCGCTCAGGCATGGGATAGTGAGCAATCAGGGATTCAGGTAGTTCAAAGGAGAAATCGGCGACGCGCATGACGTATACTCGTGACTTAAAAACAGGCGGCATAGTCTAGTGCTCACACCCTTTTGCTGCAACAACTAGCCGCCCCCGGACAAATAAAACGCATGAATTTTCTCGCTCACCTGCATCTCGCTCACCTCGCTGACAGCTCCCTGTCCGGCAATTTGCTGGCCGATTTCGTACGCGGCAACCCCGCGGAAGCGTACGCCCCTGAGGTTGTCGACGGGATTTTTATGCACCGCCGCATCGACGTGCTGACGGATAAGCTGCCGGAAGTGACGGAAGCCAAAGCGTGGTTTCGGCCGGAAACGCGACGCGTCGCACCGATCACGCTTGATGTGATGTGGGACCATTTCCTGTCGCGCCACTGGGCACAGCTCTCGCCGGAGCTTCCCCTGCCGGAATTTGTGCGTTATGCCCATCAGCAGGTGTCGATCATTCTGCCCGACTCGCCGCCGCGCTTTGTGAATCTGAATAACTACCTGTGGTCAGAGCGCTGGCTGGAGCGCTATCGCGAGATGGATTTCATTCAGAACGTGTTGAATGGGATGGCGAGCCGTCGCCCGCGCCTGGATGCGCTGCGGGATTCCTGGTATGACCTGGATGAACATTACGATGCGCTGGAGACCCGCTTCTGGCGGTTTTACCCGCGCATGATGGCGCAGGCGAAAAACAAACAGCTCTGACAGAATTCGTATTGATAGGTAAAAGCTGGCGGAACGATTGTCACCACCTCTTTGTCTTATCCATGAACACTCTCTATACTGGCTCGCGTTGCGTTCCAAATAACCTTAGTATCTACAGGAGAATCATATGGTTCTGGTAACTCGTCCGGCTCCGGATTTTACAGCTGCAGCAGTTCTGGGCAACGGTGAAATCGTTGAAAACTTCAACTTCAAACAGCACACCAACGGTAAAGCGACCGTTCTGTTCTTCTGGCCAATGGACTTCACTTTCGTTTGCCCGTCTGAGCTGATCGCGTTCGACAAACGTTATGAAGAATTCCAGAAGCGTGGCGTAGAAGTGGTTGGCGTCTCCTTCGACTCTGAGTTTGTACACAACGCATGGCGTAACACCCCTGTCGACAAAGGCGGCATCGGTGCGGTGAAATACGCAATGGTTGCGGACATCAAACGCGAAATCCAGCAGGCTTACGGTATCGAACATCCGGACGCTGGCGTTGCGCTGCGCGGTTCCTTCCTGATCGACGCGAACGGCATCGTTCGTCACCAGGTTGTGAACGATCTGCCGCTGGGTCGTAACATCGACGAAATGCTGCGCATGGTTGACGCGCTGCAGTTCCACGAAGAGCACGGCGAAGTGTGCCCGGCTCAGTGGGAAAAAGGTAAAGAAGGTATGGCTGCTTCCCCAGACGGCGTAGCTAAATACCTGTCTGAGAACGTATCCAGCCTGTAATCGGCACGGTTTACGAGAAAGGCCCGCTTATGCGGGCCTTTTTTTATGCCTTGCGCTGCGTTTCCCGCCAGATGCGCCAGGCCATGCCCGCCAGCAGGAGCACGCCCGCGATCAGCACGCCCCACACCAGCAGGGCGTTCATCCAGCTCGCCCGCTCGCCTGCAGAGGTGGCGTTTAGCCGCCCCTCACCGCCCAACGCGACATCATCCAGAATATCGGCCTGCGGCAGGTTCGCCATATCATAGGTCTTGCGCAGATCGGCTGGGATCAGCATGTCAGGTTCCACCTGTGCAGGCTTTGCGGCGCCGTTGCCCCAGGCGAGCACGTACGGCGCTTTACCCTGCGCGTTGAACACCAGGTCATAGCGGTCGCGATGCCCCGTGACGCTCGGCAGGTATTCTGGCAGACGCGCATTCAGCGTCGTGATTTTCACGGCCTGCACCAGGTCCCCGTTAAGCGAAACCGGTCCGGATGTTTTCCCCTCCAGGCGGTAAATCACCTCTTTTTTCAGGGGATGCCATGTGTCTTTTTCCGTACGCCGCCACGCGATCTCCACGGGAAGGACGCCATCGCCGTTCAGCGAGATGCTAACAGCGCTCAGCGGCTGCGGACGCGTCCAGCGCCACTGCGCTTCGGTTGTCGATAACTGCTCCCCTTCCCCCTCAAGATTGATCTCTTCCGGGGCCGCCTGCGCAGGTGCGCTGATTGCGTTTACGCCGGTCAACGTTACCCCCTGGCTCTGCGTATTCAGCACCACCATGAAATAGCGATTCGCCTCGGGAGATAAAACCGTGTCGGTATCGATCCGATCGAGCTTAAGGCGATCCTGGCCGCTGGCGACGTCCAGCAGCGGCATATCTTCGCGAAGGGTATACCAGCGCTTAAGATCCTCGCTGTAATAGACCGACGCCGTTCCCTGCCACGGCGTCTGCGGGGTATTCCAGAGCAGCTGCAGCTGGGATATGGCCAGCTCACCCGTCGTCTGCTCCGGCAAGCTCAGCAGGTAATGTTGCCCGGCTGCGGCGGCTTTTTGCCCCTCCAGCACAATCTCAACGCCGTTTCGGGAACGGAGCCGGATCTTATCGCTGTCACCGGCGTCTGAGGCAGCCGCGAGCGGCGAGGCATCCAGCGGAAAGAGGCGCAGCGCCGTGGACTGCACTGTGGCCTGCGGGCGCGTCGCGGCGATCAGGCTAAAGGGAACCGGCTCACCCGACTGGTTAAAGACGCGAACATCATGCAGATCCGCGGATGTGCTCTGCTCATAGACGGCAAGCGGCAGCATCACTCGATACCACCGGGAAGGAACGGACGTGTCGAGTGAACGACCAAAGGCGTAGTCCCGTGGCGATTCCGTTGGTACTTCGTCGCAGAACGCCGGGCCGGAAAGCGCCAGCAGCGCGGTACACGCTACCGCTTTCATCCATTTCATTTTTCATCTCCTGTTTTTGGCGGTAGCGGCGAGAAATAGCCCACGATCAGCACCAGTATCGCCACGCCGATAAACGCCACCGCGCGCGACAGACCGCCTCCGCCCGCGCTGTCCACCAGCATCAGCTTAACCATCACCACACCCAGCAGCGCGGCCCCGCAGAGCCACTCCTGCCGGGAAGCCCGACGGGTGGCATGGATCATGACCACCAGCGCACTCAGCATCCAGAACAGGGCAAAGCTGGTCTGGATAAGCCGCGAATCCCACAGCGATGCCATATTCCAGGCCACGTCGCCGTACCAGGCCAGGGCGCGCATCAGCGCACCGTTCAGCCACCAGAAGCCAAACGCCATGAGCGCGACGGCTGGCCACGGGCGCGCTTGCGCAAGCAATGCCGGGTAGTAGCGGTCCACCGCCCGATAAAAGACCACCAGCCCCAGCAACGCGAACGCTGCGCCTTCCTCAAGCGGGTTTACCAGCGGGAGCCAGGTTTGACGATAGACCACGCCGTCCTGGAAATTGGTCACCACCAGCAATACCAGCAGCGCCACGACGGCAGGGATCGGTGCCAGACACGCATAGAGCGCAGGCCATTCCCGGAACGGCCACGCGCGACGCCGTACCGCAGCAGAGAGCGCCATAATCACCCCGCCGCCTGCGGCCATCGCTAATCCGCTGCCCCAGGCCGCCATGCCCCACGGCAGAGACCGGGCAAACCAGTAAAGCTCGGCGGCCAGCGCCAGTAAAATCATCCAGCACAGCGACAGATGCAGCCCCATCGCGATACGCGGCAGAACCCTTTCACCATCGCGCCGCAGCAGCATCAGCGCGGCAGGAAGCGAAATGCACCAGGCCAGGTTTGACCAGCCGGCGGCAACGATCTGCTGATGCCAGATCTGATACCCCACCATCAGCAGCATTACCGGCCACAGCAGCCATTTGCTGGCGTCCAGCTCTCGCCACGCCAGACGAGCGGCCACCTGCCGCCAGCCCCAGGCTGACGCCGCCGTCAGCGCCAGCACGCCCGCCAGAACCGGTAATTCTTTCGTGAGTACAAGCTGCGACGCACCCAGCTGCGCTACCAGCCAGAACAGCAGCCCGCCTGCCAGCAGCGCCCAGCTGACCGGCAGAAAAAGAGTCCGCCACAGCCAGGCCGCAGCCAGCCAGCAAAGGCTGAGGATGGCGAAGATAAGGAGCAGGCTCAGCGACGTAACGCCGTCCGTTTGCGCCCACAGCGCGCTGCCGAGGGCCAGCACCAGCAGCGCCGTCCCGCTATAGCTCATGCGCCGCTGGTGCTGCTGCACGCCCAGCCAGAGAATACCCAGCCCCTCCAGCGCCCAGGCCATTGCCGTCCAGCGCGCCGACAGCGCCAGCGGAATGGCGAGCGTGGCGAACCCGCCGCCGATCGCCAGCGCTGCCATGACCAGCGGCCGTCCGAGGGAGGGATAGCGCCGCAGCGCGAGGTACGCGAGGGTGAGATAAAATGCGCCGTATCCCAGCGCGCTCAGCGCCGGGCCATATTCCCAGTATCGAGTCATGCCGTACTGCATTCCGAAGCCGATCAGCGGCGGGGCAAACAGCAGCACACCGTCAACGATCTGCTTCCCTTTTTCCTGCGCCCGCAGCGACAGCGCCACGCTCAGCACGCCGAAGATCAGCGTATTGGCAATCAGGAACAGCTGGCAGATCCAATAGTCTTCAGGCTGGTAATCACTCAGCCCCCACAGGCCGCCCACGCCGAACGTGAACAGCAGCCCGAGCAGGTTCAGCTCGCGCCAGTGCTGCCAGATGCTGATAGCAAGAATGCCGATGGACAGCAGGAGATAGAAAGAGAACAGCGCGACAAAGCTGCCGCCCCCGGTAGACAACAGCAGTGGCGCAAGATACCCGCCGAGGCTCGCCAGCATGGCAAGGCTCAGGGCCTTCTGCAGCACCGCCAGCCCGACGCTCGCCGCGCAGATCACCACCAGCAGCGCAAAAGCCAGCGTCATCGGCAGCATTTGCCAGAGCCGGAAGGCGCCAAACACCGTCAGGTAGAGCACGCCGGTCGCCCCGCCCTGGAGGATCAGCGCATAGACCCGCTGCCTGTGCCGCAGCCGCCACCCAATCGCCAGCAGAACAACGGCAAACAGCGCCGCTGCCACGAGGCGCAGCTCAAGCGGGAACAGGGAATGTTCGACGGTATAGCGCAGCAGGAAAGAGAGGCCGAGGAAGAGCAGCAGAATGCCCAGCTTCGCCAGCGGATTGCCCTGCATGAACCAGCGCGCCAGCGACGTCAGGATGCCGCCAAAGGCTGAAGGCTGTTTTGCCGCAGGGGTCGGGGCCTGAGAAGAAGCGGGTTCTGCCACCGCTGCGGGAATATCGGGTCGCCAGGGGTCGACAGGCGCGAGAGCGTCCTCCACCACTGGCGCGGTAATTGCCTCCGGCGCGGCGGTCTGCACCGGTTCCGGCGCGTTCTCAGGCACGCCGCGCTGCTCAAGCGCCTCTATGCGCTGGCGCAGCCGGGCAATCTCCTGCCGCGCTGCCGTACTTCGGTTAAACCCGATAACCGCAAGCACGGGCGCAACCAGCAGCGCAAAAACCAGGAATAAACAGCCAAGGATGTAAAGCTCGTCCATGTTTCCACCTTCACCGTAAACGATCTGTTAAGATTGACACAAATCGTTGCATTTGCGCCATCTTAAAAGGTGGAAACAATAGCGTATTAGCTGCCGAACCAGATCGTCGCGGATATTGCAGGCAGCGCCAGCACGCCGTCCTGTATTGTCGCCTTGCCCTCTTTACTCTTCCACGCAGCGACATTCAGCAGCGGTGAATCATCCAGCACCACTTCGCAGGCCTCGCCCCGGTTGATCGCCACCAGCACGCGCTGCTGGTTATAAACGCGGGCAAAGACCACGACGTTATCATGAGCGTATACCACCTGGCAGCCGCCGTAGCGCAGGGCAAGACTCTGCTTACGCAGCTTCGCCAGTCGCTGGTACAGGCTGAACAGCACTTTATCCTGTTTCTCTGGTGCCCACGGGAAGGTTTTGCGGCAGAACGGATCGTTGTTGCCGTCCAGCCCCACCTCGTCTCCGTAGTAGATGCACGGCACGCCCGGCCAGGTGAAGAGCCAGGTCACCGCCAGCGGCAGACGCGCGACATCTTTGCCCAGCAGGGATTTAAAACGCGCGGTATCGTGGCTATCGAGCTGGTTAAACATCCGCAGCTGCTGCTGATGCGACAGCCCGGCGCGGTAGTTCTCCATCCACGCTATGCAGGTTTCCGCGTCGATATGATTTGGATCGTAGGAGATATCGGTGTTGGCGAGGAATCCCCACAGCGGGAAGGTAAAGCCGCGATAGTTCATCGCCGCATCTTCCGCATCGTTCTGCAGCCACTGGCGCGCGTCACCAAAGTGCTCGCCATAAACGAACGCTTCCGGCTGTGCGGCTTTTGCCGAGCGCGTTATGCCGGCGACGTGCTGAAGGTTATTCCGCGCCCCGCCCGCTTCGCCGAGCATATGCACCACGTCCAGGCGCCAGCCGTCCATATTCCACGGCGCCTTCAGCCAGTGTCGGACGATGCTGTCTTCGCCGCCGTAGATTTCATTAACGAGCGTTGGCGACCGGAAATCCAGCTTCGGCAGGCTCGGGTAGCCCAGCCAGTCCAGCGCGCGGCCCTCCTCGTTAAAGCTGTACCAGTCGCGCTGCGGCGAATCCGGGTTATGACATGCCCCGCCCATCGACTGGTTATGCCGATCAAACCACGCATGCGAATCGCCGCTGTGGTTGAACACGCCGTCCAGGATCAGGCGCATCCCCTCTTTTTGCGTATTCTTACGCAAGCGCAGCAGCGCCTCGTCGCCGCCAAACTGCTCATCAACGTGGCGATAATCTTCGGTATCGTATTTGTGTACGCTCGGGGCCTTAAACACCGGGTTGAGGTATAGCGCCGTCACGCCCAGTTTTTTCAGGTACGGCAGCTTTTCGCTGATACCGTCGAGATCGCCGCCGTAGAAGGTCGAGCCGCCCGCCTGCGCGGTTAACGGCTCATCCCACGCTTTCAGGATAATGTCGTGGCCCGCGGCATGGTGGTAATAGATCTTATCCTGGTCGGCAGTGCGCTTTTCGCTGCGCGCAAAACGGTCCGGGAAAATCTGGTAAAAGACCTGATCGTTAACCCACTGCGGGCCGTTATCCGGATAATCGACCGCAAACTGCTCCAGCCGTGCAGGCGGGAAACGGCTAAACCCCTGCGGGGTAAACCACAGCTGACGGTTGTTCCACAAAAGCTTAAAGCTGTAGCGGCGGCGCGGCTGTCCGCTGTTCAGATCGATATTCGCCCGCCAGGCGGTAATACCCGGCTGCGGCTGGCTGCGCAGCTTGTGCATTTTCAACCCGGTCTCTTCGTTATCGATTTCGGCGCGGAGCGTCACGCGATCGGGCTGGTTTTCCCCCGCCAGCCAGAGCGTAATCACAAGGTTGTCTTTGTTTTGCTTAACAAATGGGGCAACCGGAAGGTGCCAGGCGTTTAACATCACGAATCCCCTCTGATGAAATTGACGTCACCTTGCCACAGGGTGGTTAAGGATAGCTCACCATGATGGGATTTATTGGGGGAGGAGGACGGGGGAGGAGTTTTTTGGGGGGTAAAAGGGAGTGTAGGCCGGGTAAGCGCAGCGCCACCCGGCATTTTTACCTTACTGCGCTTCTGCCAGCTGACGGTCGCGGCGGCATTTGAACACCCAGCCCACCAGCAGCAGCACGATCCACGCGCAGCCCACGTAGAGCGAAATGCGGGTGTCCGGATGGTAGCCAATCAGGCCAATGATAAACACCAGGAAGATCAGCCCGACGACGGTCGTCGCAACGCCGCCCGGTACTTTGAACTTCAGCGCTTTCGCCTCATCCGGCGACAGGCGACGGCGGAAGGCAATCTGCGACAGCAGGATCATGATCCACACCCACACCGTCGCGAAGGTCGCCAGGGATGCAATCACCAGGAAAACGTTCTCAGGCATGATGTAGTTCAGATAAACCGAGAACAGCAGCGCCACGGTCATCACCACAACGGTCACCCACGGCGTGCCGCGGCGTGAGGTTTTGGCGAACACCTTCGGCGCGCTGCCCTGCTCCGCCATGCCGTGCAGCATACGCCCCACGCCAAAGACGTCACTGTTGATCGCCGAAAGCGACGCGGTCAGCACCACAAAGTTCAGAATGCTAGCCGCAAAGGCAATGCCCATATGCTGGAAGGTCAGGACAAACGGGCTACCGTTGGTACCCACCTGATTCCACGGGTAAATGGACATGATCACGAACAGCGTACCCACATAAAACACCAGAATACGCATCGGCACCGAGTTGATGGCGCGCGGAATGGATTTCTCCGGGTCTTTCGCTTCACCGGCGGTAATACCGATAATCTCGATACCGCCGTAGGCGAACATCACCATCTGCAGCGACATCACCATGCCGAGCCAGCCGTTGCTGAAGAAGCCACCGTTGCTCCAGAGGTTATGGATCCCGGTCGGCTGCCCGCCGTTGCCAATCCCCCAGATGATGATCCCGAAACCGGCCACAATCATGATGATAATGGTGGCGACCTTGAAGAAGGAGAACCAGAACTCCAGCTCGCCGAACACCTTCACGCTCATCAGGTTGACGGCGCAAATGATCAGCACCACGCTCAGCACCCAAATCCAGTGCGGCACCGCCGGGAACCAGACGCCCATATAGATGCCAAACGCCGTCACGTCGGCTATTGCCACGATCAGGATTTCGAAGCAGTAGGTCCAGCCGGTGATAAACCCGGCCAGCGGGCCGAGGTTTTCCTGCGCGTAGCGCGAGAAGGAGCTGGCGGAGGGGTTATGAACCGACATTTCGCCGAGGGCGCGCATGATGATATACGCCGCCACGCCGCCGATGATGTACGCCAGCAGCACGCTTGGACCGGCCATTTTGATGGCATCTGCCGAGCCATAAAAAAGACCGGTGCCAATAGCAGAGCCCAGCGCCATAAAGCGGATGTGGCGCGTGCTCAATCCACGTTTAAGTTTGTTAGTGCTTTCCATTTAAATCTTGCCATTCAACACGAAAAAAACAAAAAACCACGGGGCCTTAAGCCCCGTGGTTAAACAGTTTGTTGCCGTTGATTAATGGGCGTTCGATGCGACCTGACGCCCTGCAGCACGGTCCCAGATAACCGCCAGAACCAGTGCAACAACGGTAGGCATCAGCCAGGCCAGACCCTGCTCGGACAGCGGCAGACGCTGTGTCCAGGCTGGCAGAATTTCAGCGAACGCTGATGCTTTAATCCCGTCAAGGATACCAAAAATCAGGCTGATAAACATGGCTGGCGCAATAATTCGTGAGGAGTTGTTCCACCACGGGCGGGTGAAGCTCAGCACCACCAGCACGATGCACGGCGGATAGATCGCCGTCAGTACCGGAATAGAGACCTGAATCAGGTGGCTCAGACCGAGGTTGGATACCGCCATGGAGAAGATACCAAGGATAAACACCAGGGTGCGGTAAGAGAGCGGCAGGTACTGCGCAAAGAACTCAGCACAGGCGCAGGTCAGGCCAACCGCGGTAACCAGGCAGGCCAGGAAGATGAGCGCCGCCAGCAGCATACTGCCCGCACCACCGAAGGTGTGCTGGACGTAGGCGTGCAGGATAGCCGCACCGTTGGCGTTCTGATCGACCAGCATCGCGCTATCGGAGCCCAGGCGGAACAGCGCCAGATACAGCAGCGTCAGGCCTACACCGGCCATCAGGCCAGCCCAGATGGTGTAGCGGGTCAGCAGACGCGCTTCGGTCACCCCGCGGGAACGCGCGGCGTTAACGATAACGATACCAAACACCATCGCGCCCAGCGTATCCATCGTCAGGTAGCCGTTCACAAAGCCGTTAGAGAACGCGGCGTTTTTATAGGCGTCCATCGCGTCGCTAATCGGGCCTGCAGGCCAGACGATAGCCGCCACCGCCAGAACAATCAGCGCCACAATTTTCAGCGGAGCCAGGAAGTTACCCACGGTATCCAGCAGTTTGCCCGGATAGAGGGAAACCAGAATCACGATAGCGAAGTAGATCAGGCTGTAGATGAACAGCGGCATCGCGCCGTCACCGGTCAGCGGAGCAATACCCACTTCGAAGGAAACGGTCGCGGTACGCGGGGTGGCAAACAGCGGACCCACGGCCAGATAGCAGACGGTAGCCAGCAGAACGCCCGCCACTTTGCCAATCGGGGTGCTGAGGCTATCCACACCGCCGCCGACTTTCGCCAGCGCGATGACGGTCAGCACCGGCAGACCCACGGCAGTAATCAGGAAACCAAACGCGGCGGTCCAGACGTGTTCACCCGCCTGTAAGCCAACCATTGGAGGGAAAATGATGTTGCCTGCGCCAACGAACAGCGCAAATGTCATAAAGCCCAGCGCGATGATGTCACGCGATTTTAAGTGATGGGTCATAAAACCTTACTGCCTGTGGATGTGGTGTTGAAAACATTGAGATTTTCGCTGCCCCTGACGGGACGATACAGCCGAAAATTTGCTCAATTTTAGCGGGATATGCTCCCGTCCTGGCGTGGAGAAGAATAGTTTTTCGATTTACCACGCAAATACAGTCGGTCTGACAGTATCTGGGGGGCAATTTAAACGCTTATAACGTTTAAAGGCAAGGTGGGATCGTAAAACCAGAACAATATGCCAGCATGAAAATACACTCCAGCACAATACGCTAATTATAAGAAAAACCCATGGCTAATCATGCGAACAAAAAACAGCCAGCCGTATAAAATTCACACGCGTTTCGCTTGACTGCAAAGCAAACGGGCCAGCGATGGCTGACCCGTGGAAAGGTAAAATGACACACCTGCCGTCAGGCGATCTTTTTGGCAATTAATCGTTCCGGGATCACGAAGCTGAAGCGGGTTCCTTTGCCCAG
This sequence comes from Enterobacter sp. 5-4, assembly GCF_000612205.1. Lineage (NCBI taxonomy): Bacteria > Pseudomonadati > Pseudomonadota > Gammaproteobacteria > Enterobacterales > Enterobacteriaceae > Enterobacter > Enterobacter sp. 5-4. The sequence continues at coordinate 93,327 of NZ_JFHW01000022.1, read as the reverse complement.
GGTACTCTGAATATCGAGACGGCTTTCATGGTGATTCACCGCGTGTTTCACAATCGCCAGCCCCAGGCCGCTTCCGCCCGTCTGCCGCGATCGCGCTTTATCCACGCGATAGAAGCGCTCGGTCAGACGCGGAATATGCTCCGGCGCGATCCCCGGCCCGTTGTCCTCCACGCTAAACTCGGCCCCCGTTGGGGTATGCTGCCAGCGCACCACGATCTCCGTCCCTTCCGGCGTATGGTTTACCGCGTTATACACCAGGTTGGAGATAGCGCTGCGCAGCTCATCTTCACTGCCCAGCACCTTTAGCGTGTTGTCGACCTCAAAGGTCAGGTGATGCTTTTTGTGGCTTAACGTCTGCGCTTCACGCTCCACGACCCGCAGCATCATCGGCACATCAATAGTGTCATTCAGCGCGAGCGTGGGTGCCGCTTCAATCTTCGAGAGCGTCAGCAGCTGCTTCACCAGGCCTTCCATCCGGTGCGTTTGCTCGCGCATGGTGTGCAGCGCTTTTTCACGCGGCGCACCTTCCAGCGTTTGCTCCTGCATCATCTCCAGGTAGCCCTGCAGCACGGTCAGCGGGGTACGCAATTCGTGACTGACGTTGGCGAAGAAGTTGCGGCGCGCCCCTTCCAGCTGGTGCATCTGGGTGACATCGCGCGCCACCATCAGCCACTGCTTATCGCTGTAGGGCATCACGCGGATCTCCAGATGGCGACCGTTATTGAGCTTGAGATTGTGCGGACGGGTAAAATCACGCTTTTTCAGGTACAGCGTAAACTCGGGATAACGCAGAAGGTTGAGGATATTCTGGCCATTATCGTCCGGCCAGCGCAGGCCCAGCAGCTGCTGCGCCAGGCCGTTACACCAGAAGATCGTCCCTTCTTCGGTGGTCAGAATGACCGCATCCGGTAGCGACTCCGCACCGCTGCGAAAACGCTTAATCAGGCTTCCCAGCTCGCGGCGGCGCTTTTTATTTCGCATCTGCATCTGGTGCAGACCGTACAGCAGCGGCTCCCAGCTGCCGCTTCCGGGCGGCGGCGTCATGCTTCGGTCAACCCACAGCCACCAGGAGAGGCGCAGCAGGTTCCAGAAATGCCAGATCAGCAGCCCGGTGACCGACGCCAGCAGAAACCACGGCAGATGTCCAAGAAAGGCCCCCAGAATGAAGGCCGGAATACAGCATAAGATCAGTTCAAAGACGAGCCTTTTCCATGACAGACGTTCCAGCACGCGTCACACTCCTGTCATTGTTCAGAAACGGGTAGAAAAACGATAACCCGTGCCGCGGACCGTCTGCACCATGCGATCGTGGCCGCTCAGTTCCAGCGCTTTTCGCAGGCGGCGGATATGTACGTCAACCGTCCGGTCTTCGACATACACGTTAGTTCCCCAGACGTTATTCAGCAACTGCTCGCGGCTGTACACGCGTTCCGGGTGGGTCATAAAGAAGTGCAGAAGTTTAAATTCGGTAGGCCCCATGTCGAGGGGATTTTCACCCGTCATCACGCGGTGAGAAGTCGGATCAAGGCTCAGCCCCTGCATCTCAATCACCTCTTCCACCGCCATCGGCGAAATACGGCGCATCACGGCTTTAATGCGGGCCACCAGCTCTTTGGGGGAGAACGGTTTGGTAATGTAATCGTCCGCGCCGGTCTCCAGACCGCGCACACGATCCTCTTCTTCTCCGCGCGCCGTGAGCATCACAACCGGGATGTCGCGGGTCAGCGCTTCACGCTTCAGGTGTTTGATAAACTGCAGTCCGGAGCCGCCAGGCAGCATCCAGTCCAGCAGAATCAGATCGGGCCAGGGTTCATTCAGCTGGTTCACTGCGCTGTCATAATCTTCCGCTTCAACCGGCTGGAAGCCGTTTTGCTCGAGCACGAAGCACACCATTTCACGAATTGGAGCTTCATCTTCTACGACCAGAATACGTCTCGCCATACTTTGCCCTGTCTTATCTTATTTACGTTACAAGTTTGTAATTCGGCGCCATTATGCGTCAGATTTATGACAGATTTATGAAAAACAGTACCACTATAAATGGCAAACTGTTGTTTTATTACAGCGGTTATTTTCCCTTCTCTGAACGTTTATAATCCTGCTTTCTCTTTTTTGCCACGGATCAGCTATGCGCATACTTCACACCTCGGACTGGCATCTGGGTCAAAATTTTTACAGCAAAAGCCGTGCGGCTGAACATGAAGCGTTCCTGAACTGGCTGCTGGAAACGGCCCGGACGCATGAGGTGGACGCGATTATCGTGGCGGGAGATATTTTTGATACCGGCTCGCCGCCGAGCTATGCGCGTGAGCTGTACAACCGCTTCGTGGTGAATCTGCAGCAAACCGGCTGTCATCTGGTGATTGTCGCCGGCAACCATGATTCCGTCGCGACGCTTAACGAATCCCGCGACATCCTGGCGTTTCTCAATACCACCGTCGTCGCCAGCGCCGGGCACGCCCCGCAGATCCTGAAAAAGCGCGACGGGTCGCCCGGGGCGGTACTGTGTCCGATTCCCTTTTTGCGTCCGCGCGACATCGTGCAAAGCCAGGCGGGGCTGTCGGGCGCGGAAAAGCAGCAGCATTTGTTACAGGCGATCGCCGATTATTACCGCCAGCAGCACGCCGAAGCCTGTGCCCTGCGCGGTGATCAGCCGATTCCGGTGATTGCGACCGGGCACCTCACCACCGTCGGGGCCAGTAAAAGTGACGCCGTGCGTGACATCTATATCGGCACGCTGGACGCCTTTCCGGCGCAGCACTTCCCGCCCGCCGACTACATTGCGCTCGGACACATCCACCGGGCGCAGATCGTCGGCGGCTGCGAGCACATCCGATACTGCGGCTCGCCTCTTTCGCTCAGCTTTGACGAAACGGGCAAAGCCAAATCCGTGCATCTGGTGAGCTTTTGCGAGGGCAAACTCAGCGCCGTCGACACGCTGGAGGTGCCCGTAACTCAACCGCTGGCGGTGCTGAAAGGCGATCTCGATGCCATCACCGCCCAGCTGGAGCAGTGGCGCGGCGTCGAGCAAGTTCCCCCCATCTGGCTGGACATCGAAATCACCACCGACGACTACCTGCACGATATGCAGCGGAAAATCCAGGCGCTGACCGAAGACCTGCCGGTAGAGGTCTTGCTGGTGCGCCGCAGCCGCGAGCAGCGCGAGAAAATTCTGCTAAGCGCTCAACGCGAAACGCTCAGTGAACTGGGGGTCGAAGAGGTATTTGAACGCAGGCTCTCACAGGAGGAGATTGACGATGCGAAGCGCGCAAGGCTCAGCGAACTGTTCAGCCATACCCTGCATGCGCTCAATGATGAGGAAGAAAACGCATGAAAATTCTGAGCCTGCGCCTGAAAAATCTCAACTCCCTCAAGGGCGAGTGGAAAATTGACTTTACCGCTGAGCCGTTTGCCAGCAACGGGCTGTTTGCCATCACCGGCGCAACCGGGGCAGGTAAAACCACCCTGCTCGACGCCATCTGTCTGGCGCTTTATCACGAAACGCCGCGCCTGAATAAAGTCTCCCAGGCGCAAAATGACCTGATGACCCGCGACACCGCCGAGTGTCTGGCGGAAGTGGAGTTCGAGGTAAAAGGCACCGCCTATCGCGCCTTCTGGAGCCAGAACCGGGCGCGCAACCAGCCGGACGGCAACCTGCAGGCGCCGCGCGTGGAGCTGGCGCGCTGCGAAGATGGCAAAATCCTGGCCGACAAAGTGACGGATAAGCTGGAGCAAACCGCCGCGCTCACCGGGCTGGACTTCGGGCGCTTTACCCGCTCGATGCTGCTCTCTCAGGGGCAGTTTGCCGCCTTCCTTAATGCCAAGCCGAGCGATCGCGCCGAGCTGCTGGAAGAGCTGACCGGCACCGAAATCTACGGTCAGATTTCCGCCATGGTGTTTGAGAAACACAAAGCGGCCCGCAGCGTGCTTGAAAAGTGCGAGGCGCAGGCGGCGGGCGTCGTGCTGTTGAGCGAAGAACAACAGCAGCAGTTACAGCAAAGTTTGCAGGCACTTACTGACGCAGAGAAAACCCTGCTGGAACAGCAGCAAAACCAACAGAAACATTTTCAGTGGCTTACGCGCCATGATGAGCTCGTGCGCGAGCAACAGCGCGTCGCCGCAATGCAGCAGCAGGCGCAACAGGCGCTGACGGACGCTGCGCCTGAGCTGGCAAAGCTCCAGCTCGCTCTACCCGCCGCCCAGCTTCGCCCGCTCTGGGAGCATCAGCAGGAGCAAACCGCGCGTCTGGCGCAAACGCAGCAGCGAATTATCGAAGTAAATACTCGCTTACAAGCCAGAACCGCGCTGCGTTCACGTATTCGCAATACCGCTCTGCGTAACCACGAGCAGCTACAGGCCGAACTGACGGCGCTGGCGCAGTGGCTGACGGAGCACGAGCGCTATCGTCTGTTAGGCCAGGAGATTGCAGGCTGGCGCGCCCAGTTCTCTCAGCTTAACCGCGATAAAACGCAGTTAGCCTCGCTTGCTGCGCGGATAGGTGAATTACGCAACAGGCTGGCTGCGATGCCGGAAAACGCGCTGACGCTGACGGCGGATGAGGTCAGTGCGGCCATGGAGCAGCAGTCCAGGTCCCGCACGCTGCGCCAGCAGCTGACGTCGCTGCATGCCCGCTATCAGCCGCTGCAAAAGCGCCTGCGCCAGAGCAGTGAAAGCGTGCAGAAGGCGCAGGCCGAACAAAATAAACTCAATGAAACGCTGACGCTGCGCCGCCAGCAGTACAAAGAGAAAAACCAGCACTATCTCGACCTGAAAGCTCTGTGCGAAACCGAAGCAACAATTAAGAAGCTGGAGCATTACCGCTCCCGGCTTGAGGCGGGCAAACCCTGCCCGCTGTGCGGTTCCTGTGAACATCCCGCCGTTGAGCAATATCAGTCACTTGAGCTGACGGATAACCAGCGCCGCCGTGATGCCCTGGAAAAAGAGGTCGCCGCCCTTAAAGAGGAAGGCCTGCTGGTGCTGGGACAGGTCAATGCCCTGACTCAGCAGATCCAGCGCGAGACAGACGACGCGCAGACGCTTTCTCAGGAAGAGCAAGCGCTCACTAAAGAGTGGGTGGCGGCCTGCACGTCCCTGAACATTACCTTGAATATTCAGGACGATATCGCGCCATGGCTGAACGAACAGGAACATTACGAGCGCCAGCTTTATCAGCTCAGTCAGCGTCTCACCCTGCAGAACCAGCTGAGCGAACAGGACGCGCAGGAGCGGCAGTATCAGCAGCAGCTGGCGGCCACGCGGCAGGCGCTGGAACATGCCCTGCTCGCGCTCTCGCTTAACGCACCTGAAGAGGGTCAGGAAGCCGCCTGGCTTCAGGCCCGCGAAGCGGAATTCGCGCAGTGGCAGGAGAAGCAAACGCAGCACGGCGTGCTTCAGGAACGCATAAACGCCCTGAAGCCGCTGCTCGACGCGCTTCCGGCAGCGAACAGCGAAGACGCCGAACCGGTTATTCCTGATAACTGGCGCGCCATCCACGACGAGTGCGTGTCGCTGCAAAGCCAGCTGACCGCGCAACAGCAGCAGGAAGGGCTGGAGCGAGAGCGCCTGCAGCAGTCGCAGACGCAGTTCACCGCGGCGCGCTCGGCGAGCTGCTTTGCCGACCAGGACGCGTTTCTTGCCGCCCTGCTGGATGACGATGCTATTCGCCACCTTGAACAGCTGAAACAGTCGCTGGAAAACCAGATCCAGCAGGCCGCGGCGCTGTGCGGGCAAGCTAACCAGCAGCTGCAGTCTCATCTGGCGCTGCGCCCGGAAGGGCTCGACGCCGATGCCGCCACGCTGCAAAGCCAGCTGCAGCAGCTGGCGCAACAGCTGCGCGAGAACACCACGCATCAGGGCGAGATCCGCCAGCAGCTTAAGCAGGACAGCGATAACCGGCAGCACCAGCTGGCGTTGATGCAGCAAATTGAAGAGGCCGCGCGCCAGGCGGATGACTGGGGTTATCTGAACGCGCTGATCGGCTCCAGCACCGGCGACAAGTTCCGTAAGTTCGCCCAGGGGCTGACGCTGGACAATCTCGTCTGGCTGGCTAACCAGCAGCTTAACCGCCTGCACGGGCGTTATTTATTGCAGCGTAAGGCCAGTGACGCGCTGGAGCTGGAAGTGGTGGATACGTGGCAGGCGGATGCGGTCCGCGATACCCGTACCCTCTCCGGCGGCGAGAGCTTCCTGGTCAGCCTGGCGCTGGCGCTGGCGCTTTCCGATCTGGTGAGTCATAAAACGCGAATCGATTCCCTGTTCCTGGATGAAGGGTTCGGCACGCTCGACAGTGAGACGCTGGATACCGCGCTGGATGCGCTCGACGCGCTGAACGCCACCGGGAAAACCATTGGCGTGATCAGCCACGTCGAGGCGATGAAAGAGCGTATTCCGGTGCAGATCAAAGTGAAGAAGATTAACGGGCTGGGGTACAGCAAGCTGGATAAAGAATTTGCCGTGCAGTAAAGGTCCACTCCACATGTAGGCCGGGTAAGGCGTAGCCGCCACCCGGCTTTTTTATTGTGGCTGCCTGAATTCGCCCGCTGGCGCTTCGCTTACCGGGCTTACAGAGCCGTTTATTCTGGCCACAGCCACGCCGCGCCGCGCACGCCGCTGGAGTCCCCGTGGACGGCTTTGCGGATCGGCGTTTCACACTCGCCGCCGAAGACCCACTGCTTCACCAGGTTCGGCACCGTGGCGTACAGCCGGTCGACGTTGCTCATGCCGCCGCCCAGCACAATTACGTCCGGATCGAGAATATTCACCACGTGCGCCAGGGATTTCGCCAGCCGCATTTCATAGCGGCTCAGGGCCAGCTCCGCCACCGGATCCTGCGCTTCGACCAGACGCATGATCTCATTTCCCTTGAGCGGCTGGCCGCTCAGGCGGTGGTAATCGGTCGCAAAACCGGTACCGGAGATAAAGGTCTCAATACAGCCCTGTTTTCCGCAGTAGCACGGCACTTCGGTGCGGTATTTGAGTTCGTCTTCATCCATCCACGGCAGCGGGTTGTGCCCCCACTCGCCCGCGGTGCCGTTACCGCCGATATGGGCGCGCCCGCCGAACGCTACGCCCGCACCGCAGCCGGTGCCGATGATCACGGCAAACACGGTCTGGGCACCGGCCGCCGCGCCGTCGATGGCCTCAGAGACCGCCAGGCAGTTGGCGTCGTTGGCCAGAAGCACTTCCCGCTTCAGGCGCGCGCTTAAATCTTTATCAAACGGCTGACCGTTGAGCCAGGTGGAGTTGGCATTTTTAACCACGCCGGTATATGGCGAGATCGACCCCGGTATCCCCATCCCGACGCTGCCGGTTTGCCCTGTCGCCTGCTCGGCCATCTCGACCAGCCTGGCAATCGTCTCGATAGTCTGGTGATAATCATCGCGCGGCGTTGGCAGACGATGGCGGAACAGCTGCTCCCCCTGCTCGCTCAGTGCGATGACTTCTGTTTTGGTGCCGCCCAAATCGATCCCAATACGCACAAGACTCTCCTCATTATTTTGATTATCAACAGAGTAGAAGCACGCTTCCCGATTAGCAATGCAAGCGATGCGACAATTCGTTATCATGCCCGCTGATTTAACGACAAGGCCGTGGAAATTATCATGCTGTGGTTCAAAAATTTGATGGTTTACCGTCTCAGCCGCGACGTTTCGCTGCGTGCAGAAGAGATGGAAAAACAGTTAGCCGCTTATACCTTTTCCCCTTGCGGTAGCCAGGATATGGCGAAAACCGGTTGGGTTCCGCCAATGGGTTCACAAAGCGATGCACTGACCCACGCCAGCAGCACGGGTCAAATCATCGTCTGCGCCCGTAAAGAAGAGAAAATACTGCCGACGCCGGTGGTTAAGCAGGCACTCGAAGCGAAAATTCTCAAGCTGGAAGCCGAGCAGGGCCGCAAGCTGAAAAAGACCGAAAAAGATTCGCTGAAAGATGAAGTACTGCACTCCCTGCTGCCGCGCGCCTTCAGCCGCTTCAGCCAGACCATGATGTGGATCGACACCGTTAACGGGCTGATCATGGTGGACTGCGCCAGCGCCAAGAAAGCAGAAGATACGCTGGCCCTGCTGCGTAAGAGCATCGGCTCGTTACCGGTCGTTCCGCTGGCGCTGGAAACGCCAATTGAGTTAACGCTGACCGAATGGGTACGCAGCGGTGCTGCGGCTCAGGGTTTCCAGATCCTTGATGAAGCCGAGCTGAAAGCCCTGCTGGAAGATGGCGGCGTGATCCGCGCGAAGAAGCAGGATCTGGTGAGCGACGAAATCGCCGTCCACATCGAAGCGGGTAAAGTGGTCACTAAACTGGCGCTCGACTGGCAGCAGCGTATTCAGTTCGTGATGTGCGACGACGGCTCCGTGAAGCGTCTGAAGTTCTGCGACGAGCTGCGCGATCAGAACGAAGATATCGACAGGGAAGATTACGCCCAGCGTTTTGACGCGGACTTCATCCTGATGACCGGCGAGCTGGCCGCGTTGATTCAGAATCTGGTGGAAGGTCTCGGCGGCGAAGCGCAGAGATAACGGGCAAACCGTAGGCCGGGTAAGCGTTAGCGCCACCCGGCTAATTTTTTATTTCAGGTAGCGGCACAGATAAGAGGTAGGTTCAGCCACCTGCAGATGGAACTCACTGTGGCCAGGGACGTTGAAAACCTGTCCGGCTGCGTAAACTTTCCATTCCGTTTCACCCGGTAGTAAGACGTTCAGCGCCCCGCTGACGACCGTCATCTCTTCCGCTTCCGCCGTGCCGAAGGTGTATTCCCCTTCCGCCATGACGCCAACGCTGGCGCGGCCAGTGCTGCTGCTGGTAAAACCAATGGATTTCACTTTACCGGAAAAGTATTCGTTACTCTGAAGCATGAACTGGCCCTTATATTTTTAGATAAAAATTCACTATAGGGGCCATGCTCATCACCTGTCACGCAAAATCATTACATGAGCAGTTCCGAGGCCAGGCGAGCCATCAGAACGTTGGATAACAGCACCGGCACATCCAGCGCTTTTTGCAGTAAATCACGATGATGCTGGTGGAACCCCAGGCAGTCCAGAATAAGGACATCGGCCCCTCTTTCCAGCAGTTCCTTCCCGGCCGCAATGAGTTTGGCCTCGCTGTCCCAGAACGGATTGGCCAGCGCGTACAAGGGCACTTTTTCCAGCACGTGCCATTTTGCCTCCTGGTTATCCATGAGCTCCTCGATGGGGACAATCACCCCCACCTGATGACCATCCACGATGGAGGCCACCAGCGGCGGAATGATGCGCATCGGTTCCAGCAAAATCGCATTGCGCGCCGTAAGTCCCTTTATGGGGGCGGTGCTCATCAGCAAAATAACGTCATAGCCCTGATTATCGAGCACTTCTATTACGCCCTGCAGTGAGCGCTCGATCTTCTGGCGGGAAACATGCGCCAGTTTACCGTCGCTTAATAACGTCGCCAGGGGATCCTCCCCCGCCTCGACAGCGTAGTCTTCCATGACCTCTTCCCGACTCATCTTGCCCAGCAGGCTGAGATGCGTAATCTGTTGTTCAGATACATGCTCGGTTAAGAGCGGTAACACTTCGCTTACAGGGACCACACCAATGGTGAGGATCGCCAACGTTGCCTTCATCTTTATCGCCTTCCATTACTCCAACATCGTGCACACAGGTACAGGCTCACTACGCTGCACAGTTCGTTTTTTCAACAAAACAGCACCAAGCGTAGCAGGTGATCCCGACACCGAAATGTAAAGATCGCCTGCCGATACCAGAGTTACTTGTATTAACTAAATATTAACTCCTGCTTAACTTTTACGATGAGTAAAAAGTGTGATTCAGGCACGATCCTGGAGCGTTTAGGAAACCGCTCAGGTTATGTCGGGATCTTCATAGCGCCGCTTCGCATCCAGCGCTTCCTGTTCCGTCTCGTGTTCACTGATCAGCGAGTCGGGTTTGGGGTGATCGGCACGTAGTTGATACCAGGTCACAGTGTGACCTGTCTGGCCTTTTTCAACGGTCACAATGCGCGCTTCACGCGGATAGGGAGGTCTTGTTGGCATAGCTCATCCTTTTTTTATGTCTGAGCTATAAGTATAGACGCCGCTTAGCTGGCACACGCCAAACGCAGGGCGGTAATAATCTGAATCACAACGTCTTCGGGAGAAGCGGACGCATCCACCACGTGGTGAGCCGCTTCGCGGTATAACGCATCGCGTTCTGCCAGCACTTCACTCACCTCTTCGTTCAGCGGCCTGGAGGTCAGCGCAGGGCGTTGCCCCTCTTCCGGAAAGGCTTCCAGACGCCCAACCAGGGCCGACACCGGCGCGCTGAGGTAAATCACAATCCCCTTTTCGCGCATAAAGTGACGATTACACTCCGCCAGAACAATGCCACCGCCGGTGGCGATCACCGCGGACGGGGTCGTGACCGCTTTCAGCGCGGCCGTTTCGCGTGCGCGAAAGCTCTCCCAGCCTTCCTGCTCAACAATGTCGGCGATGGTTTTTCCGGCCTCGGTTTGCAGCCAGTGGTCGGTATCCACAAACTGGCGATGACACACGCGTGCCAGCTCCAGGCCAACGGTGGTTTTCCCACAGCCGCGGGGGCCAACTAAAAAGATGGGTTGGGTCATAGCCAGGTGTTCCCCTTGATGCCGGAAGGCTGAAGAGTGTAAAGAAATAATTGCAGAAGATGTTGCGATTACTTTACTGCAAAGCGGTACGGGATGACAACCCTGTGGAGGCCACACTGTACCACACATTGACAATAATTATCATTTCGCTGTACGGCGCTTCACTTCCAGCAGCCATTTATCCAGCTCGGCAGCAAACTGCTGGCGATCGCGCTGTGAGAGGCTGTCCGGCCCACCGGTCTGCACGCCGCTGGCCCGCATGGTATCCATAAAATCGCGCATCGTAAGCTTCTCGCGGATGGTCGACGGCGAGTATCGCTCTCCGCGCGGATTGAGCGCCGCCGCCCCTTTCTCCAGCACGTCGGCCGCCAGCGGAATGTCCGCCGTGATCACCAGATCTTCCGCGCTGCACAGGCGGACAATTTCGTTGTCTGCCACGTCGAATCCGGCAGGCACGCGCAAAGAACGAATGAAGCGCGAAGGCGGCACGCGAATGTTCTGGTTCGCCACCAGCGTCAGCGGCATCTGAACGCGCTCGGCGGCGCGAAATAAAATCTCTTTAATCACGTTCGGACACGCGTCCGCATCAACCCAAATCGCCATATTGTCTCCCCATAATGTCTCTGCCGACTATTGTCGCCTGCATTTCGTTGTTAAGCTATCAATCAGAGAAAACAACGCATAATGACGGAGGATCGTGATGGACAAGAAAATCGGGTTTATCGGCTGCGGTAACATGGGCAAAGCCATTCTGGGCGGCCTGATCGCCAGCGGGCAGGTGCTGCCGGGTCAGATTTGGGTCTATACCCCGTCACCGGACAAGGTCGCCGCGCTGCGCGATCAATACGGGATTAACGCTGCCGAAAGCGCGCAGGAAGTGGCCCAGGTCGCCGATATCGTCTTTGGCGCCGTCAAGCCGAACATCATGATCAAAGTGCTGAGCGACATCACCTCCAGCCTGAATAAAGAGACGCTGGTGGTGTCGATTGCCGCGGGCGTGACGCTTGACCAGCTGGCGCGCGCGCTGGGCCATGACCGCAAAATTGTTCGCGCAATGCCCAATACCCCCTCGCTGGTTAACGCCGGCATGACCTCCGTCACGCCTAACGCGCTGGTGACCCCGGAAGACGTAGCCGATGTGCTGAACATTTTCCGCTGCTTCGGCGAAGCGGAAGTGATTGCCGAATCGATGATCCATCCGGTGGTGGGCGTGAGTGGTTCTGCGCCTGCGTATGTCTTCATGTTCCTGGAAGCGATGGCCGATGCCGCCGTGCTTGGCGGAATGCCGCGCGCCCAGGCGTATAAGTTCGCCGCGCAGGCCGTCATGGGCTCCGCCAAAATGGTGCTGGAAACCGGCAAACACCCGGGTGAACTGAAAGATATGGTTTGCTCCCCGGGCGGTACCACCATCGAAGCGGTGCGGGTGCTGGAGGAGCGCGGTTTCCGCTCGGCCGTCATTGAAGCAATGGCAAAATGCATGGAAAAATCAGAGAAGCTGAGTAAATCCTGATCGTTTCAGTCGGGCGTCAGGCGGCCACTTCGGTGCGGCTGCGCCCGGCATTTTTCGCCCTGTACAGCGCCACGTCAGCCGCCTTTAGCCATTCCCGATAATGTGCAAACTGCGGCCCCCAGGGGGCAACGCCCACGCTGATGCGCAGCGCCTCTTTTGGCGCGCACGGTAGCGACAGCGTTTCCAGCCGTTCATGCACCCGGGACATGACGGCGATGGCGCTTTCCGCTGCGGTTTGCGACATAATCACCGCAAACTCATCTCCGCCAAACCGGCCGATGGCATCACCTGACCGCACCGACATCTGAAGCTGGCGCGTGATGGCAATGATCGCCTCATCCCCCACGGCGTGCCCCCAGGTATCGTTGATATTTTTAAAGTGGTCGATATCAATCAGTAAAATCGTGGCGGTGCAGCGATCGCGGCGGCAATGCTCAAATTCATTTCGCAGCAGCATTTCCCAGTGTCGGCGATTATAGACCCCGGTCATGCCGTCGCGGGTGCTCATCATTTCCAGCCGCTGCTTGTGCTCAGCAAGCCTGACGGCGGTGCGGTGGCTGAGCCAGGCAAACAGCATGGGATAAAGCACCAGTACGGGAAGCGTTAAGCTCCACTCCACGAGGTCGGGGTTGAAGACGGCCACGCGCCCAACAATCGGCAGCGTCACCAGCGCGGAGAGCAGAGTCAGCAGGATCCCCGGGATAAACAGACGACAGCCCCCGGAGCCCATCATATTCATTCCGACCATCATCACCAGCGCTGCCGAGGGTAACGCGCTCATCCCCATCACGCCGATCCAGAGCCCGGCAATAATGGCATCGATCTTAAGATTGAACACTTCCTGCTGATGAGGTGACGCGGCCCGGCAGGATAACTGCCAGGCGAAATGGGGCCAGACGAACGCCCATCCCACCAGTAAAAGCCACCAGCCTCCGGGTAAAAAATGGGTGACCAGCATGCCCGCAACCGGGAAAAACATCGCTGCCAGCCCCACGGCGCGCGCCAGCCGAACCCGCCGGGCAAACTGAATGCCGGCGCGGTGAGGGTCATCCTGAGAAAGGGTTAAATTCCACTCTTCCCGAATGCGCTTTGTGTTGTAATACGTTTCATCATTCATCATTTTTGGGAATATTCTGAAACATTTTCCCAAATTATAGAGAGGGGGTCTGCGGGGAAAGTATGAAATTTCGGGTGAGCCGCCGGAGCCGCTCACCCGTTCGAACTACACTTTTTTCTTCAGGCAGGCACTCATGAACTTGCTGCGGTCATCCCCTTTCAGGGACTGCTCGGTTGCCTTGGCATTACACTCGCGCATCTTTTGCTGCTGAGGCGTCAGGCTTTTTTCAGCTGGCTTTGAAGCGCCGTTTTTGAGGCAGTCGCTCATGTAGGTCTTGCGGGCATCGCCCTTCAGACTCTGAGACGTCGCCTGTTGATTACAGGTGGTCATACGCTGCTGCTGCGGCGTTAATGTTTTCTCTTCCGCGTTCGCCGAGGCGACCAGGAACAGGCCGGAGAGCAGAGTAACCAGTAATGTTGTTTTCATTGCACCATCCTTTTGTGAACATTCCCTGTAAGTCTGGTTCGTGACAGGAAAAAAACCACCCGGCAGATGTGATTTCCGCCGGGAATTTATCATTTCAGACCCAGCGCCGCCTTCATGGTGTAGAACAGATCCGTTTGATCCGTCAGGCCTACCACGTTGGCCGCGTGCGGGCCGTAGGCGGCAATGCGCAGCTGGGTGCCGGTGTGCTCCATGGACTCTTCTTCAGAGTTGCCGTAGCTCATCACCATGACGGCGCCATCTTTGGTGTTGAGCGCCTGCGTCAGGCCAGGGGCTTTGGTATCTGGCGGAACGATCTGGCTGGCGTGCGCGTGATCCGCAGTGACGATCACCAGGGTGTTACCGTCTTTTTTCGCGAACGCGAGCGCCTTCTGCACCGCTTCGTCCAGATCGACGGTTTCGCCAATCTGACCGCACGGATTTGCCGCATGATCCTGCTTATCGATCGACGCCCCCTCAACCTGCAGGAAGAACCCTTTTTCGCTCTTGCTCAGCAGATCGATCGCTTTATCGGTCATCGCCGCCAGCGTCGGTAGGCTGTCCGTGCGTTTAGGGTTAGGCGTACAGGTCACTGCTGGCTTATCGATATTGCCGTGATATGAGGCTTTTGGACCTTCCCAGCGCACGGGCATGTTGCCGTCAGAGAACAGCCCCAGCAGCGGCTTGTCCTGGTTCGCCTCGGTTATCGCCGCCAGCGAATTTGCGTCACTCACCAGCTGATAGCCGCGCGCCTGCGCCTGCTCGCGCAGCGTTTTGCCCTGCCACTCGCCCGCCGTCGCGGTTTCCGCGAAGGTTTTCGCGCCGCCGCCCAGCGTCACGTCAGGACGCGCATTCAGCAGCTGTTCCGTAATCGAGCCTTTGCCACCTTTTTCCAGCGCGTTCGTTGGGCATTTTTCGCTGGTCACTGACGGGCCGTAGCATTTACGCGAGGTCACGTGTGCCACCAGCGCCGCAGGCGTCGCATCCTGAAGTTCAGCGGTGGAGACGTTACCGGTCGCCAGGCCCGCCACTTTTGCCATCTCCAGAAGGGTTTGACGATCTTTTTCGTGAATATCCACGCCCAGCGCGCCATTATAGGTTTTCACGCCGGTGGACCACGCCGTGGCCGAGGCCGCAGAGTCCGTTACGTAATCCGGTTTACCGGTTTTTTTATCCAGCGCGTAGTGGGTATATTGTCCGGTCAGCGGTAATGCGTCGATACCTTTAAAAAAGCCGCCCGCCCCCTCGGCATAATTTCGCGCCGCCGTGATTTCGGAATCACCCATTCCATCGCCAATCAGCAGAATAATATTTTTCGCCGGTTTTTCATTAAGCGAAGCGCGAATGGCGGCGGTTTGATCTTCCGACAATCGGCGCGCGCCGCCGGGCTGGGTGATATCCCCTTTTGCCGCACGATTATCCAGGACGCTGGTTTGCGTCATGTCAGCATAAATGGCAGGGGTAATTAACAGAGGAAGTAATGCGATGAAAAGTGCGCTCTGTTTCAATTTATTTTCTCCATGTAAAAATACATAAAAATAAAAACAGAGCGACTATAGGCATCCTGCATGACAATTCTATGACACGTCGTTACGTCCTGTGACGGTTTAGCTGCGCGGATGCCTTAACAGCTTCTTTACGTACAGGTGGAGCATCTCAGCATCTTCAACCGGTACCTGCGATTCAGGCCTGACGCTCTCCAGCGCGCCTTCCACGCTCTCAATCAACGCCTGCTGATCGGTTTTCGCCATTTGTCGCAGCAGCGCGGTGACCACAATTTCAAGCGCTTCGACCTGGGCCACCAGCTCTTTTGACTCTTCTTCCTTTTGTGCCAGCTTGACCAGCAATTCAGCAATGAGGTTTTTCATCGTGCCAGTTCCTTTTCAGTTTTATCTGACGTTATCACTCTGAATCCATAATGCAAAGAGAAGAAATTAATTATGGTATGCAAAAGTGATACAGAAACGGAAATAAAGAGACCTCGCCGTGAGCGAAACGTTTTTCTATAAAAAGACGCCGCATTTTGTTATATAAAAATGCGGCTACCATAAGAATATATAATACATCTGCGAAAGCGTTATCTCGCCGATTTCGCCTCCGCCATTTGTCTGCGGCGTCGCAGCGCAATAGCCAGCTGGATAATATTGATTAAAACGACAATCGCCGTCGCCGCAAATACCCAACGAAAACCGGCCATCGCGGAAACGGAGGCGCCAATAAGCGGACCGGCAACATTGCCCAGATACATAAATGACTGGTTATATCCAAAAATACGCCCCGTCACCTGGTCGCTGGAATATTTGACCAGCAGGGTCTGTACCGCAGGCAACATGGCGCCATCGGCAAACCCGAGAAGAAATCGCAGTACGCCAAGCTGAAGCGGAGAGGTGACGAACGACATCGCAAAGAAGAGCACCACCGCAAAGATCAGCGTCGCCATCAGGATGCGCGCCGTACCGATCCTGTCACCCAGTTTTCCGAGACGCGGCGCGGAAATCAGGGCGGATACGCCCGGCACGGCGGCAATCATGCCGCTTAAAAAAGCGATGTTCGTGCTCTCCGGCTCCATTGACTTGATAAACAGCGCCAGTATCGGCCCCACCGAACCGTTACAGAGCTGGATCACCATGGTGGTGACAAACAGGCTGATCATCAGCCCCGGATAAGGCAGCGAGGCGAAAACGGCCTTGCCGCTCAGGCGTTCAGATTTACTGATAACCGGGCGGCCTCCCTCTTTAATCAGAAAGAGCGTGACCAGAAAACTGACCACCAGCAGAACCGCAGTGATGATAAATACCGCGCGCAGTCCGACGTGATCCGCCAGAAAGCCCCCCAGCAGCGGGCCACCGATGACGCCGCTGATCTGCGCCGTGGAGAGCGTGCTCAGCGCCCAGCCGCTCCGCTCGCGCGGCACCTGAGAGGCGACCAGCGCCATGGCGTTTGGAATATACCCGGACGTCAGCCCCATCACCGCCCGCAGGAAGAACAGCTGCCAGACGTTGGTGGCGAAGGCCTGCAGCAGAATGGCTATCGCCATCCCGAGCGAGGCGCGCAGCAGCATCAGTTTTCTGCCTTTTCGATCGGCCAGGCTGCCCCACATGGGTGACACAATCGCGGAAACCAGAAAGGTGACGCTGAACGTCAGGCCGGACCACATAGAAAGCGCTTCGTGCGAGGTGACCCCCAGCTGCGAGACGTACAGCGGCAGGAACGGCAAAATCTGGCTGATGGCCAGCCCGGTGAAGAAGCAACCGAACCAGACCGAGATGAGATTAACTTTCCAGGATTCCATACAGAATAGTCTTCATTTTTAGGCGAATTCGCCGTCAGATTAGCAAGTTACGCGTGTTAACGTCGCACCAGAGATGCGGCCTGACCGACTTTGGTGTTTTATCTTCCCAGTCATCATATTTGTGAAATAAGTCACAATTCATCCATTTTCTGGCGGAATATTATGCTTCACCGGCACAGGCCAAAACCGCGCATTCCGAGATGAAAATGGTTGGCATGCGCCGCGTTGTACTCTGGCCCCAGACCGTTCCCGTAGTACCCGCAGCTTGCCGCCAGCATCGCCTTCAGCCAGGGCTGCGTCGTGGCCGCCTTCCAGCCGTTCAGCACCGTGACGCGGTCGCCGTTCGCCAGACGAAAAGCGGCGACATCCAGCGCCTCCGCCGTGGCATGCTCGCTGCGGCGCGCGTCAGGGCGGTGGTAAATATTGCGGCAGGCAAAGCTGCCGAGATGATCGATACGCGCCAGGTCGCTGCCCGTATAGCGTTTTGTCAGCGGCCGGGCCTGCTGGCTGATAAAGAGGGCTGAGCTGAGCGCCAGCGGACAGCTGGCGAGAAAACTGCTGTTCAGGCCGACCGGACCGAAGTCACGCACGCGTACAACGTTATTAAGCGGACACGCGCCGCCGCTGTCAGCCACCGGCTGGGTGCGGATGAGATCGCGTTGATTAGCCTGCGCAAGCAGGCTTGCGCAGGCCTCGGGCGTTAAGCGCCGAAGCTTATACTGGGTGATTCGGCCTGGCGGATCGTCAAGCGTCAGCGGTATGAAAGGGTTGTAGTAAGGCGGCAACCAGCGGTAACCCACCGTTGCGACGGCGATAAGAATCAAAACGGTCAGCAGCGTTTTTCCTTTCACTCGCCCCCCTGAACATTCCCCCAAACATTATGGCAGAAGGTCGCGAAACCCGCCGGGCATCGTGGTATGTTATTGGCTTTTCGTCAGACTGGAAGAGAGTGAGATGGCTAAGCAGCGCGTAGGTATTGTCTTTGGGGGAAAATCAGCGGAACACGAAGTGTCATTGCAATCGGCTAAAAATATCGTTGATGCGATCGATAAAAGCCGTTTCGACGTGGTGCTGCTGGGCATTGATAAGCAGGGCCAGTGGCACGTTAACGATGCCAGCCAGTATCTGCTGAATGCTCACGATCCGGCCCATATCGCCCTGAATCCTTCAGAAATTAGCGTCGCCACCGTACCCGGCGTCGCGAAGGGGCAGCTTATCGATGCCGGCAATGCTCAGGCACTCGCCCAGATCGACGTCGTCTTCCCTATCGTTCACGGTACCCTGGGGGAAGATGGTTCCCTGCAGGGGATGCTGCGCATGGCCAACCTGCCGTTCGTCGGCTCGGACGTACTCGGCTCCGCCGCGTGCATGGACAAAGACGTCACCAAACGCCTGCTGCGCGACGCCGGGCTGAATATCGCGCCGTTCGTCACGCTCACCCGCGCCAACCGCGACAAGCACAGCTTCGCGCAGATTAGCGCTGAATTGGGTCTGCCGCTGTTTGTGAAGCCGGCGAACCAGGGCTCCTCCGTGGGCGTCAGCAAAGTGACAAGCGAAGCTGAGTTCACACAGGCCGTCCGCCTGGCGTTTGAGTTCGACCATAAAGTGGTGGTTGAGCAGGGTATCAAAGGCCGTGAAATTGAATGCGCCGTGCTGGGCAACGATTTTCCACAGGCGAGCACCTGCGGCGAAGTGGTCTTAAACAGCGACTTCTACTCGTACGACACCAAATACATTGATGATAAAGGCGCGCAGGTTGTCGTGCCTGCGGATCTCGATCCGGCGGTTAATGATAAGATCCGGGCGATCGCCATTCGCGCTTATCAGACGCTAGGCTGCTGCGGCATGGCGCGCGTGGATGTGTTCCTGACGGCGGAAAACGAGGTGGTGATCAATGAAATCAACACGCTGCCGGGGTTCACTAACATCAGCATGTATCCGAAGCTGTGGCAGGCGAGCGGCCTGAGCTACCCGGAACTGATCACCCGCCTGATCGAACTGGCGCTGGAGCGTCATGCTGCCGACAGCGCGCTTAAAAGTTCCGTAAACGGTTAATCGGCGCGCTTCGCCGACGCTGCCTCATCCGCTGTCGTCTCTTCAGGACGGCGGCGGATAATCAACCCCGCCAGCCAGAAACTGATGACCCAGGTCACCAGCCCAACGGCATAGGTTTGCCAGCCTTTTGCCTCAAACCCCAACAGGCCCACGACACCGTTAAGAATAAAGATCAGCCCGATAGCGAAGGCGTAGTAGTGCCAGTCACGGCGTAGTTTGGACGTGAGCTTCATAACAACTCCGGCAGGAAAAAAAGACATCCTCTCACAGTTTTACGGCCAGGTCTGTGGCAGATACGGAAATTCTGAAACGCGACGCAATTTCACTTAAGTTAATAAATTGTGACGTGCTGCAGAAATCAACAATCCAGGAGGATTCCGGCGCGTAAATTACCACGATTCTGATATTGACAAATGCGATGACCTGTCAAACTCACCCTGTACGAAGCGTATTAACAGAGCGATTTATCCGGAGGTCATCATGGCTGACTTTACATTGTCGAAACCGATTTTTGGCGGAAAACCAAAAACCTCCACGGCGGGTAATATCGCGTATGCCCTGTTTGTTCTGTTCTGCTTCTGGGCTGGCTCGCAGCTGCTCAATATGCTGGTCCATGCGCCTGGCGTTTATGAACACCTGATGCAGGTGCAGGATAACGGACGCCCGCGAGTTGAGATTGGCTTTGGCGTCAGCACCCTGTTCGGCCTGATCCCCTTCCTCGCGGGGTGCATGATTTTAGGCGTTGTCGCGCTCGTCCTGCGCTTTCGCCGTCGCCATTAAAGCCCCATACAGCGAGCCCGGCGATCGTCCACGCGTTTCGCGAACCACGCGGTGGTCAGGTTACGCGTGATCTTCGGGCTTTCCAGCTGGATCCCCGGCAGGATAGCCCTCGGTAACGTTTTCCCGCTTTTCTTATCGGCAAGCGCAAACACCTTCTTGTAGAGATCCGTTTTCTCAAAGGCCAGGCTGTCGCCTTTCTCAAGCTGACGGCGAATGTCGCTGTTGCTCATATCAAGCGTTGTCGATAATTTCCGGATCGCCCGCTCGGTGCTTCCCGCCTCGCTGCTGCCGTAGGCGATAAGATCGCCGTCCAGCGCCAGCTTAACGCCGCTTGCGCGGCTGACCGCACTCTGGAATGCCGCATTACGGCTGGCATACCAGCCCGCGTTAAAGTCGGCAAAGCGGTACAGCGGCTCATCGTAGTTCGCCGGGTAGTTCAGCAGGTGATACGTGCCGAACCACAGTCCGCCGCGCAGGGAGAAGACCTCCTGGCGCACCGTACCGTCGATTTTCCACGGATAGCCGTCGGTGTGTTTCTCCGCGAACGCGATGCTTACCTGCATTGGGCCACCGGTGTGGACCGGGTTCAGTGAGCCAAACAGCTTCTGCCCCATCGGCACCATGTTGATGAAATCATCGAAAATAGCGCTAAGCTGTTTTTCGGTTTTCACCGTATCCAGCCGTTCGCTGTAGCTTTTGCCGTTCGGCGAGGTGATTTTAAGCGCGGTATGCACGAGGAACACCGGGATATGCATGGACTCCGCGCGGCGGTCGATCTCTTTCCAGGCGATTTTATTCAGCCCCGGCACAGCCGGGTCTGACTGGTACATCGACTCCTGCTGTGCCACCGCCAGCACCGAACAGATGTTTTCCTCGGTCGGCGCAATCTTTTGGCTCTCAAAGGTTTTTGCCAGCGCGTCTGCCCACGCATTGCGATCTTTCACGCTGGCGGGCATTTTCTGCCGCACAACGCTCGCCACATCAACGGGCTTCTCGCCCTTTTTGAGCGGAGCGGCCCCCTTTTCGGCACAGCCTGCCAGCACAAAAGCGGCCAGTATGGTCAACGGTAACGCGCGCGGTACGGCAAAAGGCATAGCAACGTCCTGTATTAGCTAAATGTGTTGGTGACTTCCTGCAGGTCACGATCGTCCAGCTCGCGTTCAAAGCTGCGCAGACGTTTGTAGATGGACATCAGTTCCACCAGCGTGGTCCAGGAGCTGATCAGGTACTGGAATGAACTTCTGACCTGATCGAAAACGTTAGTAATTTGGGTCATCAGTCCCAGGGTAATCGTCCCTGCAACAATTGACGGGAACAACAGGACTATTCCAAAAACAGTATCGGCCTGAAGATATAAAATACGAGCTATGTTGAAATACATGTAGTGGAAGTAGAGCTTAAAGTAGTTAAAACGGACGTTCTGAAATAACTCTTTTACCGTTGGTGGCGCAGCTCGTGATGGGTCATCCTCACCGTAAACGAGTTCTTTACGGTAAGCCGCTTCCACGCGCTGATTTTTAAATTGTAACCCCGGCAATTTGATCCCCACCACAGCAAGAAGCCCCGTTCCCATAAGAGACCAGACCAGTGCGGCAATAACCAAACCATAGGGTAAATGACCAACAATTGGAAGTTCAGGCACATGGGGTGAAAGTGCAATCAGAATCGGTAAAAAAGCGATAAGTTTCATCACAGCATTAAGCAAGCTGACCCCCATGTCCTCCAGCGTTGAGGCAAAACGCATGGTGTCTTCCTGTACACGCTGTGCAGCACCTTCGATGTGCCGCAGTCGTTGCCAATTTGCCATGTAATATTCGTTCATAGCAGTACGCCAACGGAAAACGTAATGGCTAACGAAGAAATTGTTCAGCACTGCCACTGTTACTGCAATCATGGCAATGCCGGTAAAACTAACGAGACTGGCATAGAGTTCACCAATCGGAACCTTATTCGGGGCGCTTAGTGCTTTTTGGATCAAATCGTAGAAGGGTGCATACCATGCATTAATTGCAACGCTCACTTCCACCATGAACCAGGTAACGAAAATGATCAGTGCAGATCCCAAAATCGACCAAAACTGCCAACGATGCGGAGAATACTTGAACCAGAAGAGTGCAAACAGCCCCACACATACCGTGTAGTAGGCATAAAATACGATAAAGCTGAGCGACCAGAAGCGCGCCGCGCTAATCGGCACCTCACCTGTCGCCCCCGTGATGCGCGTCAGCCATGCGCCGCCGCCCGCCTGCCAGAAAATGACAGCGATCAGTGCCCAAATAAATGCCGACAGGAAAAAAGGCCCCGGCTTTGGGAAAAAAGACTTAAACATAATGCTTCCTTCTTGTTGTTATGGCTGTTGCTGTGTACAACACGTCACCACACGAAAACCTGCCCGCGCCAGACTCCCGGCCCGGGCAAAAAGGTCAGACCCACGGGTTGATTATTAGTTCGCTTTCCAGTTTTCGAGAATTGTTTCGGTGCGTTTCACCGCGAGAGGATTCGCTGGCGCAATGAAGTTACGCCAGACGTCGTTGTGATGGTTAATCAGGATCTGTGCGTCAGCAGCCGGACGGTTGGCGGTGGTATGGGCATCTTCGGCAACGGTGATGTGATAACCCCGGCTAACGCCGTTCTTGATCGTCGCATCGACGCAGTAATCGGTGGCGCAGCCGCAGATGACAAACTCGCGAATGCCCAGCTCCCGCAGCAGCGCCTCAAGCCCGGTGTTGTAGAAGGCATCGCAGGCCGTTTTGGTCACGTAAAGCGCGTCGGCAGGCTGATGGAGTTCAGGCAGTAACGCAAACCCTGCACTCCCCTCTTCCAGCCCCCCGGCCTCGGTATGCTGTATAAAAATCACCGTATCGGCTGCCTGCGTAAGCTGGTTGATCAGAGAGACACACTTTTCGCGCTGATGACGAGGGGTTTCAAACACCCCGTTTTGCATATCGACAACCATAACCACACGCTTCTCAGACATACCGTTCTCCGTAAGATTGAGTGACACTGGTGCCTATCATAAGCCCGAAGTCACAAAATGGGAGATGGCTCGCAAGTAAATTGTTCATATTTACCCATGGTTACGTTTTTCTCGCTATCGTTATGCAATTCGGGGCATTGCACGGTACCGATTAGTAGTATAAATACCCATTACTTTCCTCATTCACTTCATGGATGCTTTTCGTTGAAACGTTGTCTGCTCTCTTTTGCCGCGCTGTGTGCGGTGAGCTTCTCTACCGCCCAGGCAGCCCAACCGCTGACGGCTCCCGTTTTAGCTTCAGATATTGCCGATCGCTACGCGAACCTTATCTATTACGGCAGCGGCGCGACCGGTATGGCGATGGTCGTTATCGACGGAAACCAGCGTGTATTTCGCAGCTTTGGCGAAACGCGCCCGGGCAATAACGTTCACCCGCAGCTGGATTCCGTTATCCGCATCGCATCCTTAACCAAGCTGATGACCAGCGAAATGCTGGTGAAACTGCTCGATCAGGGCGTGGTGAAGCTCGACGATCCGCTCAGCAAATACGCGCCGCCAGGCGCCCGGGTCCCCACGTATCAGGGTACGCCGATCCGGCTTGTGAACCTTGCTACCCACACCAGCGCCCTGCCGCGTGAACAGCCAGGCGGCGCGGCGCATCGTGACGTATTCGTCTGGCCAACGCGCGACCAGCGCTGGAGCTACCTGAGTACCGCCACGCTGAAGGCGGCGCCGGGCTCTCAGGCCTCATATTCAAACCTGGCGTTTGACCTGCTGGCGGATGCCCTCTCAACGGCGGCTGGCAAACCCTACACCCAGCTGTTTGAAGAGCAGATCACCCGTCCGCTGGGCATGAAAGACACCACGTTTACCCCGTCCCCAGACCAGTGCCGTCGCCTGATGGTGGCGGAGAAAGGCGCCAGCCCCTGTAATAACACGCTGGCGGCCGTGGGCAGCGGCGGGGTTTACTCCACGCCTGGCGACATGATGCGCTGGATGCAGCAGTTCCTTTCTTCGGATTTCTACTCTCGCAGCAGCCAGGCCGACCGTATGCAGACCCTGATTTATCAGCGTACTCAGCTGCACCGGGTCATCGGGATGGACGTGCCGGGTAAAGCCGATGCGCTCGGCATGGGCTGGGTCTATATGGCACCGAAAAATGGCCGGCCGGGGATTATTCAGAAAACCGGCGGCGGCGGCGGATTCATCACCTATATGGCTATGATTCCGCAGTCGAACGTGGGCGCGTTTGTGGTGGTCACTCGCTCCCCACATACGCGTTTCGTCAATATGAGTGACGGTGTTAATAACCTGGTGGCGGAATTGAGTGCCAATAAAGCCCAGGTGCTTACCGCATCCAACTGAGATTAATATTCCGTGGGCAAGCGGTTGATGCTGACCAGCTTGCCCCGGCTCATATTGATATAATTTCCCTGTCGCAGGGCGGCCAGAACCTCGGCAACAACAGAACGTGAAATGCGTGTGCTTTGCTGAATATGATTCATCACACCGATTTTTGAACGCAGCGTTTCATCCCACTCGGCCATATTAAGCAGCATCGCGCGGATCTGGTGATAGGAGTTATTGCCAACCAGCTGCTTATCGCGCTTTTCAAGAATGTAATTTATCCAGGATAACCAGCTGAAGGCCTCTTTCCACAGTGAAAATTGCTGGATTAGTTGTCGGGTAGTTTCTGTGGATAAATAAAAACCGGTACAGGCCGTTTTAGCAATCACTCTGTATTCCTGTGAATGATTAATCATCACCGTAGCCAGACCAAAAATAAAGGGGGCGGTCGCAATCCCCACCAGAAGTTCATCAGAAGGGCGATAGATCTCAATAACGCCGGTTTGTAATACGATCGTGCGAGGCTCATTCGATTCGCCCGACGTAATTAATTGTTGGGGTGCACATGTAAAAGGGGTACTGGCTGCTATTAACCCCTGTTCGAGCCGGCGTAATTCAGAAAGTGGTTTCGCATTAACGTTCATGCAGACCTCAAGTCATCCGTATTTGTCGGTTCAATATTATTTTTATTGCTTCGCTAAAAAGCGGAGGAGTTAACCCCTCCCCCGCTTTATTCATTACCAGGTATATTTCACACCCAGGTTTGCGCCCCAGTTCTGGTCAACGTCGCCGCCGCCAAGATATGTGGCATCCGTGTAAGCGCTGAAGTTCTTCGTGAAGCTGAACTGTGTGCCCAGCCCAACACGAACAGCTGAACCTTTCACGCCGTTATCAATGCTGTCACCGTTAATATCGGCATTGTTATCGGCGTCGTCATAAACCCAGGCCAGTTTGAAGTAAGGGGTCAGAGCCTGATCGCCGCCGTAGTTGAAGGTGTAACCCGTATCAACACCGAGTTCATAACGCAGGCTATCGTATGATTGTCCATCCATGCGCATGTCATTGCTGAGGCGATAATCATCGCCTGACTGGAACAGACCCGATACGGCTGCGTATGGTGTTACGTAGCCAGAGAGGTTTGGTTTCCAGTCATAACCCAGCTTCAGACCAAAGCCAACAGCGTCACTGGTGGTATTGCCGTCAACATACTGACCGTTGCTCATGTTAGCGGAGAGATCGTTGTTGAAGCGGGTGTAGCTCAGGGAGCTGTCGAGGAAAAGATCGTTCATGAACTTCGCTGACGCGTAGATCATCGCCGTCTGGCTATCCTGATCGACCTGACCGGTACGATCGCTGATATCGCCCTTCGCGAAACCTGCCGCACCACCGACGATCCACTTCGCGTTATTACCGTCAATCTGGGTATCCAGACCCACCATAATACCGCTCACGTCCTGATCGTAGCTGATAACGCCGTTGTCACCGTCGAAGTTGCCGCCGAAGTAGCTCACCCACGCCCCGCCGTTATCCGCCAGGCCGTGACGGCTGTTGGTCAGACGCGCACCTACGGTATCCTGCTGCAGATTCCAGATATTGGTATTAGCAGAAGGGATGCTCAGCGCCATATTGGCATAGTCGGTCAGTTCTTTCTGCTGTAGAACGACGGTGTCACCCTGCTGCTGCGCCTGGTAGGTATAAGCACCTAAATCGGCTTTGTTTGCGGCAGTAAAGCTGGCCGCCGTATCCGCGTTATTGTCATAGACACGGACAATCTCTTTATTTTTGTAATCAGCGACGGAACCTGCTCCGGTCGCGTCGTCGATACGGACTTTATAGTTGCCTGCGACGTCACCGTTCACCGCCAGATGGCCGTCAGAGTGAA
The DNA here is from genome assembly GCF_000612205.1 of Enterobacter sp. 5-4. Taxonomy (NCBI): domain Bacteria; kingdom Pseudomonadati; phylum Pseudomonadota; class Gammaproteobacteria; order Enterobacterales; family Enterobacteriaceae; genus Enterobacter; species Enterobacter sp. 5-4. The sequence goes on along the minus strand of NZ_JFHW01000022.1, from coordinate 67,345 downwards.
TGGCCACTACGCCGTAGTCATAATCGGCGCTGCGCTTGTCGTTAGTGATATAGCGTGCGTTGTTCAGATCGCTGTTCAGCACGTAATCGCGGCTGGCAACATTCAGCACGCCGCCATCGGTCAGAACCATAGTGTGCGTATCAACCTGGCCCAGACCCAGCGCCAGCTCTGCACCGTTATCCACGGTGATGGTGTTGGCATACAGCTCGGCCGTTTCTTCCGTCAGTGCCGCACGGCTATCGCTGTCCAGATACAGATGGTCGGTGGCCACGCCGCCGTTGTCGCCGATGTTCAATGAGGAAGCATTGGTCAGAGTGATGGTATCCGCCAGCAGGCCTGAGTTTTCAACATTGACCTGAGACTGGTTGTTTACCGTCAGCGTGTCAATGTTTGACATCTTGCGGGTATCCCACTCGGAGCCGTTATCCAGCGCAATGTTAAACAGACCGCTCTGATACACCGCTTCACCCGCAACATGTGCGTTGCTGTCATAGGTGGAATCCGGCCAAATGCTGTTCGGGGACAGCGTGCGCCAGTCTACGTTGCTGTAGCCCTGGCCATACATCTGCGTCGTGCCGATAGCCTCAACGCTGGACTGCGCAGCACCGACCCATTTGCTGCCGTTGGTCAGGGTGACATCCAGCTTATCGGTGCCGTCCCAGCCGTTGGTGGTAGGGTTATAGACGCCGTCTTCGGTGGTATCGGTTGCCGGATCGCCGTTCGGGTAGAAGTTGTTGTCGAAGGTGCTGGAGAACAGGATGTCGCCCGTAACGGTGGAGTGATCGAAGGTGGCAGCGGTCTGCATCGCGTTATCAGACGCGCTGGCGGTAACAATCAGCGCGGCATCATCTGCCCCTGTCGCGTCGGTTTCACTATAGTCGCTCGGCTTCGCAGTCTGGCCGTAGAATCCGCTGGTACCTAAATCGCGGTACGCACCGGAAGTCAGTACCGAATCTTTTACCAGTAGCGTGTCGGTAAAGACCTTGCTGCTGTTGGCTACGCCTTCAACGCCGTCGTACGGGGTATTATCCCGTTCCTGATACCCCTGCGTCAGGGTAATCCCCGCGACGTGAGAATTATTCTGGATAACAATATCTGATTCCACGTCCAGGGTAATCGCATTACCCATATCATATGTATCCAGATAGTGTCTTTCCGTATTTTCACCATTCACGACATCATACGCATAATGTTCATACGTATCGTTAATGGTGGAATTATCAACGGTCAGGCTAAAACGGTCGTATTGAGCATGTTGGGTGCCGTCGGCATCCAGACCATCAGCACAGGTGGCGGTCATACACTGAGAGGTAATCATGCCATTAATGGTGCTGTTGGAAATACTCAACGCATTCGCCCGACCATTGATGCCATCATCGAGATAGTACGTTGAAATAACACCATTCACGGTGGATTTATTAATCACCGGGTAAATATCACCATCGTGGATGGCATCTGAGAAATCCCAGTCGGCATAGCCATAATACCAGGGAGTGGTCGCTGTATTATCGTATCCGAAGGTATTATATGTCGTACCGGAAATATCCTTCGCATTGGCCTGAGAAGCGATAGCCAGGGTGCAGGCTAATGCAAGTTGAGATACAACGAGTTTCTTTTTCCATGTTTGCATTGGGTCATCCCTCCTCAGGGACGTAAGCAAGTTTGTCCATCAATGAATTTGCAATATTTAATTGCGGAGGGAATTATGCAGTTTCATTTCGAAAAGGTTCAATGAATGTTTCCATTAAGTCCGCATTCAGACAAAAAACAGATTCAGACCACAACGCACAGGGCGACATAAAATAAATATTATAAAAACAAAATGTTAATGCACAGGCAAAGCAATCAGGGAAATATCATAATAAATAATAAATCATTTTTAATGATACATTCATTTCCATATAGAAATAACACAAATATCTCATTCTTCTCTCAGCGTTATACTGTCCTGCATTATATATTATTGGTAACAAGCAAACTCATCTGCCGCATTTCGCAAAAGCAAAATGCCCACTTTAGTAAAACACCCGTCGCCACTTTGAGGTACACTAGCCCTCTTTGTTCCACAAACATCAGGCATACCATGACCGATTTAATTGCACGTCCCCGCCGTCTGCGTAAGTCACCTGCACTGCGCGCTATGTTTGAAGAGACAACCCTGACCTTAAACGATCTGGTGTTGCCGATTTTTGTTGAAGAAGAGATCGATGACTACAAAGCCATCGAGGCCATGCCGGGCGTCATGCGCATTCCGGAGAAATATCTGGCGCGTGAGATTGAACGTATCGCCAACGCGGGGATCCGCTCGGTGATGACCTTCGGCATCTCCCATCATACCGACGCCACCGGCAGCGACGCGTGGAAGGAAGATGGCCTCGTCGCCCGCATGTCCCGCATCTGCAAAGAGACGGTGCCGGAAATGGTGGTGATGTCCGACACCTGTTTCTGTGAATATACCTCTCACGGCCACTGCGGCGTGCTGTGCGATCACGGCGTGGATAACGATGCCACCCTGCTGAACCTCGGCAAGCAGGCGGTCGTCGCGGCCGCTGCGGGTGCGGACTTCATCGCACCGTCTGCGGCGATGGACGGACAGGTTCAGGCGATTCGTCAGGCGCTGGACGCGGCCGGTTTCACCGACACCGCCATCATGTCCTACTCCACCAAATTTGCCTCCTCCTTCTACGGTCCGTTCCGTGAAGCAGCCGGCACGGCGCTGAAGGGCGATCGTAAAACCTATCAGATGAACCCGCTGAACCGTCGCGAAGCGATTCGTGAATCCCTGCTCGATGAAGCCCAGGGCGCAGACTGCCTGATGGTAAAACCGGCTGGCGCATATCTTGATATCCTGCGCGACATCCGCGAACGCACCGAGCTGCCGCTGGGCGCTTACCAGGTGAGCGGCGAGTACGCAATGATCAAGTTCGCCGCGCTGGCAGGGGCGATCGACGAAGAGAAAGTGATCCTTGAAAGCCTGGGCGCGATCAAACGCGCGGGCGCGGATCTGATCTTCAGCTACTTCGCCCTGGATCTGGCCGAGAAGAAAATTCTGCGTTAATCCGCTTTAGCGCCGGGTGGCGGCTTCGCCTTACCCGGCCTGCTCTCTGCTCAAATCTTCACCCAACTGCAATACAATCGACATCTGCGCCTTCTACTGTCTTCGCAAGACGGCAGGAGGAGTGACCATGTTTAGCCTCGATAGCGTTCTCGACGATCTTTGGCCTCAGGCGAGGCCCGCACCCTGGCAAAAAAGTCTGTTAAAAAGACTGTTCTACGAAGACGAGTTTCAGCAGTTTGCCGCCGCCCACCGCCACCTGAAAGGGCTGGATATGGTGGAGCAGGTTCTGGAACACCTGGATATTCTCTGCACCGTTTCCGCCCGCGATCTCGAACAAATCCCCGAACATGGCCCGCTGGTCATCATTGCCAACCACCCGACGGGTACGCTGGACGGTCTGGCGTTGCTGTACGCCGTCTCCCGCGTGCGGCGCGACGTTAAAGTCGTGACCAACCGGATGCTGACCCACCTTGAGCCCCTCAGCTCGCTGTTTATTCCGGTGGACAATATGGGTGGCAGGACGGCGAAGTCGTCGCTGGTGCAGATGGAACAGCACCTGCAAAACGCGGGCGTACTGATCTTCTTCCCGGCAGGCGAAGTTTCCCGCCCCACGCGCAAAGGCATTCGCGATAAGAAATGGCACTCTGGCTTTATCAAACTCGCCGGCAAGCTGCGCGTCCCGCTGCTGCCGGTGCATATTCAGGCGCACAACAGCCTGCTCTTTTACGCCAGCACGCTGGTCTCTCCGACGCTGTCGATGCTGCTGCTGATGCAGCAGATGTTCCGCCGCCGTCACAGCCAGCTGCCGATTAAAATCGGCCAGCAGATTGCGTGGCATCACTGGCACAGCGCCACCCTTTCGTCGCGTGAGATGGCCGAGCAGTGCCGTCAGCACGTGATGCGTCTTGGCAAGGGAGTGCCCGGCGTCTTTAAAACCCAGTGCGCGATTGCCCGTCCCGAAGACCGGGCCACTTTGAAGCGCGCGCTGGCGCAGGCCGAATCTCTGGGCAAAACCAGCGACGGGAAAACCATCTATCTTTGGCAGCGCAACGGTCAGGAAGACGCCCCGCTGCTGCGGGAGCTGGGCCGCCTGCGCGAGATTGCCTTTCGCGCGGTGGAGGAAGGGAGCGGCAAACGCCGGGACACCGACAGCTACGACGATGATTATCTGCACCTGATCCTGTGGGATGAGGAGGATCTGGAGATCGTCGGCGCGTATCGCTTTATGCCGACGGCCATGCAGATCGAAAAGCGCGGCGTTGAGGGGTTGTACAGCTATAGCCTGTTCCACTACGACGACAAAATGCAGGACGTGCTGGCACACGGCATTGAGCTGGGGCGCAGCTTTATTCAGCCGCGCTACTGGGGGCGCCGCGGCCTGGACTATTTATGGTCCGGCATTGGGGCGTATCTGGCGCGTTATCCGCACTACCGCTACCTGTTTGGCCCGGTCTCGATTTCCGGCGGCTTACCGCCTGCCGCGCGGGATCTGCTGGTGGCATTTTACCGCCTGTGGTTCCCGGCGACGCATCCGCTCGCCGCCTCGCGCAAGCCGTATCCCGCGTCCCTGCCGGACGTGCTGGCGCAGTTTGGCGGCGTGGATTACGTGGACGATCTGACGAAGCTGAAATCCCTGCTCGGCAATCTTGGCTGCGGCATTCCGCCGCTTTACAAGCAATATTCCGAGCTGTGCGAGCCCGGCGGCGTGCAGTTTATTGATTTTGGCAGCGACCCGGCGTTCAACAACTGCGTTGACGGCCTGGTGCTGGTGGATTTGTGTTACCTGAAGGCGAACCGCTATCAGCGGTATATTGAGGCGCACCTTTAAATGTGCGGTATTTTGTAGGCCGGGTAAGGCGTAGCCGCCACCCGGCAATTGTGCACCGTTTTCGCCGGGTGGCGCTGCGCTTACCCGGCCTACGGGTACTACAGGATCAGGGGCGGTAAAACGGCTTATCGCCCAAAATCGTCGCCCGCTGCATAATCCGGCGCTGCGGCAGATAGTCCGCATTGGCATAATGCTGCGTCACGCGGTTATCCCAGATCGCCAGATCGTTCTCCTGCCAGCGCCAGCGCACCTGGAACTCCGGCTTGGTGATATGCGCGAACAGGAAACTGAGCAGCGCCTCACTCTCTTTTTCCGTCACGTCCACGATGCGCGTGGTGAACCCTTCGTTGACGAACAGCGCCTGCTTGCCCGTCACCGGATGGGTCCGCACCACCGGGTGCAGCAGCGGAGGATGCTTCGCGACCGCCTCCTGCCAGCGCTGATGCTCCTCTTCCGTTTTACGGTACTTGTACTCCTGGAACGATTTTTTGAAGTCGTGCTCAGCCCGCAGCCCGCTCAGCAGCGTCCGGAACGGCTCGGAGAGCGCCTCATACGCCGCAATGCCGCTGGCCCACAGCGTATCACCGCCGGTTTCTGGCAGCAGCTTCGCCGCCAGAATCGCCCCGGCGGGCGGCGTCTCGATAAAGGTCACATCGGTGTGCCAGTTATCGTTATCCGGCGGGTTATCGTTGTGGGTGTCGAGGACGATAATCTCCTCCACCCCTTCCGCATGCGGATAGACCGGGTGGATATGCAGATCGCCAAACCGCAGGGCCAGCGCGCGCTGCTGCTGCGGGGTGATCGCCTGTTCGCGCAGGAACACCACCTGATGACGCAGCACCGCGTGGTACAGCTGCTCGAACTGGTTATCGCTCAGCGGACGGGTCACATCCAGGCCCGACACCTGTGCGCCAATGTACGGCCCCAGCGGGGTAATGGTCAGACGTTCACTCATTGTATTTCTCCATGCCAGGGCGTCAGGCGGCGCTGTAACGCGCGCAGCCCCAGTTCTAATCCGAAGGCGATCGCGGCAATGACCGCGATCCCTGCCAGCACCACGTCAGTCGCCAGGAACTCACCCGCCGACTGCACCATAAACCCTAACCCTCGCGTGGCGGCAATCAGCTCAGCCGCCACCAGCGTGGACCAGCCCACGCCGAGGCCGATGCGCAGCCCGGTTAAAATCTCCGGCAGTGCGCCCGGTAAAATCACGAACAGCAGCACCTGCGTACGGCTGGCCCCCAGCGACTGCGCCGCGCGGATCCGCACCTGCTGGGCGCTCTTCACGCCCGCCAGCGCCGACATGGCCACCGGGGCGAAAATCGCCAGATAGATCAGCAGGATTTTTGACGTTTCACCGATGCCGAACCAGATCACCATCAGCGGCAGATAGGCCAGCGGCGGGACCGGGCGGTAAAGCTCAATCAGCGGGTCGAGGATGCCGCGCACCGTCGGGCTCAGCCCCATCGCAATCCCCACGGGAATGCCGATAATCACCGCCGCCAGCAGCGCCACCAGAATACGCGCCAGGCTGGCACCTAAGTGCTGCCAGAGCGTGGCATCCATAAAGCCCTGCGGGCCGGCGATGGTAATGAGTTTGGTCAGCACCTGTCCCGGCGGCGGCAGAAACAGCGGGCTGACCCACTGCAGGGCAGCAACTGCCCACCACACCGCCAGCAGCACCAACAGCGTACCGACGCTCAGCGTAATTTGGCGCGAGAAAGGCCAGCGCAGCGCCAGACGCGTGCGGCGCGTTTTTTCACTGAAGACGATGCTCATGAGAAGGCCTCCCGCTGTTCAAACACGCGGCTTAAAACGTACTCACGCTGTTCGATAAACAGCGGATCGGATTTGATGCTGCGCACGGGTTCCCCCGCGACGTAGCGGCGGGCGAATTCCAGCGGCAAGCGCTCCAGCACGCGGCCCGGCCCCGGGGACAGCAGCACCAGCTCGGTGGCCATAAACACCGCCTCTTCGATATCGTGGGTAATCAGCAGCACCTGCTTGCCCGTCTCATGCCACAGGCGCAGCAGCAGGGTTTGCATCTGCTCGCGGGTGAAGGCATCCAGCGCCCCGAACGGCTCGTCCAGCAGCAACAGCTGCGGATTCGCGGCCAGCGCGCGGGCAATCCCGACACGCTGCCGCTGGCCGCCGGAAAGCTGCCAGATATAGCGTTTTTCCGCGCCTTCCAGCCCCACTTTTTTCAGCATCGCCCGCGCGGTTTCCAGCCGCTGTTCACGATGGATGCCCGCAAGCTGCAGCCCAAACGCCACGTTTTCCTGCACGTTGCGCCACGGGAGCAGGCCTTCATTCTGGAAGACCACGCCGCGCTCGGCGCCGGGGCCCTCCACCTTTTTGCCTTCCAGTTGAATGGTGCCATGCTGATAAGGGACAAACCCGGCGATGAGATTCAGCAGGGTGGTTTTTCCGCACCCGGACGGGCCCAGCACCACCAGCAGCTCACCGCTGTCCAGCGTCAGGTTGATGTCCTGTAAGGCGGGTTTACCACCGTAATCGGCAGACAGATTTGTAATATTCAGCATGGCGAACTCCTTATTTCACAAAACGATCGGTCACGTACTGGCTGTAATCCGCCGCTACCGCGGGCACTTTGCCCTGCTCCTTCAGGAAGGTGGCGGTATCCACAATCGCTTTGTTTACCGGCCCGGTCAGCTGCTGCACCTGCTGCGCGGGGGTCAGATAGGTATTGCCCTTCACCAGCCCCGGCACGTCCGCTTCCGGCACGCCGCTCAGTCGGGAGAGTTTTTCCAGGTTGGCGGGCTGCTTCAGCCATTCATCCGGGTTGCTGATGTACGGCTGCTGGGCGTCAATCGCGCTTTTCGCGAAGGCTTTCACCACCTCAGGATGTTTCTCGGCGAAGTCTTTGCGCACGACCCACACGTCGAGGGTCGGTGCGCCCCACTGGCCCACTTTTTCGGAGTCGGTCAGCACGGTGCCGTCTTTTTCCAGCTCGTTCACCGCAGGCGCCCACACATAGGCCCCGTCAATGTCGCCACGCTGCCAGGCCGCGATAATCGCCGGCGGCTGCAGGTTGATGATTTGAACCTGACCCGGCTTGATGCCCCAGTGTTTCAGCGCCGCCAGCAGGCTGTAGTGGGTGGTGGAGATAAACGGCACGGCGATGCGTTTGCCTATCAGGTCTTCCGGTTTGGTGATGTTTTTCTTCACCACCAGCGCTTCAGAGTTACCGAGCTGCGAGGCGAGCAGGAACACCTCAATCGGCACCTGCTGGCTGGCCGCAACCGCCAGCGGGCTGGAACCAATATTGCCGATCTGCACGTCGCCGGAGGCTAACGCACGCACCACGGACGCGCCGCTGTCGAACTTGCGCCAGTCGACCTTCGCGCCGCTCTCTTTGGCAAAGGTGTTATCCGCCTGCGCGACTTTCGCCGGTTCCGCAGAAGTTTGATACGCGACGGTGACGTCCACCGCCTGCGCCTGAAATGCCCACAGCGCCAGCGCGCCGAGTAGTGTGATTCGCGATGAAATTGCCATAGTGCCTGCTCCCCTTGTTGTTATGAGGGCAGTATTTCCAACGCGGGAATTTTGATAAAGGAATAAAAATGAATCGCTCATAACGATTCGTTTTTAGATAAAAAATGGGAAAGGATAGTTGGTTTTGTGCGGTTGTTTTATGCCGGGTGGCGCTGCGCTTACCCGGCCTACACATTGTGCGATCCGTAGGCCGGGTAAGGCGCAGCCGCCACCCGGCAAAAAACTCAGCGCTTCGCGTTAAGCTCAGCAATATCCTTCGGCGTGGTGCGACAGCAGCCACCAATCAGCTTCGCTCCGGCGTCCAGCCACTGGGGCAGATACCCCGCCAGCGTCTCACACGCTTCGCCGTGGTGGTGCCAGGTTTTGGTCACCGCATCATAATGCTCGCCTGAGTTCGGGTAGACCACCAGCGGCAGCGACGTCAGGCTCTGCAGGTGCTTCAGCGCCGCCGTGGTATTTTCCAGCGCGATGCAGTTAATGCCCAGCGCGACGACATGCGGAGAGTCGGCCAGCACGCTGACCACGTCACGCAGCGGCGTGCCGTCGCTCAGGTGCTCGCTGTCCCGCAGGGTAAAGGAGAACCACGCCCGGGCGCGGGGATACCCGGCCAGAAGGGCCGCCAGCGCCTTAATCTCGGCAAAAGACGGCAGCGTTTCGCAGGCCAGCAGGTCAGCGCCCGCATCCAGCAGCGCTTCCACGCGCGGGCGGTGGAAGGCAGTAAACGCCTCAGCGCTGCGCACGTAGTCACCGCGATACTCTGAGCCATCCGCCAGATAGGCACCATACGGCCCAACGGAGCCCGCCACCAGCAGCGTGCCCGCATGCGGGTTTTCGGCCAGATACGCTTCACGCGCCTTTCGCGCCAGCTCCACGCTTCTGCCAATTAGCGTTCGGGACTGCGCCTCGTCCAGGCCGCGCGCCGCAAAGCCCGCAGGCGTGGCCTGGTAACTGGCGGTGATCGCCACCTGCGCGCCCGCGCGGTAGTAATCAAGGTGCACTTCACGGATAAGCTCCGGGTTTTCCATCAGCACTTTGGCAGACCAGAGGCTGTCTGCCAGGTTACAGCCGCGCGCTTCCAGCTCCGTCGCCATCGCGCCATCCAGCACCACAAACGGCTGCTTTTCAAGGAGGGCGGTAAGCGGATTATTCTGCGACATGTTCAGGCTCCTGCGATGTCATATTTCGGGTCAGGTAGTAGGCACCATAACACAGGGCGACAAACGGAATCCCGCAATAAAGGGCAATGCGCTGGCTTGGGTCAAACCACAGGCCGACGCAGGCCACCACGCAGAGGATAAAACCGAGCACCGGCACCAGCGGATACCACGGCGCGCGGTACTGCAGCGCAGAGAGCGGCTGGCCGGACTGCAGATGGCGACGACGGAAGACGAAGTGCGACGCACAGATGCTGATCCAGACGGCTACCACCGCAAAGCCAGAAATCGCCGAGAGCGCGACAAATACCGTGTCCGGTGCCACGACGCTTGAGAACAGCGCCAGCACGCCGCCGAGCATAGAAACCGAGAGCGCCGTCAGCGGCACGCCGTTTTTGTTCACGCGGGCAAAGCAGCGCGGGAGCGTTTTCTCGTTAGAGAGCGACCACAGCATGCGCCCGGAGGCGTACAGCCCGGAGTTCGCCGCCGAAAGGATCGCCGTCAGGATCACGAAGTTAAAAATATCCGCCGCGTAAGGAATACCGACCTTTTCAAACACCAGCACGAACGGGCTCTTTTCCACGCCCGCCTGCTGCATCGGGATCAGCGCCGCCAGCACAAACACGGTGCCGATAAAGAAGATGATCAGGCGCGCAATGGTGGTGCGGATCGCCACCGGGATGACCTTGTGAGGGTTTTCCGTTTCCCCTGCTGCGATACCGATGAGTTCGGTCCCGGAGAACGCAAAGTTCACCGCCACCATGGTCATCAGGATCGGCAGGCCGCCGTGCGGGAACCAGCCCTCGGCGGTGATGTTGCTTAAGCCCGGCGCGGGTGAACCGTCCTGCATCGGGATAAAGCCAAAGACCGCCGCGCCGCCAAGAATAATAAAGGCGATGATGGTGATGACCTTCACCAGGGAGAACCAGAACTCACCCTCCGCAAAGAAGCGCGTGGAAATGACGTTCAGGCCAAAAATCACCACGCAGAAGACCACGCACCACGCCCAGACGGGCACCTGCGGGAACCAGTACTGCATGCAGAAGCCCGCGGCGGTAAAGCTCGAACCGAGCGCCACCGTCCAGGTGAGCCAGTAGAGCCACGCCACGGTGTAGCCCGTCGCCGGGCCAAGATAGCGCGCGGCATAGACGTGAAACGCGCCGGTTTCCGGCATCGCCACGGAGAGTTCGCCCAGACACTGCATCACCAGCCAGACCACCAGCGCACCTATCAGGTAGGCCAGCAGCGTGCCCGCCGCCCCGGTCGTGGAAATGATGTAGCCGGTATTGAAGAATAACCCTGTCCCAATCACGCCACCCAGCGAGAGCATGATCAGGTGGCGTGTTTTCATGGTGCGCTTAAGCTGCCCATTTTCTTGTTGTGTTTGCATATTACCTTCTATACGTATGGACATCTAAACATCCAAAGGAGGTGTGTTATACCGCGATTGTTAATAAAAAGCTAGATGACCAGACGCAAACGGGCGCGCCGCGCGCTGAGTCTGGGGTGGGTTGTGAGGATCACATACAGGATAGGACGCCAGGCCATAAGCACCTCCGCAAGCAGATACTTACAGCATGGTGCGGGAAAAGCCGATCTTCGGTCAGTCGAAAGTGGTATCCGTAAAGCGCGAAGTCATACCGTAACACTCCCCGTAGGACGGGTAAGGCGCAGCCGCCACCCGGCGCAAGGTTGGTAATTCTCACAATCAGTTCTATAGTCGTCACAGTTTCTTAGTAACCAGGACTGACTGATGCGCTTTAACGGACTGACTAAAGGTTTCTTTATTTTCATTCTCGCCCTTGTGACCTGGGCCTTCTTCGACGTGCTGTCGCCCTACTTCTCCGCGATACTGTGGGCCGCCATTCTGACCGTTATCTTCAATCCGGTAAAAAACAAGCTTCGCGCCGCGCTGGGGGATCGCAACGGGCTGGCCTCGCTGTTGACCATCGGTATTATCTGCCTGATCGTCTTTATTCCGCTGATGGTGATCCTCTCCTCGCTCGCCATTGAGCTGAACGTGGTTTACACCAAACTGCAGGAGAACAATACCCAGTTTCCGGAAGTGGTGGCGAGCATCTTCAACCACCTGCCTGACTGGGCCAGCGGCTTCCTCGCGGATCACAACCTGACCAACGCGGCGCAGATCCAGAAAAAACTCTCCGACGTCGCGCTGCAGGGCGGACAGTATCTGGCGGGCAGCGCGTTCCTGATCGGCAAAGGCACCTTTGGCTTTGCGATTAGCTTCGGCATCATGCTGTATCTGCTGTTCTTCCTGCTGAAAGACGGCCCGTATCTGGTACGCCAGATCCTCGACTCCCTGCCCCTGTCCGATTTTGCCAAGCAGCATCTGTTCGCCAAATTCGTCGGCGTGTCACGCGCCACGGTAAAAGGGACGGCGGCGGTGGCCGTGGTTCAGGGCATCCTCGGCGGGATTGCCTTTGCCATTGCCGGTATCGACGGCAGCGTGCTCTGGGGCGCATTGATGGCCTTCCTCTCGCTGGTGCCCGCCATCGGCTCGGCGATTGTCTGGGTGCCCGCCGCTATCTTCCTGTTCGCCACGCACCAGATCTGGCAGGGGCTGTTTATTGTCGGCTTCTTCGTGATCGTCGTCGGGCTGGTGGACAACATCCTGCGCCCGCTGCTGGTGGGGAAAGACACCAAAATGCCGGACTATCTGATTCTGATCTCCACCCTCGGCGGCATGGAGCTGTACGGCATTAACGGCTTTGTGATTGGGCCGCTCATCGCCGCGCTGTTTATCGCCTGCTGGAACCTCTTCTCCGGTCGCGATCACGAAGGCAACGCCGAAGAGCTGGACGCGGATTTCATCGAAGAAGGAAAAAATCCTCCAGATTTGTAAGGACGTGACGATAAAGACCACACCAGGCGGCGCCGTGCCGCCTTTTTTTTCGCCTTAAATCAGACGTTTTCTATAATTTGAAGAACGCCATCCTACTCATGTCGTAAAAGGATCATCTGGTGCGAATCGCGACGATAACAAACTGGGCCTATGGGGCCACGGTCTGCCTGACCATCGCCTCCGGCATCATCATGCTGATGGCGTCCAGTGCGGATACCCTCGAGCGTCAGGCCGTTGAACAACGGCAGAAATTTGATCAGCTGACGGAAGATATCGAAACCGATATCTGGGCGCAGTCTGATTTAGCGCGGCTGTACGCCATTAAAAAAGATCCTCAGGTGCTCAAGGAATATAACCAGGCAGAAAACAGCCTGAAGCGCATCGAGCTTCGGCTGGAAAAGCTGCAGGATAACGGCGCATCGGATGAAGAACTGGCCCTGCTGCATGAAGGAATAAAGATCGTCGATGAGCTGCAGGACGAGCAGCAAACCGCCCTCGAAAGCCTGGAACGCGGTGAAGACGCCCAGGCCGTAGCCTTGCTCTATGGTCAGCCCTATGAGCAGGAGCTTGAGCGCGCGCAGAATCAGCTCGATCACTTCCGCCAGATACTCGACAAGCGCGTCATCGCCGCCGTTCAGGAGGCGACTAAAAAATCGAAAGCGCTGCGTACCGCCTCTGAGCTGACGGTCGGCCTGACCGCCCTGCTGTTCCTGTTTGTGCTCGGCTTTATATTAAAACGCCGCGTGCTGCGCCCCGTGGTCCGCCTGAGCGACGTGGTGCACCGCCTGGCATCCCAGGATTACGCGGTTGAAACGCCCAATTTCAACCAGATCGATGAGATAGGCGATATGGCTCAGGCCATCAGCATCTTCCGTGAAAACGGCCTGGCGCGTCAGCGTCTGGAAAAAGAGCGCGATGCCGACTGGGCCATCCGCGAGCTGCTGGCGCGCATGACCCAGCGGCTGCAGGGGTGTGAGAACTTTAACGATGTGATTAACGTGGCGGAGCTGTTTGCCCCCAATATCGCGCCGGGGATCGCGGGCCGCCTCTACGTCCTTGACCGCGAGCCGTGGCAGATGCGCTGCGTCGCGCAATGGCTTTCGCCGGTGGGTGAAGAGACGACGTTCCACCCGGACGAGTGCTGGGCCGTGCGTCGCGGGCAGAGTCACCCGCCGGTGAACGGCGAGCCGGATATTGCCTGCTACCATCTTCCGGCATCCCAGGCGGAAAGCGCGCTTTGCGTGCCGCTTATCGCTCAGGGCGAGGCCATTGGCCTGCTCTCCTTCCAGAATATTACAGCGGACAATGCCCCTTCCCGCGCGTATCTGGAGCTGATGGCCGAGGCGCTCGGGCTGGCGTTGGCCAACCAGCGTCTGCGCGACGCGTTGCTGGAAAAAGCGTTGTTTGACCCGCTCACCGGCCTGCGTAACCGTCATCATCTGGAAGATACCCTGCAAACCCAAACGGCACAGGCGATACGCACTGGCGTACCGTTAAGCTGCATGATGATTGATATCGACCACTTCAAGAGCATTAACGATCGCTTCGGCCATGAAGCGGGCGATCTGGTGATCAAAAGCGTGGCGTCAATTGTTCAGCGCGCCGCACATGACAACGGACTGGCATTCCGCTACGGGGGCGAGGAGTTTCTGGTGCTGCTTTCCGGTGCCGATGAAGCAGAAGCGTTCGCCTGCGCGCAGAAGATTTACACCGGCGTGCATGAGCTGTCGCTTCGCTACGGGCTGACCGAGATTGGGCCGGTGGACGTGTCGATTGGCATTGCCAGCTACCCACAACATGCCCAGACCGACAACCTGCTGCGCGCCGCGGATGTGGCCTTGTACCGAGCAAAAGAGCTGGGACGCGCGCGGATTGTGAGTTTTGGGATGCTGGAGGCGGGCTGACGCTGATTCTCGCGCCCTGACTTTCCCCGGTTCAGGCGCGCGTGATAGCCCAAAGCACGACAATCCCCAGGGCATTGCTCCGCTTTTCCACATACAGGGTGGTATCGGAATAAACGTTACCCTGCGGGTTACAGATGCGGATCTCCTTCTTTAATTCCGGCTCGTAGACTTCCGCACCCGAGCAGGTGTGGCGGGTACTGGACTCATACCGGTAAGGTTTACTCCAGGCCGAATAGTCCCCCTCCAGCAGCCAGGCCGTTGTAAAGACCGCGAACATGGCAACCGGCAGGCTGCAAATAAAGAAGCCGAGGTAGATTTTGACCGCGTCAGCAAGGCGCTTACCTTTCAGTCTCCCCTTTCTGATGAAATAGACCATCGGCACCAGCGCCAGCAGCAACGCCCCACAGGCTAGGTACTGCTCCCCGCGGATCGAAAGGTATGTCACGCGGTAAATGTTGACTGACCAGACCACAAAAGCCGATATCAGTGCTATCCCGCCCGCGATGAGAGGGATCCAAAAGGAAAAACGCGCTTTTTTCATGGTGGACTCGTCCTTGTCATTCTTGTCGGGTCAGAAGGTCAATCATTGCCCGGGTGGCTGCTGACTGACGTCGGTGCGGGGCAAACAGCACGGAGAAAGGTCGCGATCGTCCCCGAAGGTGCGGCAGCACCTCAACTAACTGACCGCCCTGTATTCTGTCGCGAACGATAAATTCATAGCTTTGGCAGATCCCTATCCCCTGCTCCGCCAGCGAAACCACGCCGAGTACATCGTCTGATATTTCGATAGTTGAACCCGGCATCCAGTCAATATCGCGCCCTTCGTCATGAAATACCCAGGGGGCGATACGCCCGGTGCGCGGCATGATAAACGGCAGGCACTGATGGCGCTGCAGCTCTTCCAGCGTCTGAGGCTTTCCTCTCCGGTGCAGGTAGTCCGGAGAGGCGACCAGAAGCAATGCCGCGACTTCCAGCTTACGCGCCACAAGTCCACTGTCAGGCAACTGTCCCAGACGGATCGCGAGATCGAACCCCTCTGCGATCAGGTCAACATTGCGATTAGTAATGTTCAGCTCCACCTGTACGCGTGGGTAGCGTTGATTATAGTGCGCCAGCAGCGGCGGCAGGCGGTAGTGCGCATAGGTGGTCGGGACACTCATTCTCACGCGACCGGTCAGATCGCCCTCCTGACCCCGGCCAACGCGTTCGGCGTCATCAAGCAGAGAGAACGCAGAACGCGCCTGCTCAAGATAGACGCGTCCGGCTTCAGTCAGCCCCACCCGGCGGGTCGTGCGCTGTAACAGCTGCCGTCCAAGACGCGCTTCCAGACGGGTGACCGCGCGGCTCAGTACCGAAGGGGTGGTTGAAAGGGCAACCGCTGCGCCCGTAAATGAGCCGTGCTCAACCACAGCAATGAAGACTTCTACGTCGCCGAGGTAATCGAATTTCCGGCTCATTTTGCTCTCTCAGGAACAAATGTTTTTCAATTTGGCTAATTTATCTCCCGTTGGGCGATGAGTAAAGTGGCCAGCATTCATCACCTGAACGCGCTACTGGAGCCTGCCAATGTTCAACCGCCCCCTTATTCTGCCCGCCATCGCAATGGCGGCGTTGTTCGCTTTCCCAAGTGTTGTCAACGCGGCGAACCACCCGCCTCTGGAGCGCTGGCGAAGCTACGCCGGTGTGAGCTGGGAAACCGCTCAAGACGGAAAGATACCTGCGACGTTTTCCGGTTCGGTCAATGCCCCTATTGCAGGTATCCACTTTGATGCAATGGACCGGGCCTTTGTCAGCACCCCCCGGCTGGTTTCCGCCGCAGCACCCGCCACGTTAAGCATTCTGGATACGACGGCGCAGTCTGGCCCTGCCCGCCTGACGGCGTTTCCCTCCCGCGAGGGGAATGCGGTGAACACCGATCCCGCTCAGAGCCTGCGCAACGTGCTCGGTTTTTATATTGACCGTAAAAACGGCTGGCTATGGGCGCTGGACATGGGGTTTGTTGCAGGCGAAACAGAGTCCCCCGCGGGGGCGCAGAAACTGGTCGTACTGGATCTCCACTCTGGCCGCACCATCAAACGTATCGCCCTGGACGGCGTAGCGGACCGCAAGGCCAGCTTTCTGAATGATGTGGTGGTCGATGAAAACCGCCGTGTCGCCTATATCTCCGACAGCGGCTCGCGGAGTGCGCCTGAAAACCAAGTGGGACTAATTATCGTCGATTTCGCTACCGGTACGGCCCGGCGCGTGCTCGATCGTCATCCTGCGCTGCAGATTGAGCCAGGCGTTAACGTCGTCTCGCACGGGACTGAAGTCTGGCCTGGTAAACCATTACTGATTGGTATCAATGGCATTGCGCTTTCACCCGATGCGGGCACGCTGTACTGGACAGTGACAACCGGCACGCACGCCTATACGGTACCGACCGCGATACTGAGGCAGCCTGCGTCAACCAATGCGCAAATCGCCGGGCAGATCCGCGATCTGGGTCGCGTGGGGGGCAACACCGACGGAATGGTGACAGATGTAAAAGGTAACCTCTACATTACCGATGTCACACGCAATGGTATCGTCAGATACGATCCTGAAACCCATTCCATGTCGCTGATTGCGGCAAGCGAAGAGGTGCGCTGGCCAGACACGCTGGCAATCCGTCCTAACGGAGACCTGGTATTTACCTCGAGTCGCCTCAATGACCACTTCGCGGGAACCGTTAAACCGGGAGAAGAACGCTATGATTTGTGGCGCTTGCGTCTCGATGCTTTACAAAAATAAGGGCAAGTAAACAAGGAGACCTGCATATATGGGCTCATAATTTCACACGTTCTTATTTCCTTAAAGGCTGAACGTGATGTCTTCGCCCTGCTCAGAAAGAAGTGGTTAACATTGCGCACCTGGAAATTCCGTGAGGCGCGTTTTACTTCGCGCTTCACCGAAGTAACGCACGTTTGCACAACGTAGACTGGGTCTCCTTTAATCAGAGGATGATAAAATGAAAACCCAGCAGGTCGATTTTGCTTCTTTATATTTTGGTACACCGGTTGCCATTATCTCCAGCCAAAATCCTGACGGTTCAACCAACCTGAGCCCGGTTTCATCATGGTGGATCCTTGACCGGAATATCGTGTTCGGGCTTGGCACCTCCGGAAAATGTTATGAAAATATCACGGGTAACCCCGATATTGTTCTGAACATACCGGACAGCAGGCTCTGGCAGAATATTGAAGCTATCGCAAATAAAACGGGAAAAGCATCGCCACCGAAATGGAAGAAAAAGAGGGGGTATGTTTTTGAACAGGACAAATTTAGCTGCGGAAATTTCCATAAGGAAAAGGCGGTTACGATTAACTCGTGGAGAATTAAAGAGTGTCCTGTACAAATAGAGGCTCAGGTTTGCGGGATATCGCCCCTGACCGGTTCGCAGGGGAACCTGGTGTCCGTTGATGCCTCGATAACCTGCGTCCACATATCTGAGGCTTTATTAATTCGTACTCAGCGAGGGGTGAAATTTAATGTGGAGAAATGGAACCCCCTCTATTATCTATTTCGCCACTATTTCTCGCTGGGTCACCGACTCGGTCACAACTTCCGCCACGATGAGTAACCCGGACTTTTTGACAGCGGAAAGGTTTAAACTTTTCGTGATATTCTTTCTTTACGCCCCTTAGTTCCTATACTCGAGCCATATTCGCCACTGTATTAACACCTGTCACGCACAATACGTTGCGCATGACAGGTGAAGATATTTTGTTCTGGAAAAACGTCTATGTCGAAACTGGATTTGAGGTCCAAAAAAACCTGGGGCGCGCTGGCAGCGATCGCCGTTGTCGCCGGTACGCTGGCATCTGCTTTTGCATGGACGGCGGGCTGGCTTGGGTCACGCACGGTCAGCCAGGCACTGGTGGGTGAAACACCGAAACCCTTCCCGCCGGGTTTTCGTCGCGCGCATGGAAAAGGCATCTGCTTTGCCGGCACCTTTACGCCAAACGGCTCGGCGGATTCCCTTTCAACCTCCCGCCTCTTCTCGCAGCTGGAAGTGCCCGTGGTGGGCCGATTCTCTATTGGTACTGGCGATCCCCATGCCCCGGATAGTACGACCAAAACCCTGAGCATGGCGCTGCTGCTGAAGACAGATGACAAGCAACAATGGCGAATGGCGATGAACAACGAGCCTTTCTTCGCCACGCACAGCCCGGAAGGTTTTCTGGCCTTGCGAAAAGCCACTGCTGTTGATGCAGCCACCGGAAAACCGGATCCGCAGCGTCTCAAAGACTTTTTAAAAGCGTACCCGGAGGCGGAGAAATACCTTAAATGGGCGGCACAAAAACCCGCCCCCGGCAGCTTCGCGGGCGCAACCTTTTACAGCATTAACGCCTTTTACCTTGTGAACGCGCAGGGGGAACGTCAAGCCGTTCGCTGGATGATGCGTCCGCACGAGCCTTTCCTGTCGATAAGCGATGAGCAACGACAAAAAGCCGATGACAACTTCCTGTTCGAAAACCTGCGTCAGCGCCTGGCGCAGAAGCCACTCTACTGGGATTACGTTTTGCAGCTCGCACAGCCGGGCGATCCGGTGGATGACCCTTCCCAGCCATGGCCGGACGATCGCAAAAAGAGGGTGGCCGGTACGCTGGAAGTGACGCGCGTCGAAGCACAATCCACAGGCGCGTGCCGCGACGTTAACTTTGACCCTTCTGTTGTTCCTGCAGGCGTTGCGGTGTCTGACGATCCCATCTTAAACGCCCGCTCCGCTGCCTACTCCCACTCTTTCAGCCGTCGTGAGCGGGAAATTGGCTACGGCAAAGCCACCGAAGCCGTGCAAAAGCAGGAGGTAAAATGAGCCCAAATAAAGATAGGCGAGAGCACGCGCCGCAGCATTTCAATACCCTGGCGCGGAGCCTGCACTGGCTGATGGCGGTGATGATCCTGTCCATGCTTTTCATCGGTGCCGCGATGATGACGTCATTACATCACCGGATTTGGTTAATCGATCTGCACCGGCCGCTGGGTATCGCCATTTTACTGCTGGCACTGGTTCGTCTGGTCAACCGACTTCTGAGCCGGACGCCCCCACTTCCTGCCGATTTGCCCGTCTGGCAGGTGCTTGCCGCAAAGGCATCACACTGGATGCTGTATGGGTTAATGCTGGCAATGCCGCTGCTGGGCTGGGCGCAGCTGTCGGCAGCGGGCCTGCCAATTGTCATGTTTGATGGTGTCAACCTGCCGGCAATTGTCCCGACCAGTCCGGCACTCTTTGCCTGGTGTCACGACGCCCATAGCCTTCTGGCAAAGTTGCTTTATGCTGTGGTGCTGGTCCATCTCTCTGCCGCACTCGTTCATGCGTGGATCTACCGAGACGCAGTGTTTGCCAGCATGGCGAAAGGGGGTAAGCCGGTGTCAGCCATCCGGGAGGACCTGAAGTAAGGCAAGCGGTAGGGGACACGCACTGTCGGAATGTTCGTGTCCTCGCTTGTCATCATCCTGAAACAACGGACACAACCGGAGCACGTATTTGGTCTCCAGATTCGCGCGTCAAAACGCCACGAACACCCCACAATTGTCTTAAAAGATAATATCCCTCAATTAAAGCGATTATTTTTTAATCAAAAGAGCATTTATGCCCGCAATTTTAGCTTTTATCAAAAAGTTAAGTGTCGCTTGAGTATCAAACACTCTGTCACCCACACCACCTAACAGATTGATTTTATTGACATCACATCAATAAAAACGATAAAACCCCTGACTTCCCAACAAAATATATCAACTCGTGTGATATCTAAATTATAATTCTTATACTTCTGTTAAAAGGTGGAGGTCAAAATGCGATTAACCCTACTGCTGTTATGCTGTCTGGTACAGAGTGTAACCTGGGCTGGCGACCTGCCAAAACCAGTTGGTAAACCCATTTTAACGATTTCCGGTAATATAGAAAATACCAATGAAAATGGAAAAGCAGTGTTTGATCTCGCCAGCCTTGAAAAACTGGGTGTCGTGAGTTTCGAGACAACCTCCCCCTGGTATAACGGTCGTACGAAGTTTGAGGGTGTCCCAATGAGCAAGCTCATGGATTATGTGGGTGCAAAAGGTACGAACGTGAATGTTATTGCGCTCAATGATTACTCAACCATCATCCCTCTTAGCGACTTTAAAAAATACAACGCCATCCTTGCCTTAAAAGTCAATGGCGAATATATGCGCATCCGCGATAAAGGCCCATCGTTCATTGTATACCCCTATGACAGTCTTCCTGAGTTGAATAATCAGATTTATTACTCACGATCAGCATGGCAGGTAAGCAAAATGAAGATTGAGTAGTCGTTCAGGAGAACATAATGAACAGGATACTGGTTGGTATCATTTTTTCTCTTTTTATCACGACAGGATATATTGCATACCTTGTTTATGATCGTCAGCAAGAATTGCAAAAACTGACTCAATACACTGAGTCCTGGTCCGTGGCACAACTGGTATCAGAGTATTACCGTTTTGAATCATGGCTTGGTCTATACGCAACCGATACCGATGACGTTACGATAGACCAGGTCCGCATGCGTCTCGAAATTATGCTCAGTCAGGGCGATTTAATGAAGGGGGGCGATTTAGGTCGCTACATTGACAGCGATAAAACGCATCAGGAACTCGCTTTACGCTTAGAAAACATACTGGCCTATCTGGATAGCCATCTTGAAAATATGAGCCACCCGGAGTTAAAAGCATACCTGACAAATATGCATGAACTCGATGCACCGCTAAGCCAGCTTTCTGCCACGGCATTAACAAAAGATATTAACACAGTTAACGAATCCAATAAGAAAATACAGATACTGTATTATATCTACTCGGCGCTTTCATTGCTCCTGGTGATTTTAAGCTTTATTCTCGGCTTCTTAATGATCTACCAGAATAAAAACATTCTGAAAGCACACATGCAGGTTAAGAGCCTGGCTGACGAGCTTCAAATATCAAAAGAAAAGCTGCAAATTCAGAACTCGAAGCTGGAGTATGATGTTTATCATGACTCCCTCACCGGCATGAAAAACCGCCTTTTCTTCTGGGACGATCTCAACAAAATTAATCTTCAGGCAGATAAAAACCACGTCCCCGTCACGGTGATGTTATTTGATTTAGACCGTTTCAAAGAGGTCAACGATACCTATGGCCATGATACGGGAGATTTGCTGCTGAATCAGGTCTCCCGACGGCTGACCTCAATGAGCAGCGCAACGGATACGTTTTACCGTTTGGGCGGCGATGAATTCGCCCTTCTCTCCAGCGGACTCACGGAAACCGCCGCCGTTTCGCGCGCCAAAGAAATCAGCGATCATATCAGCCAGCCCTATACGATTAATAACCAGCTGATAAAAATTGCCACCTGCGTGGGCATCGTTTTATCTGATAATGAACGACGCTCTGA
Organism: Enterobacter sp. 5-4; assembly: GCF_000612205.1. Taxonomy (NCBI): domain Bacteria; kingdom Pseudomonadati; phylum Pseudomonadota; class Gammaproteobacteria; order Enterobacterales; family Enterobacteriaceae; genus Enterobacter; species Enterobacter sp. 5-4. The sequence goes on along the minus strand of NZ_JFHW01000022.1, from coordinate 45,611 downwards.
TTATCTATACAAATTTGCCGATCTGGCCCTTTACGAAGCGAAAAAAGAAGGTTCGCAGCAGATCAAAGTCTTCCGTCAGTGGATGCTGCAAAGACTGCAGGAAAGCAGAACCCTTGAACATGATATGGCTCTGGCGATCGATCACAATGAATTCGTTGTCTATTACCAGCCTATTGTCGATTCATTCAGCAATGAAATTTATGGCTATGAAGCGCTTATTCGCTGGATACACCCGGTGAAAGGGATACTCGCGCCAGATTATTTTATTTCCGTCGCTGAAAAAACGGGAATGATCAATGAGATCGGCAAGTCGGTGCTTGAGATGGCCTGCCGGGAAGCAGTTTCCTGGGCGGTGCCGGCCAGGATCTCGGTGAACGTCTCCCCCGTTCAGCTAGGCACGAAATCGTTTACCGCGATGGTGCAGTCCATCCTGAAAGAGACAGGGCTACCGGCCAGCCGACTTGAGCTAGAGGTAACAGAGTCTTCGCTCTTCAGTGACAGCAACATGCCGATCACTATTCTCAAAAAGCTCCGGGCACTGGGTGTCAAAATTTCCATCGATGATTTCGGAACGGGATATTCCTCGCTCTCACGACTGAGTGAACTGAATTTTGATAAAATTAAAATAGATAAATCTTTTGTGAATCCGATATCCACGCAGGATGATGCCCTTAATATCGTTAAATTGATTACCGGCATGGCGAAGAGCCTCAACATGCGGGTCATTGCAGAGGGTGTTGAAACCGAAGCGCAGCTTGAACGGCTTCAGGCGCTTGGCTGCGATCTCGTGCAGGGATACCTGTTCGGAAAGCCACAGGCTGAGATTGACAGGAAGATTAGATACGGTTGAAATGGTTGTCCGGTTGTTTCTGGCCAAAAATCACGTAGACGGTTGATAATCAAAGGTTAAATAATGAAAAAAACAGCCCCGGAGTATACGCCTGTTGATTTATCTCGTTGGCCAAGGAAGGAGCATTTTGAAGTCTTCCAGTCATTTGCTGAATGCACAATTAACCAAACCGTTCTGATCGACATTACCGCGCTGCGAAAACATATCAAAGCGGTGGGCTGGAAGTTCTACCCGACGATCATTTTTCTCCTGTCTAACATCATGAACCGGCATCCTGAGTTCCGCATGGCCATGAAGGACAATGAGCTCGTAATATGGAATGAAGTTCATCCCAGCTATACCATTTTCCACCCCGAAACGGAGACGTTTTCGTCATTGTGGAGCCACTATGACGGCAATATTCATCACTTCCAGAACACGTATGCAGAAGATACGGCCCGCTATGGAAATAGCCTTTCATACTGGCCTAAGGAAGAGTCCCGGGAAAATGTCTTCTTCGTCTCGTCTATTCCGTGGGTAACCTTTACCAACTTTAATATGAACATTGCGCACATGAAGAACTTCTTTTCGCCTATGTTCACGTTTGGAAAATACTACGAGCAGGATGGAAAAGTGCTGCTGCCGCTCGCAGTGCAGGTGCATCATTCGGTGTGCGATGGTTTCCATGTGGCAAGGATGTTTAATGAGTTGCAGGAGATGTGTGATGGTTTGTCGGGGCTGTCAGAGGAACCTGTCGCATGATGCGTAAGAAGTGCTGAGGGTTTCCATCTGCAGGAGTGGGTGTGAGAAGCCTACCGGGCTTTCATTATTTTATGCGCTTTCCATGTGAGGCCACAAGGGCCATAGAAATCTGCGTTCCTGCACGTTATGGAGACGGCACACTGCGCCACTATCGATGAGAATGTCTGCCGGGAACGCTGCCCAAAGGGCAGGTTCTTTTCGGGGGCATCGATGCTGACGAGACGAACACACATGAGCCAGTTTTAAGGTTCTGCGCTTCCCCTGTCAGGCTGGAGGCGTACCCAATAATTTACTGACGGCGCTGGAAACTAACGCTATGGTAAATCACCTGCTTTTAACAAAACGATTGCATGGTCAAGCTGCTTGTAGAGTTTGTGTCTCAAATCGTCTAACTCGTCATTTTCCCGAATGAGAGGTATTCCATTTTTATGAAGAACAATATCGTTAAATGATCCCATCCCGCCGTAGAGTTTTTTCAACGAGTAAATGGATGACTCACAATCAACATCGAGCTCGATGGCTAGTTTTTCGAATGTTTTTGCCCATGAATCCTCATCATTTGAGGAGAGGATTTTGATGATATCAGTTACCGTTTTCTTTATTTCATTTTTCATTTCAAACCACCACTTCCAAGTATCTTAACGCCAGGTATTTTCCACGGGGTAGGTATCACAACTTGCTCAGAGCCACCGGAAAAAAGGTCTGTTTGATAGCCAACTTCTCCAACATATACTTTCGTTCCAGCGGGTATTTGTATCTTGTGATAGCTATCAAGAGGGGATTCACTTCCGTTAGGCCATTTGGGGAGCAGGGCCTTATCTATTCTGGTCTGGAGCACTCCCTGAGGTTGTTCATATCCGAAAAACTGACCTAATGGTCGGCCCTCAATACCACCTCTGTAGAAACTCGTGTCTGTTGATAGCGTGATCTCTTTATATGTACCACTGGAGAAAGTTTCAGCCAGCTCTTTAGGTAATGGTCCGGGTTTTATCATCGAGTACTCACCCTCGACTTTTCCCAGAACATGAAGATTGCTAAGCTCACTCGCCGTCCCCAGTCTGCCCAGGCCAAGGCCCGCAGCAACAGAAGCACCAGCGATAATCAGCCCTTTATTATCCATAACCTGATCGTAACCCGCCGGTGCATCACCACCGAGCTGCTGCGCGGTCTGATGGAATCCCTCGATATTGCCATTATAGATCCCACCCGCGGCCAGCAACCGACCGGCAGTTTTGCTGTTGATGGTTTTTGCGGCCTGGGCATGTTGCACCGGTGCCGCATGGCGGACCTGATATCTCGGGCGATTCAGTTGCCGGGACAGAATGTGTCGGAGTCGGGTTTGAAGGAACAGAGGCAGGTCATTGCGAAGGTCACCGGATGTCGTGAGCACGCCCGAAATGGCATTGCCGGTGATGTCTTTTCTCAGCAGAACGAGCTTCCCGGATTTGATGTCGTCGAGCGTGTCACGGTATGCCATCCAGGGATGTTGCCAGTGGTACAGTTGATACCGGCTGACAAACCGGGTGTAGCCCTGTGGCAAATTCCACTCCTGAATGATGCGGTTAGGCCTTGCAGTATCTACGAGGTCTCCTGCCGCCGTATCCGGGTGAATAATGTGAGGAATGTCCTCAAGGTAGATGTCATCCAGTGACATTGCCTGGCTGTGATGAAGCATATTGCCCCTTTTACGCTGCCATTATGTGCCACATTATCGCTCATTCCGGAAATCTGGCAAAGACACGAATATAGCAGGTAATGGCCAGTTGTGTGGCTGTAAGCAACGGATTCTGCACCCTGAGAAGAAAGCACACTGCTTGCGGAAGATGACAGACAGCCCACATTAGCGCCCCATCCGAACGTAAATGATGACGAAGATCTGTTTGTTGTTTAACCACGGACGGCGCAAACCGAACAGGAATATATACACAATCCTATACAGATTCAGCATCGATTTTACTGGAAGGTTACGGAAAATAATGGACTAAAAAGCATTAAAATCATTTTATATCATGGACTTTATGGATGAATTCAGACGTTTGAGGAATTTGAGATGGTGATAATAGGAATACATAACCGACATAACCACTTGCTTTAAAAGACAAAATTCAAAAGGGCACAATAAAGTGCCCCCTAAAGTGCCCCCGTTAATGCTGCCATCAGCCGAAAGCACCACAGCAACTCCTAGCACATCACTCTTCATCCTCGCGTTGAACACTTTCAATGTTCTCTACAGTTGCGCGATTCATAATTGCCATACTATAGGATGCAAAAACTTTGAATGTTGTTTTCGCTGTCCAAAGTACCACAACCGATTCCAAGAGATACAAAACGCTTACAATAATGAAAGAATAATAAAATACATCAAGCTTATTTTCATATATCACAGCAATCGAAAGCAGATAATTTATTATCATAATTACGAATAAGACTAATAAACTTATCACCGAACATATAGATATATCATAAAACGCGGCTTCCTCATCCTCAGATGTAATTTCTTTAACTTGATTACTTTTAAGTTTTTTAATTGACTTAGGAAATATAAGAGCAATCCAGGCACCACTTATTGCAAAAATAATTGATGCAATATTGATTAGAGTGCTATTAAGATCCGTAACTTTCAATGTCCCATCAAGCAAAGCTTTTTTAATACTGTCTTCATATATATATGCTCCTACCCCTATCGCAGCTGCGATAATGATAAAAACAATTAGTGGAATGACAACCACCATTTTCCCTTTAGACATTTTTCGCCTCTACATTCACGATTGCGCCGAGACCTTAATTTCCGAAACGGCATCAGATGCTTTATCAAACTTAACCTCATCTATTTTTTTACATGATAATTTGATGAAGCTATCAATATAATTTTGATTGTTCAATGCCATTATAATATCATTAGCATCATAAGGCCATGTTATAATACTATCAACACCATTCAACTTAGCCTCTAAAACAACCTTTTCTTTTGCATAGCTATTTTGAAGATTTACAGTCTCAATGCCTTTTTTCCTTTTGGACAAGGAAATTAACATTGCCAACATCATATGTTCCTTTAATATTATCAATATACTCTTTAATCTGCGCTTCATTATCAAAAGCAACATCAACCTCCACCTTAACTACTGATTCTAGGGTGGTTTTATCTTTTTGAGAGGTAAATAATTTTATTATTGGCTTTAAGTTAACTAAAGATTGCGAGGAGCTAGTACTAACCGTTATTTTTTCTTTTGTAATAATTTTAGTGATGTTTTTAAAATTCAAAATAAGATCTTTTTCTACCGAAGCATTTACATATCTCTTGCAATCAAGTGAAAAATAACAATAATTTTCATCATTTTTTTTGACTTTATAACCACCGCTAAATTTCCCATTGGCACCCAATACATGATCCGAAAATGCTGAGTAATTATGCATGAAATCTCTTATGTACTGAAGAAGGACTCCAGTTTCTGAAGACGAGCCTTTAAAATCTAAAGTTACTAACATCCTTTCTTTTGAAGCAATATAAAAATATGCTGGAATCCCTGGAATCCTTTCTTTTCCTATACGTGTGCGGGCAACAGAATTCTTATCTCCTACATTGCCATTATGCGGAAGAGAGAGAACATTATTTTTATTTCCACTTACACCAATCCATAAAATCACTATGTAATCATCATTATATTTTTTGATGTCATAGCAATATACTTCCTTAGTACCATGAGAAGAAACTCTGCTGTTCTTAAAAGTTTTCTTATTTAAGAACTTAATCATTGGATCTAGAAACTTATCTATATCAGACAACCTTACTTTATTCTCTTTATAATCAGAAAATGAAAATTTCGTGAAATCATATAATTTCAAGGTACATGCTTCTAATTTCATTTTGCTCTCCCAGATTCTGTATAAAATTCTTTGTTATTCTTCATAGATTAGTCTCAGAACAATTAGACCTTATAATCAGCTAAATCATATGGACTATGGCAATCTTCCACATCGCCTTACACTGAATAATTTACAGGTCAAAACGCGAAAAATCTATTCATATTAAGTCATCGTCGATGTAGTTCAGAGTAAGACAAGACAAGCATCACATAATTACTCGAACGACCAAAATCGCACTACACCGCACCCGCCTGCGGTTTTCAGATCGCAAAAATTTTTCAGTTGGGATTTTTTACAAATGATAGCGCCAGACCGCGCCACAACTGGGGATTTACAGCGAGCAGAGAACTGAAAAGAGTGAAAAGAATTTCAGCTTTTTTCAGTTTAGCTTTACTCCAACATCGTAACCACTTGAATTAAGCTATTGATAGTAAAGGGATATAAAATTTTAGGTGAGATTTTTCATGATAACTGACGGCACACTTAAAAGTTAACAAACTGATTCTTATAGACATTTTTTCTTAAGCCGCTGAAATTTAATGAACCGAAGCCGGGAAAATTTTAGTTACTCCCGGCGAACCGTTCAGTGACTCTCTTTGGCTGCCAACAGGAGTTCTAATGCTTTTTGTCGCTCGTCCGGTGGCAGGGCATCCATTAGCTCTTTAATCCATCCCTGGCCGCGCAAAGCGCTGGGACTAATCGTGTGTGAGAAGGAAACGTTCATCACAAACGTGTGCCCACACTCTACATTTGAGCAATAACAGTACACATCTGATAATTTGGGGTGCTTTCGGTTTGTTTTTCTCACCGTTGCCGCAGACATACACTCCGGGCAGTAAATTTTCATCACTCGCATAGCGAAACCTCTGTTGCTTACCAGAAGAAAGGATTTTGGTTCCCCTCCATTTTGTTCTGAACGTGTAACACTGGTAGCAAGTATTAAATTGAGAGGTAACGAGAGGTAACATACTGAGTTTTTTTACCTCTGTTACAGGCCACCTCCATCAGATGGTTTATAGCTTTTATCTTTAGCGGCTTCTACCTGACTGGCATTCAGCATCATCGAGGACACATTTACTAAGCCGAACAGAAGATGCCCTGATTACCCCCCAATCGCATGTTGATTTCATGAGACAAGGGGTGACCTCAAACGACTAAAACAGCGTAATTTGTATGTTTCGAAAGGTTTTGTTGAAGTGGATTGACCTGAGAAAACTAGGAGATGGTGCCGATAATAGGAGTCGAACCTACGACCTTCGCATTACGAATGCGCTGCTCTACCAACTGAGCTATATCGGCCCTGAGAGGCCGGTTACGAATGTAACCACGGGGCAAAAGGTTAGATCTATCCGGGTGATGCGTCAATGCCCTTTTGAATCAAACGGCTATTTTTGCATCACCCGTGATTATTTACGCACGAATCGTATCGTCGCCAAAGCCGATCCACTTGTAGGTGGTCAGCGCTTCCAGCCCCATCGGACCGCGCGCGTGCAGTTTCTGCGTGCTGACCGCCACCTCAGCGCCGAGGCCGAACTGGCCGCCGTCGGTGAAGCGGGTGGAGGCATTCACATACACCGCAGAGGAATCCACTTCGTTCACGAAGCGATCGGCATTGCGCATGGTGCGCGTCAGGATGGCGTCAGAATGCTGCGTGCCATGCTCACGGATGTGCGCAATCGCGTCGTCAAGATCGCTCACGATTTTCACGTTCAGATCCAGTGACAGGAACTCGTCGTCGTACTGCTCCGCGTTGACGGGAACGACGTTAGCCGGGCCATCCTGCAGCAGCGCGAGCGCACTGGCGTCAGCGTGCAGCGTCACGCCACTCTCGGCCATCTGTTTGCTCAGAGCCGGCAGGAAGGTGTTCGCTATGCCCTGATGCACCAGCAGCGTTTCAACGGTGTTACAGGTGCTAGGACGCTGGGTCTTCGCGTTCACGATAATCTTCAGCGCAGGAGCAATCTCAGCGCTGTCGTCTACCACGATATGACACACGCCAATACCGCCGGTGATCACCGGAATCGTCGACTGCTCGCGGCACAGCTTGTGCAGCCCCGCGCCGCCGCGTGGGATCAGCATGTCGATGTATTTGTCCATGCGCAGCATTTCGTTGACCAGCGCGCGGTCCGGGCTCTCAATTGCCTGCACGGCACCCGCCGGTAAGCCACACTCTTCCAGCGCCTGCTGAATGACTTTCACCGTCGCGGCGTTGGTGCGCCAGGTCTCTTTCCCACCGCGCAGAATGGCGGCGTTGCCGGTTTTCAGGCACAGGGAGGCGACATCCACCGTCACGTTTGGACGGGCTTCATAAATAACGCCGATAACGCCGAGCGGCACGCGACGGCGCTCCAGGCGTAAACCGCTGTCCAGCAGCCCACCGTCAATCACCTGCCCTACCGGGTCGGCCAGATTGCAGACCTGACGAACATCGCCGGCGATGCCTTTCAGGCGGGCCGGGGTCAACGCCAGGCGGTCGAGCATCGCTTCGCTCAGGCCGTTTCGACGCGCTTCCAGTAAATCCTGCTCGTTGGCGAGCAAAATCTCCTGGGACTGAGATTCCAGATAATCAGCGATTTTTTCCAGCACGCGGTTTTTCTCGCGGCTGGAAAGGAGCGCCAGTTTATAAGAGGCGGCCTTCGCGGCGGCGCCCATTTGTTCCAGCATGTTCTGGCTCCTTAACGAATAATCATGTCATCGCGATGCACGGCAACCGGGCCATATTCATAGCCCAGAATGGCGTCGATCTGCTGCGAATGGTGACCCGCGATGCGGCGCAGGGCATCGCTGTTATAGCGGCTTACGCCGTGGGCGATGTCGCGGCCTTCGAGGTTACGGATGCGGATCACTTCACCACGGGAGAAGTTGCCTGTCACGCTTTTAATTCCTTTAGGAAGTAATGAACTTCCTCGTTCCAGAATCGCGGCGGTCGCCCCTTCATCAACGACGAGTTCGCCCGCAGGTGGCGCGCCAAATATCCAGCGTTTACGGTTTTCCAGCGGGGATTCCTGAGCGTGGAAGCGGGTGCCGACGGAGATGCCTTCCATCACGTCGCCAATCACGCCAGGGCGGCTGCCCGCGGCAATGATGGTGTCGATACCGGCGCGGCACGCCACGTCGGCGGCCTGTAGCTTCGTCCCCATACCGCCCGTTCCGAGGCCGGACACGCTGTCACCGGCGATGGCGCGCAGCGCATCGTCGATGCCGTGAACGTCGGTAATCAGCTCGGCTTCCGGGTTGGAGCGCGGATCGGCAGTGAACAACCCCTGCTGATCGGTCAGAAGCAGTAATTTATCGGCGCCAGCCAGAATGGCGGCCAGCGCAGAGAGGTTATCGTTATCACCCACTTTGATTTCAGCGGTAGCAACGGCATCGTTCTCATTAATGACCGGAACGATATTGTTGTCCAGCAGCGCGCGCAGGGTATCGCGGGCGTTCAGGAAGCGCTCTCTGTCTTCCATATCCGCACGCGTCAGCAGCATCTGTCCGACGTGGATGCCATAGATAGAGAACAGCTGTTCCCAGAGTTGAATGAGTCGGCTTTGTCCCACGGCGGCCAGCAGCTGTTTAGAGGCGATCGTCGCGGGGAGTTCGGGGTAACCCAGGTGTTCACGCCCGGCGGCAATCGCCCCGGAGGTCACAATTACAATACGATGCCCTGCGGCATGTAACTGAGCGCACTGACGTACAAGCTCAACAATGTGGGCGCGATTTAGGCGGCGCGATCCGCCTGTTAAAACACTGGTACCGAGTTTTACCACCAGCGTCTGGCTGTCACTCATGATTCTCTGCCGTTCAACGATAAGGGAAAGTAATGTCGAACGAACGTTTTAGCAGGAGTCAGCCCCGTTGCCAACTGCCTTAGCACATCGCGAAACACTTTGTTGCGCGGGATCAGGAAGCGTAGCGGGAGAATTTGACACTTTTATTACCGAAATAATAAATCACAGTTTTTTAAAATTATTCTTAGTTTGTCATAAAAGTTTCATTCCAGAACGATAAAACCCTTCCTGTTTTTTCACGGGACTTAAGCATGAGCTTATCGTCCAGCGAATTTTTTAGCGCGTTTATAAGACAGGATCGAAAATGAAAAAGAGCACTCTGGCATTAATGGTTATGGGCGTAGTGGCTTCTGCATCCGTTCACGCAGCTGAAGTTTATAATAAAGATGGTAATAAGCTGGACGTGTACGGCAAAGTGAAAGCCATGCACTACATCAGCGATGATGCCACCAAAGATGGCGATCAGACTTACGTTCGTTTCGGTTTTAAAGGCGAAACCCAGATTAACGATCAGCTGACGGGCTATGGTCGTTGGGAATCTGAATTTGCGGGTAACAAAGCCGAGAGCGACTCCTCTCAGAAAACCCGTCTGGCGTTCGCGGGCCTGAAGCTGAAAAACTTTGGTTCTCTGGATTACGGTCGTAACCTGGGTGCGCTGTATGACGTCGAAGCATGGACCGACATGTTCCCTGAGTTCGGCGGCGACTCTTCCGCGCAGACCGATAACTTCATGACCAAGCGTGCGACCGGTCTTGCCACCTACCGCAACACCGACTTCTTCGGCGCGGTTGACGGCCTGGACATGACCCTGCAGTACCAGGGTAAAAACGAAAACCGTGACGCCAAGAAGCAGAATGGTGACGGTTTTGGTACCTCTCTGAGCTATGACTTCGGCGGCAGCGATTTTGCCGTCAGCGGTGCTTACACTAACTCTGACCGCACCAACGCGCAGAACCTGCTGGCGCGTGGTCAGGGGCAGAAAGCCGAAGCCTGGGCTACCGGTCTGAAATATGACGCGAACGATATTTATCTGGCAGCGATGTATTCAGAAACCCGCAACATGACGCCAATTTCTGGCGGATTTGCCAATAAAGCACAGAACTTTGAAGTCGTTGCACAATATCAGTTCGACTTCGGTCTGCGTCCTTCCCTGGGTTACGTCCAGTCTAAAGGCAAAGATATCGAAGGTATTGGTGACGAAGATCTGGTGAAATATATTGACGTTGGCGCGACCTATTACTTCAACAAAAATATGTCCGCGTTTGTTGATTATAAAATTAACCAGATTGACGACGATAATAAACTGGGCGTGAGCAGCGATGATATCGTTGCCCTGGGTATGACCTACCAGTTCTAAGATTATCCGAATAAGAAAATCCCGGCAGATAAGCCGGGATTTTTTTTGCCCGGTGGCGCTGTGACGCTATCAGGCAGTCAGCTTCACCGCTTCGCTGGAAAAATCATCCGCTGGCTCGAACTTAAGATCCAGGGTGGCCAGCAGTGCGCTCGCTTTGTCGTGAAACTCTTTCAGGGTATATTCCAGGCGATCGATCACTTCCTGATCTTTAATGGTGGTGGCCTGCCAGTTACCGTCTTTATTAAACAGGCCAAACTGGTAGCTATACGTAAAGCGTTTTTCCTCTGCTTCCATTTCCATCCACCAGCCCCAGAATTCACGTTTTTCGGGTGCAGGCTTCACGTTGACGCATACAGCCAGGCAGTCGAAAAAAAAGCGATTCTCTTCACACTGCTCTTCTCGAATATACGGGCCAAGAGCCATGAACTTCTTAATCAATCTACTTTTCGGGTGTCCACTCGGTAACGTCATTGCGATCTCCTTTTGTGAAGCCACTGTTTTACCAAACCAGCGAAATTTAGCAATCTATTAACACAATCTCTGAGCGATCCAGCGCGTAATCTCCTTCAGAGCTTTATCGAAATTCTGATAGACCGGGCTGAACGGCACCTCAAGCAATTTGCCATCCGCAGATGACGACGTGATTAAGCGCGACTCTTCTTCCGGACTGAACGGATCGTTTTTCCAGAACCCCGACAGCATCGGTGTCGGGCAGCGACGTCCCAGCAACCCTTGCGTTTTTAACGAGTAGCGATTGAGCTCAACGCGCAGCGCTTCGTCTGATGCATCATGCATGCCAAGACGGCTGGCCAGCACATCAAGGTACATTTCGGGCACGCTCCCCTGGCGTGCGGGATCGCTGAGCAGAGCATGAACGACCGGTCCAAGGCAGGCGACAGCTTTCAGGCGGGAGGATTCAAGGTAAGCCAGACGCACCGCGACGTTTGCGCCAAAGCGGAAGCCAAATGCCGCCACGCGGGTGTGGTCAACCCACGGAATGTTTTCCAGCGCTTTTAGCGCATGCTGGTGCAGCAGGCTGGAATCCTGAGTCAGTTTCCATTTGGAGGAGAAGCCAATTGAGGGCATATCCAGCGTCAGCATCGCGATCCCTTTTGGTGCGAAGTAGCGCTCATACAGGCTGTAATAGTCAATTTGCAGAGAGTCCAGCCCGCCGCACATCAGCACGGTCGGGAACGGGCCTTCACCTTCGGGCATATGCAGGAACCCGGTAATGGGCGCCCCGCCCGGAACAGCGAACTCAAGCTCGCGCATCTGGCCCGGCAGGCGTTGAGCCGCCTCTTCGTAGGCGCGATTCGCCAGCGCCTGCGCCTGTTCAGCCAGCTCATCGCCTTTCAGATGTGGATACGCGGCAATGGCATAGAGGTTGGCCGCATGCAGCCAGTGTTTGCCGCTGCGCGTGGCATCCTCTTCCTGGCTGGCTTTTTGCTGCCAGAGCATCGCCTGTTTAGACCACTCGTAGATCCAGTTTCCGCCACGGTAGCCCACCACCGTATCATAGAGTTCGCTGTCGGTACGCTCGGCTTCACTCATCACGATACGTGCCTGCACATCAAGGATTTCACGGGGGTCGATACCGCGCCAGATCCACATCAGGCGGTTAATCATGCGATACCAGTGAGGCACGTTTTTACCGTCTAACGCAGACTGGACGGCAGGCTGAGTACCCGGATTGAAGCGACGCACCAGCGTCGACGTTTCAGGGTGTTTGAAACGGGGTTTGAAGAGAGTCTCGGTGAGATTCGCCTGCGTCATTGCATTGCCTCCATGAATACGTCGTATAGAGACTATTGTAACGCGCGCCAGACTAAAAAAAACAACGCCCGGCATCACCGGGCGTTAAATTAATTGCGGAACGTGATTAACGACCCGAGATTGGCGGGACGAAGACCACGCCCATATCCCATGGCTGTTCAATCCAGGTATCCTGCGGAATATCAATCACGTAATCGTCAACCAGCGGGCGGCCAGCAGGCTTCGCGAAGATAGTGACGAAATGTGCTTTCGGATACATTTCACGGATAGCCACCGCGGTACCGCCGGTATCCACCAGGTCATCAATAACGATGAAGCCTTCACCGTCGCCTTCCGCGCGTTTCAGCACTTTCAGCTCGCGCTGGTTGTCATGGTCATAGCTGGAGATGCAAACGGTATCGACATGACGAATACCCAGCTCACGTGCCAGCAGCGCCCCCGGTACCAGACCGCCACGGCTGACGGCAATAATGCCTTTCCACTGTTCGGAAGGCATCAGACGCGCAGCCAGTTTGCGTGCGTGAATCTGCAACATGTCCCAGGTGACGACGTATTTTTCGCTCATGTGAAGTGTCCCAGCCTGTTTTTATACGGCTTAAAAAGTGTTCGAGGGGGAAATAGGTTGCGCGAGATTATAGAGATCTGACGCACTAAAAACCAGTGTTTAGCGCCCTCTGCCTGAGTTTTTACATGCTTTATGCTACCAGCCAGCAGAGAAAGTGGTATTCTCAGTTTCATCTCGCAAGCCTGACTTGTGGTAACTATTAACCTGCTAACCCTGTGACCTGCAACCCTGTTTGCAGCGCCTCGACAAGGAGACTTATCGTGTCTGAACTGTCTCAACTATCTCCGCAGCCGCTGTGGGATATTTTTGCCAAAATCTGCTCCATTCCACACCCTTCCTACCATGAAGAACAGCTCGCCGAACATATTATGGGCTGGGCGAAGGAAAAAGGTCTGCATGCGGAACGTGACCAGGTTGGCAACATTCTGATCCGCAAACCCGCCACCGCAGGCATGGAAAACCGTAAACCGGTTGTGCTGCAGGCGCACCTGGACATGGTGCCACAGAAGAACAACGACACCGTTCACGACTTCACCAAAGACCCGATTCAGCCGTACATCGACGGCGACTGGGTGAAAGCGCGCGGCACCACCCTGGGTGCGGATAACGGCATCGGTATGGCCTCTGCGCTGGCCGTGCTGGCTGACGACAGCGTTGAGCACGGTCCACTGGAAGTGCTGCTGACCATGACCGAAGAAGCGGGCATGGACGGGGCGTTCGGTCTGCAGGCGAACTGGCTACAGGCGGATATCCTGATCAACACCGACTCCGAAGAAGAAGGCGAGATCTACATGGGCTGCGCGGGCGGGATTGATTTCATCTCTACCCTGCCGCTGTCGCGCGAAGCGATTCCTGCCGGTTTCCAGACCTTCAAGCTGACGCTGAAAGGGCTGAAAGGCGGCCACTCCGGCGGTGATATTCATCTGGGTCTGGGTAACGCCAACAAGCTGCTGGCACGCTTCCTGGCAGGCCATGCGGCCGAGCTGGATCTGCGTCTGGTAGACTTCAACGGCGGCACCCTGCGCAACGCGATCCCGCGCGAAGCCTTCGCCACCGTAGCGGTTCCAGCGGCAAAAGCCGACGAGCTGAAAAAACTCTCCACCGTGTACCTGGATATCCTGAAAAACGAACTGTCGGCGAAAGAGAAGAACCTGACCGTGGTGCTGGAATCCGTCTCCACGGATAAAGCCGCGCTGACCGTGCAGTCTCGTGACACCTTCGTTCAGCTGCTGAACGCGACGCCAAACGGCGTCATCCGCAACTCTGACGTGGCGAAAGGCGTAGTGGAAACCTCACTGAACGTGGGCGTGGTGACCATGAGCGACGACAGCGCGGAGATCATCTGCCTGATCCGCTCCCTTATCGACAGCGGTAAAGAGTATGTGGTGAGCATGCTGGAATCTCTGGGCACGCTGGCGGGCGCGAAAACGTCTGCAAAAGGCAGCTACCCGGGCTGGCAGCCGGATGCAAGCTCTCCGGTGATGGCACTGGTGCGTGAAACCTATCAGCGTCTGTTCAACAGCACGCCGAACATTCAGGTGATCCACGCGGGTCTGGAATGTGGTCTGTTCAAGAAACCGTATCCGAATATGGACATGGTATCTATCGGGCCAACCATTACCGGTCCGCACTCGCCGGATGAGCAGGTTCATATCGAAAGCGTTGGCCATTACTGGACGCTGCTGACTGAACTGCTTAAGGCGATCCCAGTTAAGTAATACCCTCATCCCAACCCTCTCCCACAGGGATAGGGTGAAAAACCCAGGCCCGGTAAGCGTAGCGCACCGGGCTTTTTTACAATCCTAATACCAGCTGTCGCTCTAACTGCGGATCCAGCAGCGTGACGTGCAATCCCACCAGCCTCACCCCTCGCCCGCCCCTGCGCTCTTCCCATGCCTTTTTTGCCGTCGCGATAAGATCGTCTTTATTAAGACGCGGCCAGACGTGTTCCTGCGTAGTCTGCTGAAAATCGTTGAATTTGAGCTTGATGCCCTGACGGGCAATCAGCAGGTCCGGTTTTACCTTGCTTAAGCGTCGTTCCAGCTCAGGATAAAGCTGTTCCGTGATAATGGTTTCGCATTCGGACCAGTCATGAATATCTTCAATGAGGGTTCGCTCGACGCCGACGGATTTCCGCAGCCGTTCGCTGTTCACATCGCGATCGTCAATCCCCTGGCTGCGCTCCCACAGCACGCGGCCAAACTTCCCGAAGCGCTTGAGCAGCATGGCGAGGTCGCTTCGCTGCACGTCTTCGCAGGTGCGTAATCCCATGCTTTCCAGCTTTGCGGCGGAGACTTTCCCGACGCCGGGGATTTTGCCGAGCGGCAGCGTTTTTAAAAATGCAGGCACCTCTTCCGGCGTAATGACGTACTGGCCGTTGGGCTTATTTAAATCCGAAGCGATTTTGGCAAGGAATTTAACGGGCGCGACCCCCGCAGATGCCGTCAGGTTCAGCTCGTTGAAAATCGTCTGGCGGATCTCCTGCGCCATCAGCGTGGCGGAGCCGTGGCAATGCACGCTGTCGGTCACATCGAGATAGGCTTCGTCCAGCGACAGCGGCTCTATCAAAGAGGTATAGCGGGAGAAGATTTCCCGAATATGAAGGGAAGCCTCTTTATAGGCGTCGAACCGCCCGGGCAGAAGCGTGAGATGAGGGCAAAGCTTTAAGGCCATCGCCGTCGGCATGGCGCTACGCACGCCAAATTTGCGCGCAGGATAGTTGGCGGTGCTGATAACGCCACGCTGAACGCGGCTGCCGCCAATAGCGATGGGAATATCCCGCAGCGCCGGGTTGTCTCGCATCTCCACTGCGGCAAAAAAGCAGTCCATATCAACATGGATTATTTTGCGCATAGTAAGCCCTCACTCATAACTGGATAAGTATACAGTAAACAAATGAGGATTGAGAAGCAGATGTAAGAATGCCGGGTGGCGGCTTTGCCTTACCCGGCCTACAAAAACTTAAATAATGCGCTGCTGCTCGCGCGCCATGCGTTTTTTGCGGGCGTCGCACGGTTCCGGGCAGTCGCAGACCTTCTCCATGCCAATGGAGGAAATACCGCCGCAGCTGCCCTGAATGCTTTTCCGCTTAACGATCCAGCCTAGCGACATGCCAAAGATGACAAGTACAAAAACCACAAAGGTTGCCAGAAACGTCAGCATCATCAGCCTCCAAAGTCATCGAGCATGATGTTCTCATCTTCGACGCCGAGATCTTTCAGCATCTTAATCACGGCGGCGTTCATCATCGGCGGACCACACATATAGAACTCGCAGTCCTCGGGAGCCGGGTGCTGTTTAAGGTAGTTTTCATACAGCACGTTGTGGATGAACCCCGTATAGCCCGTCCAGTTATCTTCCGGCTGCGGATCGGAGAGCGCCACGTGGAAGGTAAAGTTCGGGTTTTCACGCGCCAGCTGTTCAAACTCATCATCGTAGAACATCTCACGCAGCGAACGCGCCCCGTACCAGAAGCTGATTTTACGCTTGCTGCCGAGCCGCTTGAGCTGGTCAAAGATGTGCGAGCGCATCGGGGCCATGCCGGCACCGCCGCCGATAAAGACCATTTCCGCGTCGGTATCTTTCGCGAAGAACTCCCCGAACGGGCCGGAGATGGTCACCTTATCGCCCGGCTTCAGGGACCAGATGTATGATGACATCACGCCCGGCGGCGCATCCGGCACATTCGGTGGCGGCGTGGCGATACGCACGTTGAGCATGATAATGCCCTTCTCTTCCGGGTAGTTGGCCATCGAGTAGGCGCGCAGCGTCGGCTCTTTCACCTCTGATACAAAGCGGAAGAGATTGAATTTGTCCCAGTCGGCGCGGTACGCCTGCGGAACGTCAAAGTCCGCATACGCCACGGTATGCTCAGGGCACTCAATCTGAATGTATCCTCCGGCGCGGAACGGGACATCTTCCCCTTCCGGCACCCGCAGCTTCAGCTCTTTGATAAAGGTAGCTTTGTTATCATTAGAGATAACCTCACATTCCCATTTTTTGACGCCGAAAATCTCTTCCGGCAGTTCAATCTTCATGTTCTGACGCACTGCGACCTGACAGGCCAGACGGCAGCCCTCTTTTGCCTCACGCTTTGTGATATGCGACAGCTCGGTGGGCAGAATATCGCCGCCACCCTCTTTTACCGTCACGCGGCACTGCCCACAGGAGCCGCCGCCGCCGCAGGCCGAGGAGACAAAAATTCCGTTACCGGACAGCGTGTTGAGCAGTTTATCTCCCGCAGGCGTGCGGATCTGATTCTGCGGATCGTCGTTAATATCAATCACCACGTCGCCGGAATTCACCAGCTTCGCGCGCGCCGCCAGAATGAGCCCTGACAGCACCAGTACAATCAGCGTGAACATCACCACGCCAAGAATAATTTCCATCTGTAAGCCCTTATAGCTGCACGCCGGAGAAGGACATGAAGCCCAGCGCCATCAGCCCGGTGGTGATAAAGGTGATCCCTAAGCCACGCAGGCCTGCAGGCACGTTGGCATATTTCATTTTTTCGCGGATCCCCGCCATGGTGACAATCGCCAGCATCCAGCCGATGCCGGAGCCGAAACCGTACACCACGGATTCACTGAAGTTGTAATCACGCTGAACCATAAACGAGACGCCGCCGAAGATGGCGCAGTTCACCGCGATCAGCGGCAGGAAGATCCCCAGCGCGTTGTACAGCGACGGGAAGTACTTATCGAGGATCATCTCCAGGATTTGCACCAGCGCGGCAATCACGCCAATAAAGGTGATGAAGTTCAGGAAGCTGAGGTCAACCCCTTCCACCAGCGCGCCGTCCCGCAGCACAAAGTTGTAGACCAGATTGTTAATCGGTACAGATAAGCCAAGCACCACGGTGACCGCGATACCCAGCCCAAATGCCGTCGACACTTTTTTGGACACCGCAAGGAAAGTACACATGCCGAGGAAAAACGCGAGCGCCATGTTTTCAACAAACACCGCGCGCACAAACAAACTCAGGTAATGAGCCATCGTCGGTTACTCCTTTTCCTGCTGTTCTGGTCTCAAGGTACGAATCAGCCAGATCAACAAACCGATAATGAAAAATGCGCTGGGAGCCAGCAGGAACAGGCCGTTTGGCAGATACCATCCACCGTTTTGCACCGTGTCCAGCACCGTGATGCCAAACAGCTTACCGCTGCCAATGAGCTCACGCAGGAAGCCAACGGTCAGCAGGATCACACCGTAGCCGAGGCCGTTACCGATACCGTCCATAAAACTCGCCAGCGGCGGCATTTTCATGGCGTAGGCTTCCGCACGCCCCATCACAATACAGTTGGTGATGATCAGCCCGACAAATACCGAGAGCTGTTTGGAGGTTTCATAGGCGAAGGCGCGCAGCAGCTGATCGACCACGATCACCAGCGAGGCGATGATCGCCATCTGCACGATGATCCTCACGCTGTTGGGAATGTGGTGGCGGATCATCGAGATAAACATGCTCGAAAATGCCGTGACCAGCGTGACCGCCAGCGTCATCACCACCGCCGTTTCCAGCTTGGTCGTCACCGCCAGGGCTGAACAGACGCCCAGCACCTGCAGCGTGATCGGGTTATTGGCCAGCAGTGGGCCAATGAGCACCTTTTTGACTTCTTTCAGTTCACCGGTATCAGCCATTGTTCAGCGCTCCTTCACGTACGTTTTTCAGGAAAGGACCAAAACCCAGCTCGCCCATCCAGAAATCAAAACTGTGCTGCACGCCATTGGAGGTGAGCGTGGCGCCGGACAGCCCGTCGACGGCGTAGTCGTCACCGGGACGTGCCGCCCCTTTCATCACCTTCAGCGCAGGCAGACCGTTATCGTCGAGCACTTTCTTACCGATAAACTGTGCCCGCCAGTTCGGGTTTTCTACTTCGCCACCCAGCCCCGGCGTTTCGCCCTGGTCGTAATACGTAATGCCTTTTACGGTACGGCCATCCGTATCAAGCGCCACAAAGGCATACATCATTGACCACAGGCCGTTGCCGTAGACAGGAAGCACCACTTCCTGAATGCGTTTTTGGGGGTCACGCACCAGATAAATTTCGGCGAGATTGCTGCGGCGCTTAATCCCGGCGGGATCTTGCGATGCCTCGAGCGTCAGGCTCATCTGCGGATCTTTCAGCGCCAGCGCCTGGTTATACTTCGCCGGATCTTTATCCAGCAGCTGGCCGGTTTTCAAATCCACCAGACGCGGTGAAATACGCTCCGCAAATACCGCCGAGACGTCGTCTGCACTCATCCCTTCCTGCATCAACCCGGCCACGGCCAGTATGTTGCGCTGTTTATCCAGCGCACGTTGCGCCTGCTGCAGGGGTTTTAACCCCACGGCAGAGCCGGCCACGACAATCGAACAGACCAGACAGAGCACCAGCACCACCAGCAGCGTTTTGCTGATACTGTCGTTATTTTTAACTTCAGCCACGCGCCTTCCTCCGCTTAATGTTGGCCCGCACCACCAGGTAATCGAAGAGTGGCGCAAACAGGTTGGCAAACAGAATGGCCAGCATCATTCCTTCCGGGTACGCCGGGTTGACCACGCGGATCAGGACACACATCGCGCCAATGAGCACGCCATAGCTCCATTTACCTTTGTCCGTAAACGAGGCTGAGACGGGGTCGGTTGCCATGAACATCATGCCAAACGCGAAGCCACCCAGTACCAGATGCCAGTACCAGGGCATGGAGAACATTGGGTTGGTGGTCGAACCGATAACGTTGAACATCGTGGCGGTCAGCACCATGCCGATCATCACGCCCGCCACAATTCGCCAGGAGGCCACGCGCCCAAACAGGATGATCGCTCCACCAATCAAAATCATCAGCGTTGAAACTTCACCAATGGAACCCGGAATGTTGCCAATAAAGGCATCAAACCAGGTTACAGGCTGACCCGTCGCGTTGTTCACCAGCGTTTCGCCGCCGTGTGCCGCCCACTGTGAAAGCGGCGTCGCGCCGGAAAAACCGTCAGCCGCCGTCCAGACCAGGTCGCCGGAGATTTGCGCCGGATAGGCAAAGAAGAGGAACGCACGCCCCGCCAGCGCCGGGTTAAGGAAGTTCCGCCCGGTGCCGCCGAAGATCTCTTTGGCAATGACCACGCCAAAGCTGATGCCCAGCGCTGCCTGCCAGAGCGGTAGCGTCGGGGGAACAATCAGGGCAAACAGAATAGAGGTCACGAAGAAGCCTTCGTTGATCTCATGTTTACGGATGATGGCAAACAGCACTTCCCAGAAGCCGCCCACGATAAAGACCGTGATGTAAATCGGCAGGAAGAACACCGCCCCCAGCGTCATCATGCTCACCCAGCCCGCGTCTGGCGCAAAGCTCACCCCTAACGACTGGGCCAGACGGTAGTGCCAGTCAGACTGAAGCACCTGCGCCAGCTGCTGCACATCGTACATGTGGTGCAGCGCCGGAATGGTCTGCAGACCGACGTTGTACATCCCCCAGAACATCGCCGGGAAGACCGCAAACCACACCAGGATCATCATCCGCTTAAGGTCGATGGCGTCACGGACGTGCGCCGCTCCTTTCGTCACCAGCCCCGGCGTGTAGAAAATGGTCGCCGTTGCTTCAAACAGCGGGTAGTACTTTTTGAGCTTCCCTTCGGTAAAGTGCGGCTCAATTTTTTCAAAGAGGTGTTTTAAGCCCATCGGTTATCCTTCCTGCTCAATGCGGGTTAACACCTCGCGCAATACCGGTCCATATTCGTATTTTCCCGGACAGACATAGGTACAGAGCGCCAGATCTTCTTCGTCCAGTTCCAGACAGCCCAGCGCCTGCGCGCTGTCGGTATCGCCGGCGAGCAGATCGCGCAACAGCATGGTCGGCAGAATATCCAGCGGCATGACGCGCTCGTAGTTGCCAATCGGGACCATAGCGCGCTCGCCGCCGTGCGTACTGGTCGAGAAGCTAAACAGCTTATTACGCAGGAAGTGCCCCAGCGTGGTACGGGTGACGGAGTATTTTTCCGCACCGGGCAGCACCCAGCCGAACAGCTCTTTCTCGCGGCCTTCCTGCACAATGCTGACCTGCAAATGGAAACGTCCCAGATAGGCGTGCGCCTGCACGGCATGGCGGCCACTGAGGACCGAACCGGAAATCAGCCGGTTTTCGCCTGCCTTGGTTTCTTCGTTCAGCAGTTCATTGATATCCGCGCCAATCAGCGTCTTCACCAGACGCGGGTTTGCAGCCTGCGGCCCACCGATGGCGATGATGCGTTCCGCGCACAGCTCTCCTGAGGTGAAGAGCGTACCGATGGCGATGACGTCCTGATAATTAAGATGCCAGACCTGTTTCGTCAGGCTCACCGGCTCAAGGAAATGGATGTGCGTCCCGACCAGACCCGCCGGATGCGGGCCAGCAAACTCATTAAACGTGACCTGCCCCTGAGGATGACCGCCAAGCTTGCCGCCACCGGCCTGGCAAACGTGGACTTTTCCCGACGTCAGACGGGTTAAAACGGTAAGCCCGGCATCAAAGGCTTTGCGCTGTGCCAGGATAACCGGCTGCGGATCCACGCTGAGCGGGTTGGTATCCATTGCCGTGACGAAAATCGCGGCCGGTTCCGTGCCGGGAACCGGGGATTTACTGAAGGGACGCGTGCGAAGCGCGGTCCATAAGCCGGACGCCAGAAGCTGAGCCTGAACAGCCTCACGGCTCAGCGACGCGAGGTCTGCGGCATCGTAACGGGCGAATTCACGCTGTTCATCGCCTTCAATGCGGATCACCACCGACTGCAGAACGCGCCGTTCGCCACGGTTGATCGCCACAACGGTGCCGCTCGCGGGGGCTGTAAACATCACGCCGGGATTTTTTTTGTCCTCAAAGAGCGCCTGGCCTTTGATCACGCGATCGCCTTCCTGTACCAACATCGAAGGACGCATTCCCAGGTAGTCGTCGCCCACAATGGCGACATGACGGACACTTGCGCCTGTCGAAACGTGCTGCGCGGGCACGCCTGCAATCGGCAGATCAAGTCCTTTTTTGATTTTAAACATGTGGTTAGCAGGTTTCCATGAACAACAATCCAGTGGCCGCGAAGTGTAACATTTTCCCCTTCTCGCGGGCAGCGAATCCGCCGTCGCGCGCGCCAAATTGCGAGCTAATGCGCAAAGTTCCTGGAGCCATCGCGATTTTGATGGTTTATAAAGTAAAACTAATTTGTAAACTCACCGCCCGGCTCTTGCGAAAATCTATAGCGGTGCTAATGTGAGCGCTCCTAACAGAATAATCTGATTTCGGGTCTCTTTTGCCGTCCTGGCAAGTTGGTCATGGTTTTATCAAGGAACTAGTAGTATGCGTAAAATCGCATTGTTCATTGCGATGCTTCTGATTCCGTGCATGTCGTTTGCCGGACTGCTCAGCAGTAATAGCTCAACGACGCCGATCAGCAAAGAATATAAACAGCAGTTAATGGGATCGCCGGTTTATATTCAGATCTTCAAGGAAGAACGCACTCTCGATCTGTTTGTAAAAATGGGTGAGACGTATCAGCTGCTTGATAGCTACAAAATCTGTAACTACTCCGGTGGATTAGGGCCAAAACAGCGTCAGGGCGATTTCAAAAGTCCGGAAGGGTTTTACAACGTTCAGCGTAGCCAGCTCAAACCAGACAGCCGTTTCTATAAAGCCATCAATATCGGTTTCCCGAATGCCTATGACCGTGCACACGGTTATGAAGGTAAATACCTGATGATCCACGGTGCCTGCGTGTCTATCGGCTGCTACGCGATGACCGATTCCGGCATTGATGAGATTTTCCAGTTTGTCACCGGCGCGTTGGTCTTTGGTCAGCCAAACGTTCAGGTCAGCATCTATCCGTTCCGCATGACGGATGCCAACATGGCGCGTCACAAGTATTCGTACTACGCGGATTTCTGGAAACAGCTGAAACCCGGCTATGACTACTTCGAGCAGACTCACAAGCCGCCTGTTGTCTCGGTTGTGGATGGCCGTTACGTGGTCAGCAAGCCGCTGAGCCACGAAGTTGTCCATCCACAGCTGGCGTCAAATTACACGGTCCCCGAGACAAAATAGCACCCACTCGCCTGGCATAATCTTTTGCCAGGTTTCGTTGCCCGTCAGCGGCTGCGTTGCAATAACAGTGACCACATCGTTCGGTGTGGTCTCCTTCTGAAAGTCTATCTCCACATCCTGATCGAGCAGCGTTGCCACACCAAACGGCGCACGGCGGGTGATCCAGAACAAATTCGTCGAGCAGAACGCCATCACATAGCGGCCGTCTGAGAGCAGCATGTTGAACACGCCTTTTTCGCGTAGTTCGGTGGCCAGCGTTGCGATGTATTTAAACACGGCAGCCATGTTGCCTGGCGTGCGGGGATAGCGCTCCGTCAGCTTGTGCAGCAGCCAGCAGAAGGCTTTTTCGCTGTCGGTTTCGCCTACCGGGCGGAAATTGCCCGTCTCCAGCGACTTATAGCCCGTGAGTTGCCCGTTGTGCGCGTAGGTCCAGTTTCGGCCCCACAGTTCCCGGGTAAACGGATGGGTATTTTCCAGCGCCACTTCGCCACGGTTAGCCTGGCGAATATGGGCGATCACCGAGCGGGACTTGATAGGATAGTCCTGCACCAGTTTGGCAATCGGTGAGTTAAAGCTGGGCTGTGGATCTTTGAACGTGCGACACCCTTTGCCTTCGTAGAAGGTGATGCCCCAGCCGTCTTTATGCGGCCCGGTTCCTCCACCGCGCTGCACCAGCCCGGTGAAACTAAAGCAGATATCGGTTGGCACATTGGCGCTCATCCCGAGCAGTTCGCACATACATCACCTCCACAACAGCGGGGGGCACCGGCGCCCCCCAGCGAAGTCTTACTTAGCCATCTCTTTTTCGATCAGCTGGATCAGGATGTGGATCACTTTGATGTGAATTTCCTGAATGCGGTCAGCATAACCGAAGTGCGGAACGCGAATTTCAACATCCGCCGTACCGTCCATCTTACCGCCATCTTTGCCCGTCAGGGTGATGACTTTCATCCCTTTTTCACGCGCGGCGGCGATCGCTTTGATCACATTACCGGAGTTGCCGGAGGTAGAAATCCCCAGCAGCACGTCGCCTTCACGGCCTACCGCTTCAACGTAGCGAGAGAAGATGTGGTCGTAACCGAAGTCGTTGCCTACGCAGGAGATGTGGCTCACGTCGGAAATCGCAATCGCCGGGTAGCCAGGACGGTTTTCGCGATAGCGTCCGGTCAGCTCTTCTGCGAAGTGCATCGCGTCACAGTGAGAGCCGCCGTTACCGCAGGAGAGCACTTTGCCACCCGCTTTGAAGCTGTCGGCCAGCAGGACCGCCGCGCGCTGAATAGCGTGAATATTGGCATCATCTTTCAGAAAGTTCGCCAGCGTTTCCGCCGCTTCGTTCAGTTCGTTACGAATAAGATCCTGGTACATGAGGATAATCCTTCAGTATTGATGAAATAACACAGTGGAGTGTACCGGATAGCGGGAAAAGCGAGAAGCTAAAGCCATGCGAAACGTCCGGCGTTTTGCTTTTTCGTGCCGGGTAAAACGCGAACAATGTGAACCAGGTTGTAATTATTTTGTAAACACATTGCTAAAGGAAATAACATCAACTACAACCATATCATCACAAGTGGTCAGACCTCCTACAAGCAAGGGAGCTTTTCTTTATGATGATTTTGAGCATTCTCGCAACCGTTGTTCTGCTCGGTGTGTTGTTCTATCACCGCGTAAGTTTATTCCTGAGCAGCCTGATTATTCTGGCCTGGACGGCTGCGCTTGGCGTCGCAGGTCTCTGGACTATCTGGCTTTTAGTCCCTCTTGCCATCATCCTTCTGCCGTTTAACTTTGCCCCGATGCGTAAATCAATGATTTCTGCACCGGTGTTCAAAGGCTTCCGCAAGGTGATGCCGCCCATGTCGCGTACTGAAAAAGAAGCGATTGATGCGGGCACCACCTGGTGGGAAGGCGACCTGTTCCAGGGCAATCCGGACTGGAAAAAGCTGCATAACTACCCGCAGCCGCGTCTGACCGCGGAAGAGCAGGCGTTTATTGACGGCCCGGTAGAAGAAGCCTGCCGTATGGCGAACGACTTTGCCATCACCCATGAAATGGCCGACCTGCCGCCAGAGCTGTGGGCGTACCTGAAAGAGCATCGCTTCTTCGCGATGATCATTAAGAAAGAGTACGGCGGTCTGGAATTCTCCGCCTACGCTCAGGCTCGCGTGCTGCAAAAGCTGGCAGGCGTTTCCGGCATCCTGGCGATTACCGTTGGCGTACCGAACTCCTTAGGCCCAGGCGAACTGCTGCAGCATTACGGTACGGAAGAGCAAAAAGATCACTACCTGCCGCGTCTGGCTCGCGGTCAGGAAATCCCTTGCTTCGCGCTGACCAGCCCGGAAGCAGGCTCCGATGCGGGCGCGATTCCGGATACCGGCGTGGTCTGCATGGGCGAGTGGCAGGGCGAGCAGGTGCTGGGCATGCGCCTGACCTGGAACAAGCGTTATATCACGCTGGCCCCTATCGCCACCGTGCTGGGTCTGGCCTTTAAGCTCTCTGACCCGGAAAGACTGCTGGGCGGCGAAGAAGATCTGGGCATTACCTGTGCACTGATCCCAACCTCCACCCCGGGCGTCGAGATTGGTCGTCGTCACTTCCCGCTGAACGTGCCGTTCCAGAACGGTCCAACCCGCGGGCAGGATATCTTTGTGCCAATTGATTACATCATCGGTGGCCCGAAAATGGCCGGTCAGGGCTGGCGTATGCTGGTGGAATGTCTGTCGGTGGGCCGCGGCATTACCCTGCCGTCGAACTCAACCGGCGGTCTGAAGTCGGTGGCGATGGGGATTGGTGCCTACGCCCACATCCGCCGTCAGTTCAAAATCTCCATCGGCAAGATGGAAGGTATCGAAGAGCCGCTGGCGCGTATCGCGGGCAACGCCTACGTGATGGACGCTGCCGCCACGCTGATTACCTACGGCATTATGCTGGGCGAAAAACCAGCCGTACTGTCCGCCATTGTGAAGTACCACTGTACCCACCGCGCGCAGCAGTCAATTATTGACGCGATGGATATCGCGGGCGGTAAAGGCATTATGCTCGGCGAAGGCAACTTCCTGGCGCGCGGCTATCAGGGCGCACCGATTGCCATCACCGTGGAAGGGGCAAACATCCTGACCCGCAGCATGATGATCTTCGGTCAGGGCGCAATTCGCTGCCATCCATACGTGCTGGAGGAGATGGCCGCGGCGCAGAACAACGACGTGGATGCCTTCGATAAGCTGCTGTTCAAGCATATCGGTCACGTGGGCAGCAACAAGGTGCGCAGCTTCTGGCTGGGCCTGACGCGCGGCCTTACCAGCGCCACGCCGACCGGCGATGCAACTAAACGTTATTATCAGCATCTGAACCGTCTGAGCGCCAACCTGGCCCTGCTGTCCGACGTTTCCATGGCGGTACTGGGCGGCAGCCTGAAGCGTCGCGAACGTATCTCTGCCCGTCTGGGCGATGTGCTGAGCCAGATCTTCCTGGCCTCTGCGGTCCTGAAACGTTACGACGACGAAGGCCGTCAGGAAGCGGATCTGCCCCTGGTGCACTGGGGCGTGCAGGATGCGTTGTATCAGGCTGAACAGGCGATTGACGATCTGCTGGCGAACTTCCCGAACCGCTTCGTGGCTGGTGCCCTGCGCGTGGTGATCTTCCCGACCGGTCGTCACCATCTGGCACCGTCCGACAGGCTGGACCACAAAGTGGCGAAGATCCTGCAGGTTCCGAGCGCAACCCGTTCCCGCATCGGCCGCGGTCAGTACCTGGCACCGACGCCGCATAACCCGGTGGGTCTGCTGGAAGAGGCGCTGCTTGACGTGATGGCCGCCGATCCGATTCACCAGAAGATCTGTAAACAGCTGGGCAAAAACCTGCCGTTTACCCGTCTGGACGAACTGGCAAAACAGGCGCTGGCCGGTGGCATTATCAATAAAGATGAGGCCGCTCTGCTGGTGAAAGCCGAAGAGAGCCGTCTGCGCAGCATTAACGTGGATGATTTCGAACCGGACGAGCTGGCGACGCAGCCGGTAAAGCTGCCGGAGAAGCACCGTAAACCTGAAGCGGCATAACGCGTTTCGCTTACCTAAACCCCGCCTCGCGCGGGGTTTTTTATTGCCACATTTTCTCGTTATGTCGTGCTACAGTGTCAAAAAGTGGTCGTTTGAGGAGCCTGTATCGTGCCTGGTCTGAAGATTTCTATTTTGCAGCAACCTTTAGTGTGGATGGATGGCCCCGCCAACCTGCGCCACTTCGATCGTCAACTCGAAGACATTACCGGGCGTGATGTGATTGTCCTGCCGGAAATGTTCACCACCGGCTTCGCCATGGAAGCGGCAAAACAGTCAATGCCGCAGGAGGAGGTGGTCGCCTGGATGCATGCCAAAGCGCAGCAGACCAACGCGCTGATTGCCGGTAGCGCCGCGCTGCAAACGGAGCGCGGCCCGGTGAACCGCTTCCTGCTGGTCGAGCCGGAAGGAAAGGTGCATTTCTACGACAAGCGCCACCTGTTCCGTATGGCGGATGAGCACCATCACTATGAAGCCGGTAACGCGCGCGTGGTGTTCGAATGGCGCGGCTGGCGTATTCTGCCGCTGGTCTGCTACGACCTGCGCTTCCCGGTGTGGTCGCGTAACCGCAACGATTACGACCTGGCGCTGTATGTGGCCAACTGGCCTGCACCGCGCTCCCTGCACTGGCAGTCGCTGCTCGTGGCGCGCGCGATTGAGAACCAGGCGTACGTGGTGGGCTGCAACCGCGTGGGGACGGACGGCAACGGGCATCACTATCGCGGCGACAGCCGGGTGGTGAATCCGCAGGGCGAGATCATCGCCACCGCCGAGCCGCATCAGGCGACGCGTATTGATGCGGAGCTGTCCTTGACGGCGCTGAAGGAGTACCGGGAGAAGTTTCCGGCGTGGCAGGATGCGGATCCTTTTAGCATTGAGTGAAAAAAAAGCCGGGTGGCGGCTACGCCTTACCCGGCCTACCAATGTTGCTCGCTTCTTTTAACTCACCAACGCCTGCCCGTCTTTGCGGCTTTCCGTCGCGGCCACGTAGTGTCCTTCCGGCAGGCGGTAAATCACCTGCGCACCACCGAAGTTGTAATCCTGAAGCGGATCTTCCACCACGATCTGATGCCCGCGCTCGCGCAGCGCGGCAATCGTGTTGCGATCGAACGTCGATTCAACGATCACCTCCCTGCCCTGCACCACGCGCCAGCGCGGCGCATCGATTGCCGCCTGCGGGTTTTGCCCGTGCAGCATGATGCGCAGCGCCATCTGCATGTGCCCCTGCGCCTGCATCGGGCCGCCCATCACGCCGAAGGACATCAGCGGCTGGCCGTTGCCGTCCATCGCAAAGCCCGGAATGATGGTGTGGAACGGACGCTTGCTGCCCGCCAGCGCGTTCGGGTGATTTGGATCCAGCACAAAGCCACAGCCCCGGTTTTGCAGGCTGATCCCGGTATCCGGCACCACAATGCCTGAACCGAAGCCCATATAGTTGGACTGAATAAACGAGACCATCATCCCGCTGGCGTCCGCGGTGCTGATGTAGACCGTGCCGCTCTGCGTCGGGGAACCGTAGACAAAATCGGACGCGCTGTCGTGGTTGATCAGCGCCGCACGCGACTTCAGATAATGGTCGCTCAGCAGCTCTTTCGCCGCGAACGCCATGTGTGCTTCGTCTGCCACGTAGCGGTCGAGATCCGCCAGCGCCAGCTTCATTGCCTCGATAGAGAGATGCAGAGACTGCACGGAATCCGGATGATGCTTCTCAATGCCGCACTGCTCAAGAATGCCGAGCGCAATCAGCGTGGCGATCCCCTGCCCGTTCGGCGGCAGCTCCTGCACCGAGCCGCCCGCAAAGTCGCGTGACAGCAGTTCTACCCAGTCCACGCGGTGGTTGGCCAGATCCTCGGCCGTCAGGTGCGCGCCATGCTCTCTGGCGAAGGCGGCAATTTTCTGCGCCAGCTCACCGCGGTAAAAGGCTTCGCCGTTGGTGCGGGCAATCAGCTCAAGCGAGTTCGCCTGCGCCGGGTTACGGAAGATCCCCCCCACCCGCGGGGCGCGGCCTTCCGGGGCGAAACAGGCGCTGAAGCCCGGCTGATCTTTCAGCTTGTTATAGCCGCGCTGCCAGAGATGCCCAATCAGCGGGGAGACCGGGAAGCCGTTGCGCGCGTAGTCAATGGCGGGCTGCGCCAGGGTGGTCAGCGGCAGCGAGCCGAAGCGTTCCGCCAGGGCGACCCAGCCGGATACCGCCCCCGGCACGGTCACCGCGTCCCAGCCGATTTCGGGCACCGCGGTTTTTCCGGCAAACAGATCCGCATGCCAGCTCGCAGGCGAACGACCTGAGGCGTTCAGGCCGTGCAGCTTTTCACCGTCCCAGACGATAGCAAAGGCGTCGCTGCCGATCCCGTTGCCGGTCGGCTCGACCACCGTCAGCGCCATGGCGGCGGCTATGGCCGCATCCACGGCATTCCCCCCCAGCTGCAGCATCTTCATTCCCGCCTGAGCCGCCAGCGGCTGAGACGTCGCAACGGCGTTATGGCCCAGCATCGGCGGGCGGCGTGAAGCGTAACCGGACGTAAAATCAAGCGCTTTGGTCATCATGACTCCTTAGTCGTGGCGCGGATCGAGCGCATCGCGCAGCCCGTCGCCGAGTAAATTAAAGCCCTGCACGGCAAGGAAAATCGCCACGCCGGGGAAAATGGACATCCACGGAGCCTGTTCAAGAAAACCTTTGGCGGTGTTGAGCATGGAGCCCCAGGAGGGATTGGGCGGCTGCTGTCCCAGCCCCAAAAACGACAGGCTGGCTTCAGCGATTATCGCCGAGGCAATCGCCAACGTGGCCTGCACCAGAATCGGCGACATCACGTTGGGCAGAACGTATTTGATGATGATCCAGCGATCCGGCAGGCCAATTGCCCGCGCGCCGTCGATGTACTCTTCGTTGCGAATGGCGATCACCTGGCCGCGCGTCAGGCGGGCGAAGATCGGCATCGCGGAAAGGCCGATGGCGATCATCGCGTTGGTCAGGCTCGGGCCCAAAAACGCCCCCAGCGCGATCGCCATGATCAGGAACGGGCAGGCCAGCAGCGCCTCGATCACGCGCGAGATGACGCCGTCCCAGATCTTCTGGAAGTAACCCGCCACCAGCCCCAGCGGTACGCCGATAACCACGGCAATCACCACAGACATACAGCCCGCCATCAGCGAGGTGCGCGCCCCCCAGATAATGCGGGATAGGATGTCTCGCCCCAGCTCGTCGGTGCCGAACCAGTACATCGCCGACGGCGCTTTGCGCACCGCCAGGAAGTTGGCTTTGACCGGGTCGAACGGGGCGATCCACGGCGCCAGCAGCGCCACCAGCACAAAGAATCCCACCACTGCCGCGCCAATGACCGCGCTTTTATTGGCGAGGAATTTTTTCAATACCCGGTTTTGCGCCCGCGGCAGTGCGGGCACAACGGTTTGTGTCGTCATTTCCGCCATCGTTAGCCTCGCATTTTCGGGTTGATAAGGACGTAAAGCACGTCGGCCAGCAGGTTGAGCATCAGGAAGCCGATGGCGACGATCAGCACCACGCCCTGCACCACCGCGTAATCACGGTTAAATACCGAATCGACGATCATCTTGCCGAAGCCCGGAATGGTGAAAACCTGCTCGGTCAGCACCGCGCCGCCCAGCAGTTCGCCAAACAGCAGCGTGGTGAGGGTGATCACCGGCACCAGCGCGTTGCGAAAGGCGTGCTTTAAGATCACCGCCTTCGGCAGCAGCCCTTTCGCCCGCGCGGTGCGGATGTAGTCCGCCTTCAGTACCGCAATCATCGAGGCGCGGGTGTGGCGCATCAGCGTTGCCGCCAGGCCCGTTCCGAGCACGGACGCGGGCAGCAGCAGCGTGCGCAGGTTCTGGAGCGGATCTTCACTGAACGGCACGTAGCCGGACGCGGGTAGCCACTGCAGGTTTACCGAAAAGACCAGAATCAGCAGGATCCCCAGCCAGAAGTGCGGGATCGAGATCCCCGAGATCGCCACGAAGTTCGCCCCGTGATCGACCCAGCTGTTTTTGTTCACCGCCGCGAGGATCCCCATGCTGATGCCAAACACCAGCGCGATAATCATCGCCAGCAGCGACAGCTCAAGCGTCACCGGTAGCTTGCTGGCAATCAGCTGCGTCACCGGCTCGTGCGTGCGTAAGGAGACGCCCAGATCGCCCTGCAGCGCCCGCGTCAGCCAGTGGAAATACTGCACCGGGATCGGGGCATCGAGGTTCAGCTCCGCACGCAGCTGAGCGATAACTGCCGGGTCGCGCTCCTCGCCTGCCATGGCGATCAGCGGGTCGCCAGGCAGCAGCTTTTGCAGCCCAAACACCATCATGCTCACCAGCAACAGCGTCGGGACGGCCAGCAGCAGACGTTTGCAAATCAGTTCCAGCATGGGCTCTCCTCAGGACACTTATTTCGCAAGCGTTAAGCCAGCCAGACGCACGATGCCGTCCGGGTACGGCTTAAAGCCCTGCACGCTTTTGTTCAGGCCAAAAATACGCGGCTCGAAGTAGAGGTAGGCAATCGGCATGTCGGTTTGCAGCTGCTTCACCACCTTGTCGTACAGCGGCTGGCGCGCGGCCTGGTCGGTACTCTGGCGCGCCTGGGTCAGCCACTCATCGACCTGCGCGTTGCTGTAGCGGCCGTCGTTCAGGGTGCCTTTGCTGTTGATAAAGCCGTAGATGCTGCCGTCCGGATCCGGGCGCCCCGACCAGCCGGAGAAGCTCAGCTGATAGTCCCCGCTCTGCTGGCGGTCCAGCAGCGTGGCGAATTCGGTCATCTGCAGGTTCAGGTTAAAGCCCGCCTCGGCGACCATCGCCTGCAGCACCTGCCCCACCTGCTGCGAGGTTGGGTTGTTCGGCACCAGCAGGTTGACGGTCAGCGGCGCGGTGACGCCTGCCGCTTTGAGCAGGGCTTTGGCTTTATCGACGTCACGCGGCGGGACCGGCAGGTTGACGTGATACGGACTCACCGTGGAAAACGCCTGGTTGGCTGGCGTATACAACCCTTCAAAGACCACCTGATTTAGCGCATCGCGGTCGATGGCCTGAGAAAACGCTTCGCGTACTCGAGCGTCCTTGAACGGATCGTTGGCGGGCACCTTGCCGTTATTGATGTTGAAAGTGATGCCCTGATAGCCCAGACCGGTCACCTTCGCCAGCGCCAGCTTGCTGTCGGCTTCGACGGTTTTAACGTCGCTGGCGGCGATGCCTTCGGTCAGATCAAGATCGCCCGCGCGCAGGTTCGCGAGGCGCACGGAGGCATCCGGGATCGGCAGATAGATGATTTTGTCGAAGTGGTAGGCGTCTTTGTTCCAGTAGTTGTCGAAGCGGGTCAGAACGATGCGGTCCTGGGACACGCGGCTGTCGAATTTATACGGGCCGGAACAGACCGGATGGGCGGCAAAGTCAGGCTTTTTTGCCGCTTCAGGGGCCATCATCGCGCCCGCACGGTCGGTGAGCTGCATCAGCAGTGCCGCATCCGGCGTTTTCAGGTGCAGGGCAATCTGCATCGGACCGGTGACCTCGACCGATTCAACGGAGGAGATCTCGCTTTTACGCAGGGAGCCTTTTAAGGTCAGGGCGCGGTCGAGGTTGTATTTTGCCGCGGCGGCATCGAATTTCTCACCGTCGTGGAAGGTCACGCCTTCGCGCAGGTTGAGCGTCAGGGTTTTACCGTCGTCACTCCACGCCCAGTCTTTGGCCAGACCTGGGACGACCTTCAGGTTTTCATCCACATCCACCAGCCTGTCGCACAGGGAGGCAAAGACGAAGCGGCCATAGTAGGTGCGCGCCAGATGCGGGTCGAGCATGTCCGGGTCAGCCCCCAGGCCAATACGCAGCACACTTTCAGAATGGGCGGGCAGCGCCGCGCCAAGCAACATAACACTTCCCAGTACGGTCAAAAGAGAATTACGCATTGTCATTATCATGAGTTCCTTGAAGGAAGGGACGAGTGGGTGGCCGCGTGTTCAAACAGCGCGCGGCGGCGCAGAAACGCAGCGGATGGCGGTGCGATCTGGATAACGCTGCGATCGCGGTTGATCTCCTGCCAGCGATGACAGGCAACCTGACGCCCGCCGTCGAGCACCTGATTAATCGGCTCGACCTGACGGCATTCGTCGGTGACGTACGGGCAGCGGGTGTGGAAACGGCAGCCGGACGGCGGACTGGCCGGGTTCGGTAAGTCCCCCTGCAGCAGCGGCGCGTCGCGTTCAGCGCCCGGCTGCATCTGCGGCGCCGAGGCGATCAGCGCCTGGGTATAGGGGTGCAGCGGTGCGTCAAAGATCTCATCGACGCTGGCAAGCTCGACGATTTGCCCGAGGTACATGACCGCCACGCGGTAGCTCATATGGCGAATAACAGCCAGACCGTGGGCGACAATCACCATCGTCAGCCCCAGCTGGTGCTTCAGGCTTTCCAGTAAATTGACCACCTGCGCCTGCACCGACACATCCAGCGCGGATACCGGCTCATCGCCCAGCAGCAGCTTTGGTCCTGAGGCCAGCGCGCGCGCAATGCCGATACGCTGGCGCTGCCCGCCGGAAAACTCGTGCGGGTAGCGCCCGGCCCAGGCGGCGGGCAGGCCCACGGTCTTAAGCAGTTCGGCAACGCGGTGCTGCCGGTCCCCTTTCTTCATGTTCTGGTGCAGCCACAGCGGCTCACCGACGATCTGCTCCACCGTCATGCGCGGATTCAGCGAGGCAAAAGGATCCTGAAAAATAATCTGCAGCTCGCGCCGGAGCTGGTTCAGACGGGCGCCTGTGGCGTGGGTAATTTCCTCCCCCTGATAAAACACGCGTCCTTCGCTGGCGGCCAGCAGGCGCAGCAGCAGGCGGCCAAGCGTGGATTTTCCGGAACCGGACTCGCCGACAATCGCCAGCGTTTCGCCCGGCATCACGGCAAGCGACACGCGATCGACCGCCGTCACAAACCGGGCGGGGGTAAAGAGTTTTTTCGGGCCGGGGAACAGCTTGCTGAGGTCCCGAGCTTCCAGAATGGGCGTGGTCATGCGGTCTCTCCCAGGGCGATGTGGTGTTCGAGCGGCACGCGGAAGCAGGCAACCCGATGGCCCGCGCCGAGCGTGGTGAGCGGCGGTTTTTCGTCATGGCAGCGCGACTGCGCAAACGGGCAGCGCGTTGCGAAACGGCAGCCTTGCGGCATGGATTCCGGCAGCGGGACCGATCCGGGAATAGTGGAAAGCGGGCCCTTGCGTGCGCTAAGGGAGGGGATCGAGCCCATCAGGCCGATGGTGTACGGGTGCTGCGGGTCGGCAAATATCGCCTCGACGCTCCCCTGCTCTACCACCTGTCCGGCATACATCACCGCCACCTGCTGCGCCACTTCGGCCACCACGCCTAAATCGTGGGTGATCATCAGCACCGCCGTGCCGGTTTCCTCTTTCAAGGTGTTGAGTAAGGCGAGGATTTGCGCCTGGATGGTGACGTCGAGCGCGGTGGTCGGCTCGTCGGCAATCAATAATTTAGGATGATTGATCAGCGCCATGGCTATCATCACGCGCTGGCGCATGCCGCCGGAAAGCTGGTGGGGATAGGCTTTCAATCGCATCTCTGCTGCCGGAATCTGCACTTTCTCAAGGATCTGCAGCGCGATCTTCATCGCCTCTGCGCGCGAGACGTCCTGATGACGCATAACCGCCTCGCTCAGCTGATCGCCCAGCGTAAACGCCGGATTGAGCGAGGTCATCGGCTCCTGGAAAATCATCGCCAGCTCGCTACCGCGCAGATCGGCATATTCCCGCGGCGAGAGCTTGCGCAGATCGTGGCGACGAAACTGCATCTCCCCGCTGACGATCCGTGCGCTGGCGGGCAATAACCCCATCAGCGCCAGGGAGGTGATACTTTTCCCACAGCCGGATTCTCCCACCAGCGCCAGCGTTTCGCCCGCCCTGACGGTCAACGAGATACCGTCAAGCACGCTTACCGGCGAGCCCGCGAACGTAACGTTGAGATTTTTTACTTGCAATACGGGCGTGGCGTCCTTAAAGGGGATTGTCGTCATGGCGTGAAGTCGTCCTCGAGGTGGATCGCCTGAATCAGGGCGGTTTGCAGGCTGAGCAGGTGTTCGCGCATCGCGGTCGCGGCCTCGTTAGGCTGGCGATGGATAATGGCAGCCATGATCTTGTGGTGGTGGTCGTTATAGCTATCGACACGCTCGGGGGTGCGTGCCAGTTCGCGCAGATGCTGCCAGCCCGGTTCACGCCGCACGGCATCAATGGCATCAAACAGGCCGAGCATCAGGCGGTTGCCCGCCGCTTCCGCAATGGCGCGGTGAAAAGCGCTATCCCACAGTTCGTTGAGATCGCGGTCATCCGGGCTGACTTTGTCGATGCGTTCCAGCATGCGCTGCATGAGCGCGAGGTTTTCCCTGGTGGCACGCAGTGCCGCAAGCCGGGCTAAGCCGGGTTCGAGCTGCAGACGAGCTTCCATCACTTCCAGAAGGTTGGTTTGCTGAACCAATCCCTGAAGGGCCAGCGGTTCAACAGGTGCTGACGGGCCGATAAAGGTCCCTTTGCCCTGCTTACGCCAGATACGCCCCTCTTCTTCCAGCACGTCCAGCGCACGACGGACTTCACGTCGTCCTACGCCGAGAGTGTCCGACAGCTCACGTTCCGTGGGCAGCGGAATGCCTGGTGTTGACTCATGCTGGTTGATTAGCCCGCGCAACTGCTCAAGCGCGGTGCTGGAATTGGCCAGAAACCGTGACGGTTTTTCCATATTGGTTCGCTCGCTTTCATCATTGCTTTATTTTTATTAACGATAAGTTATTGATATGGAATGACGCTTATCGTGCTAATGATTAAGCAATAACCAAACCAATCTGCAATTGGTTCAGTAATTTTTTGCATAGCGGGTTATAAGCAGATGATTCTGTATGAATTCTTTTTTACAGAGAGACACAATCTGACTCGTGCCTGAATAGCCGGCGGTGGAAAAATGCACAACAACAGTGCAAAGAATGCACTAATGATGTGCAATTGTTAATTAATTGCACTATTGATATTAACTTTTTGTTAACTACAAGTCAGAAGAGAGGGAATGGAATCACAGCTGGCTGAAACGACGAAGGCCTGAATCATTTCTGATTCAGGCCTTCTGAATAGTGGCGGAACGGACGGGACTCGAACCCGCGACCCCCTGCGTGACAGGCAGGTATTCTAACCGACTGAACTACCGCTCCACTGTTCCCGTTTGGGGAACGAGGCGCATATTACGGTGCGCCTCCGATCTCGTCAACGCTTTTTCTCGCGTTTTGAATCGTTTGCTGCAAAAATCGCCCAAACGATGATTTTACAGGCGTTCCGGCGTTTTTTCAGGCACGCCAGAGACAGCTGCCGCCCTTCTTTTGCACCAGATCAAGACGGGATTCGTGATTAAGCAGCTCTTCATCACTGGCTAAAACAACCCGCAGCCGACTTGCCTGACGGACGACACGCTGAATACCCGCTTCGCCCTGCGTTTGCTGCGACTCATTTTCCATACTGAACTTCATAGACGTCTGCCCACCGGTCATCGTCAGATAGACATCGGCGAGGATCTGGGCATCGAGCAACGCCCCGTGGAGCGTTCGTTTGGTATTATCTATCTCGTAGCGCGAACACAGTGCATCCAGGCTGTTACGCTTGCCGGGGAACATTTTCCTCGCCAGCGCCAGACTGTCTGTCACCTTACAGAAGGTGTTCGTCTTCGGGATATCACGATTAAGCTTGCTGAATTCATAATCCATAAAGCCGATATCGAACGAGGCGTTATGGATAACAAGCTCAGCGCCCCTGATGTATTCCAGGAATTCGTCAGCCACGTCCGCAAAAGTCGGCTTATCCAGCAAGAACTCATCGGCAATACCGTGAACGCCGAACGCTTCGGGATCCACCAGCCGATCGGGCTTGAGATAGACGTGGAAGTTGTTCCCCGTAAGACGACGGTTCACCACTTCAACGGCACCGATCTCAATGATCTTATGCCCTTCGTAGTGCGCGCCAATCTGGTTCATACCGGTGGTTTCGGTATCGAGGACGATCTGGCGAGTAATTGCAGTGCTCATAGCGGTCATTTATGTCAGACTTATCGTTTAACTGAACGTTTCAAATACAGGAAGTCTACCA
This sequence comes from Enterobacter sp. 5-4, assembly GCF_000612205.1. Taxonomy (NCBI): domain Bacteria; kingdom Pseudomonadati; phylum Pseudomonadota; class Gammaproteobacteria; order Enterobacterales; family Enterobacteriaceae; genus Enterobacter; species Enterobacter sp. 5-4. Next base: position 8,490 of record NZ_JFHW01000022.1, on the reverse strand, counting down.
GAGATGCGTAAACAGGTAGAAATTTTCACCGATGGATCTTGTCTCGGCAACCCGGGTCCCGGCGGCTACGGCGCGATTATGCGTTATCGCCAGCATGAAAAAACTTTTAGCGAAGGCTATTTTCTGACCACCAACAACCGGATGGAGCTCATGGCGGCCATTGTGGCGCTGGAGGCGTTAAAAGAACATTGTGACGTGGTGTTAAGTACCGACAGCCAGTACGTTCGTCAGGGAATTACCCAGTGGATCCATAACTGGAAAAAACGCGGCTGGAAGACTGCCGATAAGAAACCGGTCAAGAACGTCGATCTCTGGAAACGGCTTGATGCCGCCCTGGGACAGCACCAGATCAAGTGGGAGTGGGTTAAAGGGCACGCCGGTCATCCGGAAAACGAACGCTGTGACGAACTGGCGCGTGCGGCAGCCGCTAACCCTGCGCATGAGGACGCGGGTTATCAGCCTGAATCCTGATCAGGGCTTTCTGTACTGCCGCGTGGCGCCAACGGTCTGGCGGATCGGTGTTTTCGATTTGCTCTGCTTCATGGGATTAAGCGTTAGGGGAATGGTTCGCTTACGCGCGACGATAAACTGCATGCAGCCTAAGGCAGGCAAATGCGTGCTCAACAAGACGCCCCCCTGCCGTGCCCAGGGCAGCACCTGAAAGCCGCCGTAGCAGAGCACTTCGAAGTTAAGCAGTGACAGCCAGTCGAGCTGGCGCATCATGGTGAACATCCGGCTGTTGTAAGGCGGCGTCCGGCGCAGCACCGGTACCAGCTTTCGCAGGCCCATCAGGCTCAGCGGGTTGAATCCGCTCAGCACCAGCCAGCCGTCATCAATCAGCACGCGATCGGCTTCGCGAAGCAGACGGTGCGGATCGCTGCACCAGGGTAACGTATGTGCGAGCAAACACGCATCAACGGATTTTTCCGCAAACGGCAGATGTAACGGGTCTGCTTTCACCTGAACCGGCGATCCGCCGAGAGAGACGTTCACCTGATGCGAGATAGCGCAGCTTTCGGTATTGATTTCCGCGCTGAGATTGCCAATCTTAAGCAGGTGAAAGCCATACATTTTCGCGAGCCAGGGCTTCAGCTGTTGCTCTAACGCCTCGCGATAGTATTCACCCCAGGGCAGTTCCGCCCAACGTTCCGGTGCTGCGACAGTCTGAGGTATCCTTGCCGGTTTCATCAACACACCCGCCACGCTATAAGAGGTAATGTATGAATCTTATCAGTATTTCTGCTTTTGAGGACAATTACATCTGGGTTTTGGTTGACGATGAACGTCGATGCGTCATTGTCGATCCCGGAGAATCCGCCCCCGTACTGCGCGCAATAGAAGAGAACGGCTGGCAGCCGGAAGCTATTCTGTTGACGCATCACCATAACGATCATACGGGCGGTGTACCTGAACTGCGTACCCATTTTCCGCATGTTGTGGTTTACGGACCGTCAGAGGCACAAGATAAGGGTGTCACGCAAGTAGTCGAAGAAGGCGAAAAAATCCTCATACGTGAGTGGGAGTTTTCCGTATTTGCCACACCGGGTCACACTATGGGACATCTGTGTTTCTACAGTAAGCCTTATCTTTTTTGCGGTGACACGCTGTTCTCAGGGGGCTGCGGAAGGCTGTTTGAAGGAACACCAGCGCAAATGTATCAGTCTTTACAGAAGATTAACGCATTACCCGATGACACCGTTATTTGTTGCGCACATGAGTATACATTAGGAAATATGAAGTTTGCCGTCAGCCTGTTGCCTGAGGATCGGGCGATTCAGGATTATTATCACAAAGTGAAGGAGTTACGTGCAAAAAACCAAAACACACTCCCCGTAATTCTGAAAAACGAGCGCCAAATTAATTTATTTTTGCGAACAGATGATATTGATTTAATTAGCAAAATTAACCAAGAAACAAATTTGCAACAACCAGAACAGCGATTTGCATGGTTAAGGTCAAAGAAAGATAACTTCAGATAATTGCTGGTTGCCTTTTCAAAAATTCGCCGTTATCATCGCTCGTCTTTTAAGCAACTATTGACACACACATGAAGGCAAAAGCGATATTACTCGCCTCTGTCCTGCTTGTAGGTTGCCAGTCGCAGAACGGCAGCAACGTACAACAGCACGCACAGAGCCTTTCTGCAGCTGGTCAAGGGGAAGCAGGGAAGTTTACAAGTTCGGCGCGCTGGATGGACGATGGGACATCTTTCGCGCAGGAGCAAGACTTGTGGACCTCTATTGGCGACGAGCTAAAGATGGGAATTCCGGAAAACAGCCGGATTCGCGAACAGAAACAGAAGTATTTAAGTAATAAGAGCTATCTCCACGATGTAACGTTACGGGCAGAGCCGTATATGTACTGGATAGCCGGGCAAGTTAAGAAACGTAACATGCCTATGGAGCTGGTACTCCTACCCATAGTGGAGAGCGCTTTTGACCCACACGCGACGTCTGGCGCCAATGCCGCAGGCATTTGGCAGATCATTCCGAGCACCGGGCGAAACTATGGTCTGAAACAGACCCGCAACTATGATGCGCGTCGCGATGTTGTCGCTTCAACGACAGCCGCTCTCGACATGATGCAACGTCTGAACAAGATGTTTGACGGCGACTGGCTGTTAACGGTCGCAGCGTACAATAGCGGCGAAGGTCGTGTACTGAAGGCAATGAAAGCGAATAAAGCACGGGGTAAATCCACCGATTTTTGGTCGCTCTCACTGCCACAGGAAACAAAGATTTACGTACCGAAAATGCTGGCTTTGAGCGATATTCTCAAGAACAGCAAGCGTTACGGTGTACAACTGCCAACACCAGACGAAAGTCGTGCACTGGCGCGTGTTCGCCTCAGCAATCCGGTTGATATTCAACAGGTTGCTGATATGACGGGTATGTCGGTAAGTAAATTGAAAACCTTTAATGCTGGCGTTAAAGGCTCAACGCTGGGGGCGAGTGGCCCGCAGTATGTAATGGTTCCGCAGAAACATGCTGAGCAGTTACGTGAGTCTTTAGCTTCGGGTGAAATCGCCGCCGTTCAGTCAACGCTGATCGCGGATGCATCATCAGTTAACAGCCGCAGCTATAAGGTTCGTTCAGGTGATACGCTTTCGGGCATTGCGTCACGTCTTGGCGTGAATGCGAAAGATCTGCAGCAGTGGAATAACCTGCGCAGTTCAGGCCTGAAAGTGGGTCAAACTCTGACGGTGGGTGCAGGTAGCAGCGCACAGCGTCTCGCCAGCAACAGCGATAGCATTACCTATCGCGTGCGCAAGGGTGATTCGCTGTCCAGTATCGCAAAACGTCACGGCGTGAACATCAAAGATGTGATGCGCTGGAACAACGATACTGACAATCTGAAACCGGGCGACCAGCTAACGCTGTTTGTGAAGAACAGCGCGACGCCAGACTCCTGATAACACGACCGAAAGATAAAAAGGCACCGATTCCCCTCGGTGCCTTTTTTGTTTATCCCGCTTTTTGCGCTTCCGCCATGATGGTATCGCTGGTAAATGAACCATCGTCCTGCAGTTCAAAGTACGCCTTCACCTCTGCCGACGCACTCTCCTGATACAGCCTGATAGCCTGGCTTAATGCTTCCGGGGTGCGCATACGCGCTATCCACGAGCTAAACTCCAGCGGTAAACGGTCTGTGATTAACGAACGCGCGATCAGCCCCGCTTCCGTGATAAGCGATAACCACTCTCCGCTGGCGTAGTTTTGCACATGGGAGGTGTCGCGCAGCGCTTCCACCGTCTGCAGCCAGATATTACGTACCGGATGCCCAGGCGACATGACATCCATAATAATGAAGATGCCACCCGGCTTCAGAACGCGTTTGACTTCGCGTAATGCCTGGCCAACATCATGCCAGTGGTGCGCGGAATAACGGCTGATCACCACCTCAAACGAGGCATCATCAAAAGGTAAGGATTCGGCATAGCCCTGACGCGTATCAATGTTGCCCAGTCCCTTCGCTTTCGCCGCTTCAGCAACCACCTCCAGCATCTGGCTGGATAAGTCATATGCGGTTACGTGCGCCACCTGCTGCGCAGCCGTGAAGCTGGCATGCCCTGCCCCGCAGCCTAAATCCAGCACGTGCGCCTGCGGGAATGCCGACAGACGTTCACCGAGACGCACCAGATCGCGACCTGAAGCGTGCACGGCGCTGCTCAGATAGGCATTTGCCTGAGAACCAAACTGTTTTTCTACGTTGTCATGATGGGAGTGTGTTGTTGTCATCGTACTGTCCTTTGTGGGTTAAAAATAGAAGGGCAGCACCCGCGCAGGTCTGCCCCACGGCAGACCTGACACACCATTATTTATCAGGTTTGCCGGGACTGAATTCGACTAGTAGAGGGTTATGATCGGAGGCGCGCGTCACCAGCACAGAGGCGTCGTGTACGCTTAAACCACGGTAGAAGACAAAATCGAGAGGACGACCAAAGGCTTTTTTGCGCTGGTCATCGCTAAAACGGACTTCACGCAGCGACATTTCGCGCGCAAAGCGGTACAGCGCATTCATGCGCGGGCGGCTCCAGGCATTGAAATCACCGGCCATAATGATCGGCCCACTGTGATGCGCAATCTGATCGCCGATCGGAAGTAACTGCTTGCTATAAACATCCACGCCCAGGCTGAAGTTTACCGCGTGGATATTCACGACCATCAGCATACGGGTATCCGGCAGTGGATAGACCGTCACCAGTGCCGATTTCGCCAGACGCAGGATAGGCTCGCGTTCGCGCAATGGACAACAATAGACCGGATGTGCTGCTGAAAGCGTCATCACCCCCGAGGGGTGCTGAGGCAGAACAAAGGCCGGTACCTGGTCGGCGGCAAGATAGTGAGTGGTGGCAAACCGGACCAGCTCAGGGGTGGTTTGCGCCTCCTGGAGCAGAACCAGATGGGCATCTTTGCCAAAATTCTTGAGTACCGATAACCACTCCGCACGCTGCTGCTTAAAGATATTCCACACCAGTACGCGGATTTTTTCATCGCTGCTTAACGGTGTGCCGGCGGGTAATGCCTGACTGATGCTCGCAAACGACCCCGGAGGCAAGATCCTCTCCGCGGGCATTCCGGCAACATAACGCATGGCATAGGTATTTTTTCGCACTTTTGGAAACAGCCTCTGTAACATGAACCAGTCCGGAAAACGGACTGGTTCTAATGTTATAGGGACTTTAGGTCACACTTTCAACGCAATTTCTGAGAAACCGCTTTCCAGTTTTGTAAGCCAGCGCTTACTGATGTTACCCCAGCGCAACGCGGGCTGGCTTATCCAGACGTCCGCTCATGCCAATCAGCAGGAAGGCGATCAGGACAATCACCGCGCCAATCCACGGGGTCTGGGTCAATCCGAAGTGCTCGACGGTTTGTCCGCCAATAATTGAACCCAGCGCAATACCAATATTAAATGCGGCAATGTTCAGCCCCGATGCCACGTCCACCGCATTTGGCGTATAAAGCTCGGCTTTCTGTACAACGTAGACCTGAAGCCCTGGCACATTACCAAAAGCGAAGATCCCCATGACCAGTACCGTGACCAGCGCGGCGTACTGTATCGAGGCGGTGAACTGGAAAATCATCAGCAGAACAACCAGCGCGGCGAAGATGAATTTCAGCGCCGGCACCGCACCATGCTTATCCGCAAGCTTGCCGCCCCAGATATTGCCAATCGCAACGGAAATACCGTACCCCAGCAAGATCCAGCTCACGGCGTTGGTAGAGAAGCCCGCCAGGTCCTGCATCATCGGTGCCAGGAAGGTAAAAGCAGTGAATACGCCACCATAGCCCAGCGCCGTAACCGCGTAGATGATCAGCAAACGCGGATGCGTAAGTACCTTCAGCTGATCGCTCAAGCTAGCGCTGGCCCGGCCTGGAATATTCGACGGCACCAGCAGCAGGCTGGTCACCAAGGCAATGACGCCCAGTAGGGAGACGGCCAGGAACGTTTCACGCCAGCCGAAGTGTTGTCCGATAAACGTGCCCAACGGTACGCCCGTAACGAGTGCAACGGTCAACCCACCGAACATGATCGCAATGGCGGATGCCGCTTTCTCTTTGGGTACCAGGCTGGTTGCAATAGTAGAACCAATCGAGAAGAACACCCCGTGAGCAAGGCCGGTCAACAGCCGAGCGATGACCAGCGTGGTGTAGTCCGGCGCCTGCCAGGCCAGAATGTTGCCAGCAGTGAACAGCACCATCAGTGCAACTAACAGCTGCTTACGTGGGAAACGTCCTGTCAGGGCCGTCAGGGCTGGCGCACCGACGGCAACGCCCAGGGCATAGATAGACACCAGCAATCCGGCGGAGGGCAGCGAGATCGCAAGCTGGTTAGCAATGGTGGGAACCAGTCCCACGATAACAAATTCGGTCGTGCCAATTGCGAAGGCACTGATCGTCAGGGCAAGTAGCGCCAGTGGCATAAAATACTCCGTATCATCAGGATTAAGATGACAGGCAGTATGCGTCAGTGCTTAAATAACAAAAATGGTCAAAATCTCAATAGAATTTTGCGGGTGGTGCAACAATGAAAGCAACGTCAGAAGAGCTGACAATCTTTGTCGCCGTGGTTGAAAGCGGCAGCTTTAGCCGCGCGGCCGAACAGCTGGGACAGGCTAACTCAGCCATCAGCCGCTCGGTAAAAAAGCTGGAGATGAAGCTTGGGGTGAGTCTGCTCAACCGAACGACGCGGCAGCTGAGCCTGACGGAGGAAGGTGAGCGTTATTTTCGCCGCGTGCAGTCGGTACTGCAGGAGATGGCCGCAGCAGAGACCGAGATTATGGAGACCCGCAGCACGCCGCGTGGGTTACTGCGCATTGATGCAGCCACGCCGGTTGTGCTGCACTTTCTGATGCCGCTAATCAAACCTTTCCGTGAACGCTATCCGGAGATGACGCTCTCTCTGGTCTCGTCCGAGACGTTTATTAACCTCATCGAGCGAAAGGTAGATGTGGCGATCCGGGCCGGAACGCTGACCGATTCAAGCCTGCGGGCCCGCCCGCTGTTTGCCAGCTACCGTAAAATTATCGCGTCGCCACAGTATATTGCTGAACATGGCAAACCGGAGACGGTTGAGGAGTTGAAACAGCATTTGTGCCTGGGCTTCACGGAACCCGTTTCGCTAAATACCTGGCCCGTCGCCTGCCCTGACGGTCAGTTGCATGAGATCACCTGCGGGTTGTCGTCCAACAGCGGGGAGACGCTGAAGCAATTGTGTCTTGAAGGCAACGGTATCGCCTGTTTGTCTGACTATATGATTGATAAGGAGATTGCGCGGGGTGAACTGGTGGAATTGATGGCCGATAAACGCCTGCCAGTCGAAATGCCTTTCAGCGCGGTGTATTACAGCGACAGAGCGGTGAGTACGCGCATTCGTGCCTTTATCGATTTTCTGAGTGAACATATAAAAACAGCTCCCGGAGGAGCTGTGTGAGGGTTCAGGTTACAGAGGGTGGGTCAAACTTAATCCCAGTTTGGCGCTAAGCCTTCCGGGCTGACCAGGCGATCGTTGCACTCCAGGGCTGCGATCGCTTTTTTATCGTCAGCATCCAGATGAAGATCCGTTGCTAACAGGTTGCTCGCCAGGTTTTCACGCTTAGTGGATGATGGGATCACGGCATACCCTTCACCCATTGCCCATGCCAGAATGACCTGCGCAGCCGTCGCATTATGCTTCTCGGCGATACGGATAATCACCTCATCTTTCAGTGCCTTACCGTAGGCCAGCGTCATGTATGAGGTGATGTGGATCCCATGCTGTTTTGCCCAGTCCACCACTTTGCGGTTTTGCAGATATGGAGAGAGCTCAATCTGGTTGGTTGCAATATTTTCTGCGCCAACAGCAGCAATGGCCTTTTCCATCAGCGGGATCGTGAAGTTGGAGATCCCAATTTCACGCGTTAAGCCCTGTTTTTTCGCTTCCAGCAGCGCCTGCATGAATTCTTCCACGGAGACGGCATCGTTCGGTGATGGCCAGTGGACCAGCGTCAGATCCACGTAGTCAGTACGCAGTTTTTTCAGGCTTTCTTTCAGGCTTGGGATCAGCTTGTCTTTGCTGAGATTCTCAATCCAGATTTTCGTGGTAATAAACAGCTCATTACGCGGCACACCGCTCTCTTCGAGAGCTTGTCCAACGGCTGCTTCGTTTTCATAGATCTGCGCCGTATCAACAGCACGGTAGCCCAGTTCGAGTGCGGTTTTAACTGATGCGATAACAACGTCGTCTTTCAGGCGGAAAGTGCCCAAACCAAATGCAGGGAGAGTCATACTATTCCTCAATCATTATGTTCGTAAACTGAGGACGATTATCGCTGGCGGTGTTATAGAGAAAAAGATCGCAAAATGCAGAGGATTTTTGCTGATTTCGCAATAATTAAACGTCAGATAAGAAAAAAGCCCTGAGCGTTAGCTCAGGGCTTTTAATAAGTGGCGGAACGGACGGGACTCGAACCCGCGACCCCCTGCGTGACAGGCAGGTATTCTAACC
>NZ_JFHW01000021.1:0-1028 GCF_000612205.1 Enterobacter sp. 5-4 | reverse complement strand
CCTTCACGGATTGCGAAACGCAGACCGTCGTCCATCGCGATTGGGTGGATCAGCGTCACAACCATCTTGATGTTGTCGCCTGGCATTACCATCTCAACGCCTTCTGGCAGTTCGATGGTACCGGTCACGTCAGTAGTACGGAAGTAGAACTGTGGACGGTAGCCTTTGAAGAACGGAGTATGACGGCCGCCTTCGTCTTTGGACAGGATGTACACTTCAGATTCGAACTTGGTGTGTGGCTTGATTGAGCCTGGCTTCGCCAGAACCTGACCACGTTCGATTTCTTCACGTTTGATACCACGCAGCAGAACACCAACGTTCTCACCAGCACGGCCTTCGTCCAGCAGTTTGCGGAACATTTCAACGCCAGTACAGGTAGACTTCGCAGTCTCTTTGATACCAACGATTTCAACTTCTTCACCAACTTTGATGATACCGCGCTCTACACGACCGGTAACAACGGTACCACGACCGGAGATGGAGAATACGTCTTCGATTGGCAGCAGGAATGGCTTGTCAATCGCACGCTCTGGTTCTGGGATGTAAGAATCCAGGAAGCCAGCCAGTTCGATGATTTTCGCTTCCCACTCTGCGTCGCCTTCCAGCGCTTTCAGAGCAGAACCACGAACGATTGGGGTATCGTCACCTGGGAAATCGTACTGAGACAGCAGTTCACGAACTTCCATCTCTACCAGTTCCAGCAGCTCTTCGTCATCAACCATGTCGCATTTGTTCAGGAACACGATGATGTAAGGAACGCCTACCTGACGACCCAGCAGGATGTGCTCACGAGTCTGAGGCATTGGGCCGTCAGTCGCAGCAACAACCAGGATCGCGCCGTCCATCTGCGCAGCACCGGTGATCATGTTTTTAACATAGTCGGCGTGGCCTGGGCAGTCTACGTGTGCGTAGTGGCGAGTCGGGGTGTCGTACTCAACGTGAGAGGTGTTGATGGTGATACCACGAGCTTTTTCTTCTGGTGCGTTATCGATCTGGTCGAATGCACGAGCAGAACCACCGTAGGTTTT
>NZ_JFHW01000020.1:0-1369 GCF_000612205.1 Enterobacter sp. 5-4 | reverse complement strand
CGGGCTGCATGACATCATTGCTCGTTTTTCCTGTGTTTTTCGTTGCAGAAGTTCCCAGACCGAGGTTTTTGCGAGCGCCAGTTTCGGTTGTCGAACCAGTACCACCCTGCTCCAGAGACAGCGCTGTAGTGAGTCCGCTTAGCGAGGTAATGTCATCGTTTGCACCTTTTGCCGCCTTGCCTGAGAGAGTAGTGATAATGCTATTCCATGCTGGTCCCGTCCATTTCGTCCCATCCGGCAAAGTTACTGTTACATTGCCGTTTCCAGAAAAAATACTTTGCCAGTTCTGTTTGTCGTAATTCAGTCCACGCAGCGCTTCTGCACTTTGTGCCACCAGCGCAGCAGTTACCATGTTCAGCGCAACGCGGGGAACAGCTGACCAGGCCGCGCCGGCCTGAGTAGGCCCGGTAAAGTTACTAACCAGCGTCACCTGGGTATTACCGTCAACCGTTTTTACTGGCAGCGTATAATCAACACCGCCCACAGTGGAGACAATAAAGTCACCTGCGGCGAGTTCGGTTGCGAATGAGGTTCCGGAACCGCCAACAATAGCGGATCCGTTTGTCAGGGTAATAGTTCCTGCAGACATATGCGCTCCTTTCGGGCAATAAAAAACCCCGCCGGAGCGAGGTTTATTCAAAAATGTTTGAGTTAATGGCAGGTGGTACTACTGAACGTGTTTGCGCTGACCCATGACCAGTTAAATGGGTAACCGGCGCGGTACTGGGTCTGGTTACTTTGCTTGCGCACTCCGTAAATCTGGACGGTGTTTTCCTGTCCGCCGATCAGGGCCGTTCCGGTACATATGGGTTGCTGCTTCTGAAGAACGCCAGCGCAACCGGAGAGCAATACAGCCACCGCCAGGCAAAGAATCATGTTTTTCATCGTGGTTATATCCCAGGGTATTAACGAAGATAAACAATAACAAGATGAATTAAAGGGATATAATTGATTCTGTAGATCAATTTCATAAGATTGATCGCTGAAAACGATCAATCGTAGTTGGCGCAGTTGATGGCCATAATCACGTTTCTCAGATTTGAATACGCGACGTTCTGAAGGTTTCCGCTGGGCGTTGTTTGTGGTCTTGCGAATATTCGCGTATTGCCTCCCTCAAGTTTTGCCATGCTCTTGTAAATCGCCGAGTAGGGCTGCGGCTGGCCGCCGGCCGATATCACTCCAGTAATTAGACCCAGCATGGCAGGCATACAGGCCCATTTCCCCGCAAGCGTGGTATTGATGTTATAACCTGAACTTGCATCTACTCCGGCAGTACCGAGGGTTACCACATCACTGAGTGAGCGCGTTTCGTTTGTCAAAATAAGCGTCCCTGACGCATCCCAGACGGCCAGCCCGTAGTCTGGCTTTG